>JBOGDQ010000312.1:0-24525 GCA_050742975.1 Jatrophihabitantaceae bacterium
CGTTCAGCTTCATCGTGCACGAGCCGAGCGGGATCATCCCTCGGTCCAGTGCGTAGTCACGATCGGCCAGCGCCCGCAGGTAGCGCAGCATCGCGGTCTCCGAGTGGTGCGCCGAGAACACCGGATGCTGCAGGTACGGCGTGCGGCGCTCCATGGTCTGGGGCAGCACGGGTGCATCGTCCAGCCGGTCAACGTCCGCGGCCCCGAGCGTGAGCCCGAAGGCCGTCCAGACCGCGACGAGGTGCTCGCGCCGCGTCGCCTCGTCACACGCGATGCCGATCGTGTCGTCGTCGACGTGACGCAGGTTGATGCCGGCGGCGCGCGCAGCCGCAACGACCGGTCCGGCTCGGCCCGGCACGCGCACCGTCAGCGTGTCGAAGCGTGGGCCGTCGGACACGTCGATGCCGGACTCGTGCAGCCCGGCGGCCAGGATCGCGGCCAGTCGCTGCACCCGTCGGGCGATCGCCCGCAGCCCGTCCGGACCGTGGTAGACCGCGTACATCGACGCGATGACGGCCAGCAACACCTGTGCGGTGCAGATGTTCGATGTCGCCTTCTCCCGCCGGATGTGCTGCTCGCGGGTCTGCAGCGCGAGGCGGTAGGCGGGCTCGCCGTCGGCGTCGACGGACACGCCGACGAGGCGTCCGGGCAGTTGCCGCTCCAGGCCGGTGCGCGTCGCGAGGTAACCGGCGTGTGGCCCGCCGAAACCGAGGGGAACACCGAACCGCTGAGTCGTCCCGACTGCGATGTCGGCGCCGAACTCGCCGGGCGAGGTCAGCACGGTCAGGGCGAGCAGGTCGGCCGCGACGACGACGAGCGCGCCACGGTCATGCGTCGCCGACACCAGCGGGGCGAGGTCGCGGACGGCTCCGGACGCGCCGGGGTACTGCGCGAGCACACCGAACACGTCACCGTCCGGTAGCGGCTGCGACAGGTCGTGGGTGAGCACCGTCAGGCCCAGCGGCCGCGCGCGGGTACGCACCACGTCCAGTGTCTGGGGCAGCACGTCGGCGTCGACCACGAACAGGTCTCCGGCCCGGGCCGCACGGTGCGCCAATGCCATCGCCTCGGCGGCGGCGGTGGCCTCGTCCAAGACCGACGCCCCGGCCACGGCCAGGCCGGTCAGGTCCTCGACCATCGTCTGGAAGTTGAGCAGCGCCTCGAGCCGGCCCTGGCTGATCTCCGGTTGGTACGGCGTGTACGCGGTGTACCAGGCCGGGTTCTCCAGCACGCAACGCCGGATGACCGCGGGCGTGATCGTGTCGTAGTACCCCAATCCGATCATCGAGGTGAGGACCTGGTTGCGAGCGCCAAGCTCGCGAAGTTCGGTAGCCGCCTCGGCCTCGCTGGCCGCGGGGGGCAGCGCGAGGGCCAGCTTCTCGCGAATGCCGGCCGGGATGGCGTCGGCAAGCAGGTCGTCCATCGCTGCGTATCCGACGACGTCCAGCATGCGTCGTCGCTCCTGCGGCACGACGACGCCGATGTGTCGGGCCGCGAACGGGCTGGAGCGCTCCAGCCCGGTCAGGCTCGGCTGGGTGGGGGCCTGCTCGGTCAGACTCTGCTCGCTCATCTTGTGCGCTGCTCCAACGGACGACTGGACGAGGACCGCGCCCCACGTCGGAACCCGGTCTCCCCGTCTGTCAGGACGCGCCCTTCAGAGTGGCCTCGCCCGCGCGGTCCTGGCTGCCTGAGAGGTTCCGGGGAGGTTGCCCCTTCGGCGCCGACACCCGTCGACTGGAAACGAGTATCGGGCTCTCCCGCGCGGGATGAGCGGCCACCAGCGACGGTATCAGGCGTTCGTGCCAATCGCGCGGATCAGGCCGATGCCGTGCGGCGCTGCCGGCGCAACGACAGCTCGTCGTTGGTGCCGGTGGTCGCGGCGGCGTCCGGGACGGCGCCATCGGTCCGTTCGCTCGGCAGGTGCGCGAGCGAACCGACCAGCTCCCGCAGGGCGCCGCTGACCGCGATGCCGAAGACGCCCTGGCCCCCACGCAGCAGGTCGACGACCTCTTCCGACGAGGTGCACTCATAGACGCTCGTGCCATCGGACAGCAGGGTGATCCGGGCCAGGTCGTCCACGCCGCGGGTGCGCAACGCGTCCACCGCGATGCGGATGTTCTGCAAGGAGACACCGGTGTCCAGGAGCCGCTTGACGACCTTGAGGACCAGGATGTCCTTGAACGAGTAGAGCCGCTGGCTGCCCGAGCCGGTCGCCGAACGAACGGTCGGAACGACTAGCTCGGTGCGGGCCCAGTAGTCCAGCTGCCGGTACGTGATGCCGGCTGCCGAGCATGCGGTCGGCCCCCGGTAGCCGACGAACTCGTCGGTGGCCGACGTGCTCGGGTCGGCGAACAGGGTCCCCTGCTCGGGGTGCTGGACCTCGTCCATCTGCCCACCTCCTGCTCTCGGTCGCTGCGCTCGACCGTCACGCGGAACTGCTGGAGCCCTGCTGCGTCACGCCAGAATGCCACGTGCGTGATTCGTTGTGTCTCGAAGGTAGAGCCGGGTCCTGTGCAGGTCAACGCGACGCGCCGTCGTTCAGTAACCCTCATGTAGAGCTTGAGGGTCGGGATCGCCTCCTGCGCGGCTCAACTGCCCGCCGCGAAGTCCTCCGGCGAGATGTTGTCGAGGAACTCGCGGAACTTCTCGACCTCGTCCTCCTGCTCGTCCGGGATCTCGATTCCGGCCGCCTCCAGGACGGTGTCCGAGCCGAGGATCTCGACCTCGCAGCGCAGGGCCAGCGCGATCGCGTCCGACGGCCGCGCGCTGACGCTCACGCCGCCGCTGAAGCGCAGTTCGGCGTAGTAGATGTCCTCGCGCATGTCAGTGATGTGCACGGCCTCCAGCCGCACCCCGAGCGCGGAGATGACGTCACGGAGCAGGTCGTGCGTGAGCGGCCGGACGGTCTGCACACCCTGCTGCTGGAAGGCGATTGCCGATGCCTCGACGGCGCCGATCCAGATGGGCAGGTAGCGGACGCCGTCCTCTTCGCGCAGCAGCACGACCGGCTGGTTTGCGGGCAGCTCGACCCGGACACCGACGACCCGCAGCGGATGCACGAGAGACCTCCGTGATCGAGGAACTAGCGCTGTCGACGCTACACGCTGGCAGGCAGCCCATGGTCACAGATCGTGACCGGTCAGCCCCCGCCGACGACCTCGCGCAGGCCGATCTGGACCAGCGCCGCATGCAGCCGGACCGAGAGCGCCGCAAGCTCCCGGACGGTCTCCTCGGCGCGCACCTTCGCCTCGCTGTTCTTCTGCCGCGACATCGGCCCGACGACCTGCGAGAACAGCCCGACCTCACGCTCGGCCGCGGTGCGGAACGCGCGCAGATGACGACCTTCCAGGCCGAACCTGGCGAGGTCGGCGACAATCTTGCCGACCGCCAGCGCGTCGTCGTCGTAGTGGCCGCCGGGTCGCGCTGCGATCAGACCGAACTGCTCGAGCTGCGCGAGCTGGTCGACCCGGAGACCCGCGGCGTTCAGCAGCTCTTCGCGGGTGAGCCGCATGGCCGCCTGGGCCGGACGGAAGTGCTCGGCGGTCGGGGCGTTGTCCTCGATCGACGCGACGGCTACGTGCGCCGCGCGCGGGCTCGCGGTACCGGTACCCGGCGGGACCAGGCCGCGATCGATGGCGTCGAGCTGGTCCTTGATCACCTTGAGCGGCAGGTAGTGGTAGCGCTGCTGGGACAGCACGTACTTCAGTCGGGCGACGTCGGTGGGCGCGAACTTGCGGTATCCCGACGGGGTGCGGTCCGGCTGCACCAAGCCTTCCTGCTCGAGGAAGCGGATCTTGCTGATCGTCAGATCGGGGAACTCACCCTTGAGCTGCGCGAGCACGTCACCGATGGTGAGCGTCGCACCGGTACGACCGCGCGACGCGGCGCCGACCGCGGTCATGCGTCCGTCCCGACGCCGGCGCGTACGGCAGCGGTCAGATACACAAGACGGAACTTGCCGATCTGCACCTCGTCACCTCCGGACAGTGGCGTCGCGTCGATCCGCTCACGGTTCACGTACGTCCCGTTGAGAGAGCCGACGTCGTGTACGGCGTACCCGGAGCCCTCCCGACGGAACTCGGCATGACGGCGGGACACCGTCACATCGTCGAGGAAGATGTCGCTGTCCGGATGGCGCCCCGCCGCAGTGACGTCCTGGTCGAGCAGAAATCGGCTTCCCGCGTTCGGCCCGCGCTTGACGACCAGCAGAGCCGAGCCCGGTGTCAGCGCGTCCACCGCGCCCTGGTGCGCCTCGGTCGAGAACTCGGAGTCGACGTCGGGCAGCACGCCCGAGCTGCTGATGGTGCTCGTCACGTCTGCGCCAGAAGCCGCGGCCGGCAACGCCGCACCACAGTTCGCGCAGAAGCGACTTCCGGCCGAGTTCTCAGTGCCACAAGCGGTGCAGAACACTGCGTCGCCCTTCGATCGAGGAACAGACAAATCAGGAAATTACGAACTCGGCCTTGCTGACCCGGCCGGTTCGCCGAGCCTAGGCCCGGCGACTCGCGAGGGTCAATCGAAGGTCGACGTCGAGGAGTCGGCCGGCTCAGCCGGACAGCGCACCGTACGCGGCAGCGTCCAGCAGCCCGTCGAGGTCGGACCGGTCGCCCGGCTCGATCTCGAGGATCCAACCGTCGCCGTACGGGTCCGAGTTCACCAGCTCCGGCGTCGCGTCCAGCGCCTCGTTGCGGGCGGTCACCGATCCTGCGACCGGTGCGTACAGGTCCGAGACGCTCTTGGTCGACTCGACCTCGCCGAACGCCGCACCCGCGGCCAGTTGCGCGCCGACCTCCGGCAGCGAGACATACACGACGTCGCCGAGCGCTTCCTGCGCGAAGTCGGTGATGCCGATGCGGACCGCTGTCGATCCGTCGACGGCACGGACCCACTCGTGTTCTGCGGTGTACTTCAAGTCGTCGGGGACATCGGCCATTGACGTGCCTTCCTGCTCGTGAGTCCGGTCGTGGAGTCGATCCTGGGGCTGCGTCGTGTGCGGGGTCGTCTGGGTCTCGGAACGCTCGCTGCGACCCTACCCAGCGCCCGGGCGCTAGTTGCCGTCCGGCGACGCGTACCTGGGTGTGGGGATGCTGCGAGTGACGCTGATCGTCAGCTTGCTGCGCTCGTTCACCGTCAGCCCGCCGCCGGCCGCGCGAACTGTCGCGGCCACCCCGCCCGGGATGTTCAGCGCGGTGTCCAGGGTCTTCGGATCACCGATCGCGAGAACCGTGTACGGCGCGGACAGCGGCGTCCCGTCAACGGCGATCCCGCCGTCGACTTCGGTGAACGCGGTGTTGGTGCTGACGCGTACAGTGCCGAACTCGATCGCTTCGGCGCCGGCACCGCGCAGCTCCTCCACGACATCGAGCACGTCCTCAGCTGCGAGTTTGTGCTCCGGATCGGTGACCTGGACCAGCACGCCCGGACCCGTGGCGGGGAGGGTGCCGAGAAGTACGCCGAGCGCGTCGGCCTCCTGCTCGGCCTGCTGCCGCGCGGCTGCCGATCGGTCGCCGCTGTCCTGGAGCCGGTTGAGTGTCTGCTGCAGGTCGGCGATCTGCTGACGCAACCGGTCGGCACGCGCGTTCTGGTTGTCCAGAATCCCGATCAGGTCGTCCTCGCGCAGGCCGGACAGGCTGTCCGACTGCGAGTTCGCATGGACCTGGACCGCAATCGCGAAGCCGAGCAGCGCGGTCAGAACGCCTATCAGCGCCCCTGCCCGCAGCCGAGCGCGCCGCCGCGACTTGACAGGCTTGCCCTCGAGGTCAGCTGGAGCCGGATTGGATCCCAGTTCGCCGTCGCCGGGCGTGCGTTCGCGATCTTCCACGGTCAGGCCCGGAACAGGTGTCGCCGGATGGCCGCAGCGTTGCTGAAGATCCGGATGCCGAGCACGACGACGACGGCGGTGGACAGTTGCCCGCCTACGCCGAGCTTGTCGCCGAGGAACACGATCAGCGCGGCCACCACGACGTTCGAGACGAACGAGACCACGAACACCTTCGAGTCAAAGATCCCGTCCAGCCGGGCCCGCACACCGCCGAACACCGCATCGAGCGCGGCCACCACGGCGATCGGCAGGTAGGGCTCCAGCCAGGTAGGGACCGTCGGTCGCAGGATCAGCCCGGCCACCACGCCGGCGACCAGGGCGAGCGCGGCGATCATCGGGTGCCTTTCGTCGGGGTTGCCGTCGGGACGGTGGCGTACTTGGGTAGCTCGGAGGTGTTGGCCGGCAGCGTCAGCTTCGTCGCCTCGCTGAACGTGAAACCGATGCCGTCGGCGCTGGACAGGGTCTGATACCTGCTGGCTACGTCGCTGGAGGCGAAGCTCGTGTCCAGATCGTCCGCGTTGCCGATGGCCCGGATCGTGTAGGGCGCGGTGATCGGCTCTCGGTCGACCAGGACGGCCTCCCCGGCGAAGCGGATCGCAGCCGTCGGCGTGAGGCGGACATTGTTCACCGAGATCGCCTCGGCGCCGTCGGCCCACAGCTCGTTGACCACGCTGCGTACGTCACGGTCGGTGAGGATATTCGTCGCCCCGATCGGGACCGTCCCGACCCGCCCGGCGTTGTTGCTCGTCGGGGACGGCGCCGGCGGCTCGGACAGGACGACCTGCAACCCGGGGCCCTTGACCGCGACCTGCCCGGCCTGGAGTTGGCTGCGGTTGAGCTGTGCACCCAACCCGGTGTTCCCCGCCAGCGCGTTGTTGCGGACGGCGTTGAGCTCGGCGTTCAGTTTCTGAGCGGTCGAGGCCAGCGTGCCGTCCTGGTGCTCGGCCGTGCGGACCCGCTGGACCAGGCTGTTGTGCACCTTCGCCGCTTCCGGGGCTCCGCGATGGGTGTGCACGTACCCGACCACGAGGACGAACCCGATCACGAGCGCGCCGATTGCCACCGCGGGACGGTCGTACCAGTGGCTCTCCGGCTCGCCCCCGCGGCGTGCGGCGGCAGCCTCGTACCCCGGATCGCGTGGATTCATCACTAAGTCGACAAGTGCCTGAGTCGTCAACGGCACTCGTCCCGGCGGCTTCGGCGCGGACATCAGCCCGGCGCCTGCCGCACCAGCTGGCCGATCTGCCGTGCATAGACCGCGCCGGCCCACAGGTACAGGCCCGTTCCCCAGATCGTGAACGCCCAGCCGATCGGGCGCGCAATGTCAGGAACGGTGCCGCGGTAGGCCCCGATCAGCAGTAGCGGGAACGCATAGAGCAGGCAGAACGTGGCCGCCTTGCCCAGGTAGTGGACGGCCGGCGGACCCCAGCCGTGCCGCTTGAGCACCCAGAGACCACCGGCCAGGATCACATCGCGGCCGACGATCACCACGGCCAGCCACCACGGGATGATGTGCCGCAACACCAGGCCGAGCAGCGCCGCCAGGATGTACAGCCGGTCGGCGAGCGGATCGAGCAGAGCGCCCAGGGCGCTCATCTGATTGAGCCGGCGAGCCAGCACGCCGTCGGCCCAGTCCGTGAAGCCGGAGACCATCAGCACGGCCAGCGCCCAGCCGTCCGCGTGCGGCCCGAGCAGCAGCCAGAGGAACAGCGGGACGCCGAGCAGGCGCAGCACGCTGAGCAGGTTCGGGATCGTCCAGATCCGATCCGTCGTCAGGTCCTGTGCACCGGGCGCTGCCGTCACGCTGCTGCCTCCTGGTGGGTGACCGGCCAAGAACAGGCTCCCGAGATAAGCCCTCGCAAGACAAGCCACAGTGCCGACGCGGACCCGGCCGGCGGACTCACCACCGGAGCGCCGAACCCGGTGCTACGACCCTAGCTTCTGGTCGGGACGACAGGATTTGAACCTGCGACCCCTTGACCCCCAGTCAAGTGCGCTACCAAGCTGCGCCACGTCCCGCCGTGCAGAACTTTATCGCAGCCCGCGTCCTCGATAGGACGCACCGCCGCTTGGTGACCTGCGCTGCGGTCACTCCACGACCTGCGCTAGCGAGAGGGCGCACCGCGCTTTTCCCGCACGCGCACCGAAATCTCGATCGGTGTGCCCGCGAAGTCGAAGTCCTCACGCAGCCGGCGCTCGATGAAGCGCCGGTAGCCGGCCTCCAGGAACCCGGTCGTGAACAGGACGAACCGCGGCGGACGCGTGTCGGCCTGCGTCGCGAACAGCACTCGCGGCGCCTTACCCCCACGCGGAGGCGGCGGGGTCTGCCCGACGACCTCGGCGAGCCAGCCGTTCAGACGTCCGGTCGAGATGCGCCGATCCCACGACGCCAGGCTGGCCCGCAGATGCCCGGCAAGCTTGTCGACAGCTCGGCCGGTCTTGGCCGAGACATTGATCCGCGGCGCCCACGCCACCCGCGCCAGATCCCGGCTGATCTCCCGATCGAGCAGGTCGCGGCGGTCCTCGTCGACCAGGTCCCACTTGTTGAACGCGATCACCAGGGCACGACCGGCCTCGACCACCTCGGCGATGACCCGCTGGTCCTGCTCCGAGAGTCGTTCCGCGGCGTCGAGCAGCACGACGGCCACCTCGGCCGCCTCGATCGCCGCAGCCGTCCGCAGGCTCGCGTAGTACTCCATGCCGCTGGCCTGACGTACTCGGCGACGCAGGCCCGCGGTATCGACGAATCGCCACACCTCGCCGCCCAGCTCGACCAGGCTGTCCACCGGATCGATGGTGGTGCCGGCGACCTCGTCAACCACCGACCGTTGCTCGCCGGTGAGCCGGTTGAGCAGGCTGGACTTGCCGACGTTCGGACGGCCGATGAGCGCCACCCGGCGCGGTCCGCCCTCGACGTCCTGGTCGGCCGGCGCGTCGGGCAGCGCCGCCAGGACCGCATCGAGCAGGTCGCCGCTCCCCCGTCCGTGCAGGCCGCTGACCGGATACGGCTGACCCAGTCCGAGCGACCACAGCTCCGCGGTCTCCGGCTCGGCGCGCTCGTCGTCGATCTTTGTCACTGCAAGCACAACCGGTCGGCCCGAGCGCCTCAAGGTCCGCGCGACGGTGAGATCCGTATCGGTGGCACCGGTCCGCCCGTCGACCACGAACAGGACGAGATCGGCGCTCACCACGGCCCGTTCGGCCTGCTCGGACACCATCGCCTGCAGGCCCCGTGCGTCAAGCTCCCAGCCGCCCGTATCGACCAGGGTGAATCGTCGGCCGTTCCACAGCGCGTCGTAGGCCACGCGGTCTCGGGTGACGCCGGGTACGTCCTGCACGACTGCTTCGCGCCGGCCCAGGACGCGGTTCACCAGCGTGGACTTGCCGACGTTCGGCCGGCCCACCACCGCGACGACCGGAGCGACGGCCACTCGCTGCGGGCGCTCACCGGCTGGCTCCCCGGGCGTCGCCTCACCGCCGGGCACTCTCGAGCCGGCCGCCTCAGGTGCCACATCCGCCGCGTCGCCTGGGAAACGCGAGTCAGCCATTGGTTTCCCCACTCGTCGTTATGTCGATAAGCCGCTGAACCACTTCATCGATACCCATCCGAGTGGTGTCGAGTTCGACCGCATCGCCGGCCTTGGCCAGCGGACTGGCAGCGCGGCTGCTGTCGAGCTGATCGCGTCGATCGATGTCGGCCGCGACCGCCGCAAGATCCTGCCGGGCGCCGAGCTCACCGGCTCGTCGCCGGGCGCGCGTCTGTGCATCGGCCGTGAGATAGACCTTGGGGCGCGCGGTCGGCCACACCACCGAGCCGATGTCCCGACCCTCGACCACCACCCCCCCGTCCGCGATGAGCTCGCGTTGCTGATCGACGAGTTGGGCGCGCACAGCCGGTACCGCGGACACCGCGCTGACCGCGGCGGTTACCTCGCTGCCGCGAATCTCGGCCGAAACGTCCTCGCCGGCGATCCACACGCCCGGCGCCTCTGGATCGGTGGACACCTCGATCTTGGCGCCTTCGACCGTGCCGACGATGCCGACGACGTCATCCAGGGCAACGCGCGCCCGCAGCACGGCCAGGGTCGCAGCGCGGTACATGGCGCCCGTGTCCAGATAGCGAGTGCCCAGGCTTGCGGCCAGGCGCCGTGCGACGGTCGACTTACCGGTTCCGGACGGTCCGTCCAGCGCGACGACGCCATCGAAGTGCGCTGGCGTCGGTTCGTCCCGCGGGGCGGGCTCGGTGCGGTCGCTCACCAGAGCGGCTCCTCACGTGCTGGCGCCCGCCGAGCGTTCGGACGAGGCCGCGGCCCGGCCGGTGTTGGCGGCGGGTCGCCGTTGTTGAACGGCCAGGTCGAGGATACGGACTCGTGCCCGGAAAGACGCAGGTCGGGACCGCCGGTCGTTGATCAGCAAGTCAGAGAACAGCTCGACGTGAACTGAAGAACGAGGGAAGTCAACACATTCCGGCTCAACCTATCGATGATCTCAAGCTGATCACGACCACCCACGGCGGCCCCGCGCTGATCAGTCGGGCCGGCCAGCTCGTCCTCAGATTCCTTCAAGTCGCAGGTCAGTTATGTCAGATTCGATGGTTTCCGACCGTTACCGGGGCAGGTCGCTGCGCAGGGCCGACGCGCCCGCCAGATATACGTGCCGAATCTCTTGCCGCCGACGCGTGGTCTCCACGTGTGCGAGCAATCGGAGTACCCGAGGCATCGCACCGGGCACTGCGATCTCGGTGGCGCACAGCAGGGGTACGTCAACCAGTCCGAGCAGGCGTGCCGCGTAGGCCGGGAACTCAGCCGTCAGATCCGGCGTGGCCGTGAAGACGATGCTGATCAGGTCGGCCGGATCGATGTCGTTGCGCTCGAGGACCGCGCTGACCAGCGCGGAAGCCCCGGCCAGGATTGCATCGCGATCGTCTGCATCCACCTGGATCGCGCCGCGCACAGCTCGCACCGCCAACGCATCGTCACCTCTTCTCAATTCATCGGTAAATCGTTGTACCGGTAGGCAGCTATATCGTTGCAGCCTTTGAGCGGTCTATCGCTACATTCTCGTAGCGACACACCGCTGTAGAAATCTGACCGCTCACCATTACATCGCTACATCAATCAAGTTGTTTATCGATAGATCGTTGAACGTCCGACCCAGGCTGGGCGTCGACCGGTCCGGTCCATCGACCGTGATCGAGGGGCGACGATTCGACGTCCAGCCCCCAGCCCACAGGCCCGGTGGATGCAGATCCTTCAGGCCGATATCGCGTCCTCGCTTTATCGATACATCGTTAGGTCGTTACCGCTATCGCCTGGCGCCGGGTCGGGCCCTGCAGCTTTGGACATCTGTGACTGAGTCGGCTAGCAAACTAACCTGTAAGACATCCTGCCGACAGATGGATGAGTCACTGAACTACTTTACTGTGAAGCCGCTTTATCGATAAGACGATGCAGCGCGGCGAGCTCGGGCCGGGTGAGTTCTCGGAGCGTGCCGGTCCGCTGCCCGCCGAGGCACACCGAGCCGATCGCCGTGCGGACCAGGCGCTCGACCGGATGTCCCACCTCGGCCAGCAGCCGCCGGACTATGTGGTTTCGCCCCTCGTGCAGCGTCACCTCGACGATCGAACGCGCTCCCTGCTCCTGAACCACACGGAAGGCGTCGACCAGTACCGGACCATCGTCCAGTTCCACGCCTGACCGCACCCGCCGCGTTACCGCCTTCGCGATCGGGCCCGGAACTGTGGCCAGATAGGTCTTGGCCACCCCGAACGAGGGGTGCATCAGCCGGTGTGCGAACTCGCCGTCGTTCGTCAGCAGCAGCAGCCCCTCCGAGTCGGCGTCCAGTCGGCCCACGTGGAACAGCCGCTCCGGGCGGTCGCGCACCAGATCGGCCACGGTGGGCCGGCCCCGATCGTCCGCCATCGCGCTCAGCACGCCACGCGGCTTGTTGAGCGCCAGGTAGACCAGGTCGCTCCGTACGTTGATCCGGTCCCCGTCGACGTGGATGACCGCGCGCAACGGATCGACCCGCCGGCCCATCTCGGTCACCGGCACGCCGTCGACGGAGATTCGGCCGGCCGCGATCAACTCCTCGCAGGTGCGCCGCGACCCCACACCGGCAGCGGCGAGCACCTTCTGCAGCCGGATCCCGGTGGACTCGGATGCTGCTTCCGTCTCGGCCTCGCCTTCAGAGTTCGTCATACTCCAGGCCAGTCAACTCGGGCAGGAGTGGAGCGAGAGACGGTAGCTCCGTCAATGAATTTAAGCCCATCCGCTCCAGGAACAGGTCGGTCGTCCGGAACAGACCGCCACCGGTGTCCGGATCCGACCCGACCTCCACGATCAACCCACGCGAGGCCAACGTGCGGACCACGCCGTCGACGTTCACGCCACGGATCGCCGACACCCGGGCACGCGTGACCGGCTGCCGGTAGGCGATCACGGCCAAGGTCTCCAGCGCGGCCTGGGTCAGCCGGCTGCGCTGCCCGTCCTGCAGGAACAGCTCCACCTGAGGCGCGTAGGCGGCGCGGGTGAACAGCCTGATTCCGCCCGCCACGTCGCGAAGTTCAATACCAGCATTGCGCCCGTCGTAGCCGGATCGGATCATGTCAACAGCGTCCTGGACGGCGGCTGTCGACTGCTGCAGAGCGGCGGCGACGGCAGTGGCAGTCACCGGCGCCTCGACCACGAACAAGATTGCCTCGACCGACGCTGCAAGTTCGATCGGATCGGCAAAGGCTGGTGCGGCCTCACCCGTGTCGTGGGTTTCGCTCGGATCCGGTTCGGACTGCTCGGCCGTGTTCGGCCCGGAGGCCACTGTTTCGGTCGCGGAACCTGTCCCGCGATCGATTTCGTCTTCGGTGCTCACTCGTACTCCTCGTCCACCACGGCGCTCCTGTCCTCGCTCGTCATCCGGCCCGCTTGTGCGTCGTCCGCGCCGGTCCAGCGCACCCGCAACTCGGTGAGGGCTTCGGCTTGATCAAAGGCCACCGACCCGTCCCTGTACAGCTCGAGCAGCCCCAGGAACCGGCCGACCACCTCCATTGTCGATGCGCAGTCGCTGACGAGCGAGCGGAACGTCGCGGCGCCGGTACGCCGGAGCCGATCGCGCAGCACCGCCATCTGCTCGCGCACGCTCACCCGCGGCGCATGGACGTGGTCGGTGATCACGACGGGCACCGGCTTCGGGCGGACTGCGACTGCGGCGAGTTCGGCCAATCGCCGCGGCGTCACCCCGATCAGCACCTCGGGCAGCAGTTCGGCGAACCGTGGTTCCAGCTCCACCGCCCGACCATGACGGCGGGCCTGGGCGCGATCCAGTTCATCGAAGTACGCCGCGGCAAGCTTGTACGCGCGGTACTGCAGCAGGCGAGCGAACAACAGGTCACGTGCCTCCAGCAGCGCGAGGTCCTCCTCGTCCTCGACCTCGGCGGCGGGCAGCAGCCGCGCGGTTTTCAGGTCGAGCAGGGTCGCAGCGACCACGAGGAACTCGGTCGCCTGCCCCAGATCCCACCGTCCCGAACCCGAGAGGTAGGTGATGAACTCGTCCGTCACCTGCGACAGTGCGACTTCGGTGACGTCGAGCTGGCGCCGGCTGATCAAGCTCAGCAGCAGGTCGAACGGCCCCTCGAAGTTGTCCAGGCTGACTCGGAACCCGGCACCGGCGATCCCGGGGTCGGCGCTGCCGGACGGTTCGGTCGCCAGAATCTCGATCTCGACCGCATCCTCGGCCGAGAGGCTCGTCCTGCCGCCCTCGACGGTCACGTTCGGCAAGCAATCACGATTCGCGCAGTCTCCGGACCAGGATCGACGCGTCGCCCTTGGCCTCGAAGTCGGCGATGATCACCGCAATCGCCTCTCGCACGATCCGGCCACGATCGATGGCGATGCCGTGCTCGGCCCGCAGGTGCAAACGGGCGGTTTCCAGGTCCAGCAACTCCTCGGGCGAGCAGTAGACCGTGATCTTCTCCTCGTGACGTTCCCGGCCGGACGGGCTGCGGTCAGCCACGGACCGCACCCGCCGAGTGGGCCGCACGGCTCGCGGGCGCGAAGACCCGTCCTGGGCCTCGTGCAGCGGCGTGGGTGCCGGCACCGCTCCGACTCCGGGGTGCGGCGCCGGCGCGGGTGCCGGTTCGGGCTCAGCGACGGCGGAGGTAGTGCGGAACAGTTCGGCGGCGCCGGGAAGGCTCGCTCTGCGGCTCATGTAAGGACTTTCTCGAGACGGGGACAGCGGGTGATGGAGTCGGAGGCCGCTCGGCGGCGGGAGGTCATGATCGGGCGAGCACTTCCCGCGCGAGGTTCCGGTAGGCGGTGGCGCCCGTCGAGTTGGGCGCCCAGGTGGTGATGGGCTCGCCTGCGACCGTGGTCTCGGGGAAGCGCACGGTTCGTGAGATGACGGTGTCGAACACCGCGTCGCCGAACGCCTCGACGACTCGGGCGAAGACCTCCCGACCATGCAGGGTCCGGCCGTCGTACATCGTGGCGAGGATCCCGTCGAGCTTGAGGTCCGGGTTCAGCCGCTCACGCACCTTGTCGACGGTATCGATAAGCAGCGCGACTCCGCGGAGGCTGAAGAACTCGCACTCCAGCGGGATGATCACCCCGTGGGCCGCGGTCAGCGCATTCACCGTCAGCAGGCCGAGTGAAGGCTGGCAGTCGATCAGGACGTAGTCGTAGTCCTCGACCACGGGGCCCAGGGCGCGCTGCAGGGTCTGCTCGCGAGCGACCTCGCCGACGAGCTGAACCTCGGCCGCGGACAGGTCGATGTTGCTGGGCAGCAGATCCATCCCGGCGACGCTCGTCTTGAGCAGGACGTCGTCGACGTTGACGCCGCGCTCCATCAGCAGGTTGTAAGCCGTCCGGTCGAGCTGGTGCGGCTGCACGCCCAGCCCCACGGATAGCGCACCCTGCGGGTCGAAGTCGACGAGCAGGACCCGCCGCCCCAGCTCGGCCAGCGCGGCGCCGAGATTGATCGTCGAGGTGGTCTTGCCGACGCCACCCTTCTGGTTGCACAGGGCGATGATCCGGGCCGGCCCGTGTCGGTCGAGCTGTGGCGGATCGGGAATCACGCGCTTCTTCCGGGCGATCGCCGGATCTGCCGACTTGGCCTGCTGGACCGAGAAGAGTTCGCCGGATTCGGCCTCGCCATCGTGACTTGTCGACATAGTCATGAAGCAATTTGCCCTTCTGCCGGTTGGTCGCCGCGCATCCGGGGCGAGGCTACCGCAGCGGGCCGCCGCTGACGACGGCCGTACGGCGAGTCAGCACCGAGTCCGTGCCGGTCAGCCGCGGGCACGCGGATGCGCAGCCGAGTACACCTCGCGCAGCCGGTCGACGGTGACCAGGGTGTAGATCTGCGTCGTGGTCACCGACGAGTGCCCGAGCAGTTCCTGGACCACACGGACATCCGCGCCACCGTCCATCAGGTGGGTCGCGAACGAGTGCCGCAGCGTGTGCGGCGAGACGCCGGCAGCCAGGCCCGCCCGCTCGGCGGCCGCCCGCAGTACCAGCCAGGCGGACTGCCGGGACAGCGGTCCGCCGCGCGAGTTCAGGAAGAGAGTCGGCGTCCCACGCCCGGCCGCCACCAGCTCAGGGCGAACCTGGACGAGGTACGCCTCGACCGCCCGGGCCGCGAAGGAACCGAGCGGGACACGGCGTTGCTTGCCGCCCTTGCCCGACAGCAGCACGCTGCGGTCCGGCAGATCCACGTCGTCGACGGCCAGCCCCACTGCCTCGGAGATTCGGGCGCCGCTCGCGTAGAGCAGTTCGAGCAGGGCCCGATCGCGGATGGCAAGTGGCGTGCGCGCATAGCCGGCCGCATCGAGCAGACGCTCGACCTCGTCCGGGCTGATCGCCTTGGGCAGGCGTCGTGGGGGTGTCGGTGGACGGACCTCGCGCGACACGTCGACCGGGACGAGGCCATCGCGTAACGCGAACCGGTGCAACCCGCGCACGGCGACGACGGCCCGGGCTGACGAGGTCGCCGACAGCGCCGGGTGCGCGTCGTCGCCTTCACGCAGGTAGGCGAGGAAGCCGCTGACAGTCGTGGCGTCGACGTCCTCGATCGAGGCCGTCCGGCGCGTCTGCAGGTAGTCCAGATAGCGGTTCAGATCGCGGCGGTAGGACGCGAGGGTGTTCGCCGCCACCCCGCGCTCGACGGCGAGGTGGTCGAGATAGGTGCGCACGACCGACTCCGGCGCCGCGCGTCCGGTCTTCGCGATCGCGGCCACGGCTAGCGTCCCGGCCGCGCTGCCCACGGTGCGTCTGCCGGGCGCAGGCCGGCCCAGCCCGACGCCGATCCGCGGGCCGCGGCGAGCACACCGGCGACGGCAGCCGCGTTCGTCAAGTCCCCGGACTCCGCCAGCCGGACCGCCTCGGCGAGCGGGACCCGCCGCACCGTGAGGGTGAGTTCTTCATGATCGGCCTGAAATGATGCGTCCGGTCGCGCCGCACGCAGCTCGCGGGCGAGGTACAGCCGGATCGCCTCGTTGGACATCCCCGGTGACGGGTACAGGTCGACCAGAACGTGCCAGTCGTCGGCGGCAAGTTGCGCCTCCTCGGCCAGCTCGCGCTGTGCACCCGCGAGCGCCGACTCGCCGTCGACGTCCAGCAGCCCCGCGGGCAGCTCGTCCAGCCGCTGGCCGACCGGGTGCCGGTACTGGTTGACGAGGACGACGTTGCCGCCATCGTCCAGGGCGACGACCCCGACGGCCCCCGGGTGGCCGACGACCTCGCGGACGGCCAGGGCGCCGTCGGGCATCCGCACCGTGTCCTGGCGCAGCGACAGGACACGGCCCTCGAACAGCGTCTCGGACGCCGTCACCGGGTAGGTGTCCGTCACCGGGCCACCGCGGCGGCGCCGATCGTCGTCACGTTGTCGTCCGAGTCGTCCGGGATCTCGACGGGCAGTCGCTCTGCGGCGTTGTAGTCCAGGGCTGCGCCGATGAAGCCACGGAACATCGGATGCGCTCGGGTCGGCCGCGACTTGAGTTCGGGGTGGGCCTGGGTCGCCGCGTAGAACGGGTGGGTTTGCGATGGCAGCTCGACGAACTCGACCAGCCGGCCGTCGGGCGAGGTGCCGGAGATGACCAGGCCGGCGCTCTCCAGGCGATCGCGATAGGCGTTGTTCACCTCGTACCGGTGGCGGTGCCGCTCGGAGACCGTCGTCGTCCCGTACGCCTCGGCGACCACCGAGCCGGCGGTGAGCCTGGCCGGGTACGCGCCCAGGCGCATCGTGCCGCCCAGATCGGCATTGCCGGAGACGATGTCGACCTGGTCGGCCATCGTGGCGATGACCGGCTCGGGCGTGTCCGGCTCGAACTCCGCCGAGTTCGCCTCGTCGATTCCCGCCAGGTTCCGGGCCGCCTCGATGACCATGCACTGCAGGCCCAGGCACAGGCCCAGCGTGGGGATCCCGCGCTCGCGCGTATACCGCAGGGCGCCCACCTTTCCCTCGATGCCCCGGATCCCGAAGCCTCCGGGGATCACCACACCGTCTACACCGGCCAGCGCCAGCGCCGCCCCCGACGGGGTCTCGCAGCTGTCCGACGGAACCCACTTGATGCTGACCCGGGCACGGTGGGCGAAGGCGCCGGCGCGCAACGCCTCGGACACCGACAGGTAGGCATCAGGCAGGTCGATGTACTTGCCCACGAGCGCGACGGTCACCTCCGCCTTCGGGTGATGCACCCGCTCGAGCAGATCGCCCCATACCGTCCAGTCGACGTCGCGGAACGGAAGCCCGAGGCGGCGCACGACGTACGCGTCCAGGCCCTCCGCGTGCAGCACCTTCGGGATCTCGTAGATGCTCGGGGCGTCGACAGCGGCCACCACGGCCTCCGGGTCGACGTCACACATCAGCGAGATCTTGCGCTTGACGCTGTCCGGAAGCTCCCGATCGCTGCGGCACACCACGGCGTCCGGACTGATGCCGATGCTGCGCAGGGCCGCGACCGAGTGCTGCGTCGGCTTCGTCTTGAGCTCACCGGACGGCGCCAGGTATGGCACCAGCGAGACATGCAGGAAGAAGCAGTTGTCGCGTCCGGCTTCGTGGCGAACCTGGCGCGCGGCCTCCAGGAACGGCAGCGACTCGATGTCACCCACCGTCCCGCCGATCTCGGTGATGACGATGTGCGGCGCCCTGCCGTCCGGCCCGGGCTGGGCCATCGCCCGGATCCGGGCCTTGATCTCGTTGGTGATGTGCGGGATGACCTGGACCGTGTCACCGAGGTACTCGCCCCGCCGCTCCTTGGCGATGACGGAGGAGTACACCTGACCGGTCGTCACATTGGCCGAGCCCACCAGATCGGTGTCCAGGAAGCGCTCGTAGTGCCCGATGTCCAGGTCGGTCTCGGCGCCGTCCTCGGTGACGAACACCTCGCCGTGCTGGAACGGGTTCATCGTCCCCGGATCGACGTTGAGGTACGGATCGAGCTTCTGCATGGTCACGCGTAGGCCACGAGACTTGAGCAGCGAGCCCAGACTGGAGGCCGTCAAGCCCTTCCCGAGCGAGGAGGCGACGCCTCCGGTAACGAACAGATGCTTGGTCGTCTGAGGCGTTCGATCCACGGAAGTTCACGCTAACACGGTGTTGGGCCGAGCGCCCGAACCACTGGTCGGCGCGCCGCAGCTGCCTCACCCGCCGCGACGGTGGTGTACGGATCAGGCAACTCGATGACGGCGTGCGCTACCCGCTCGGGCTGGGGAACAGCGCGTCCGCGCCGGCAGCCGTCCCGTAGTGCCCGACCCGTGAGGCGTCCGCGTCGGCGAGCGCGAGTACGGTCGAAACCTGCCCGAACGGGCTGTCCGCGTTGTCGATCGTCGACACGGTGGCCTTCGCCGAACCGGTGCGAATGAGCGACACGATGCCACCGGCCGTAGCCGAACCGCTGTCGCCGGCGACAACCATCTGGCCACCGTCACCCTGCAGTGCGGTGACCAGGTCGAGCTCGGCCTGACCTTCGTACGAGCCCTTGGCCAGCGCGCCGCCGCCGACCACCACGACGGTCTTGGACGGCTCGACGCCCTTGGGGTCCGACGTGATCATGTGCAGCGCCGAGAAGCCGCTCAACACCGTCTTGATGTCGGTCGGCTGCCCCTTGCCGACCAGGACGAAGGCCAGCAGGCTGGCGCCGAGCTGGCGCGCGTCACTGGTCACCGGCGCACTCCACGCGATCGGATGCGAGGCGGGATTCGTCGCCAGCGACGAGATGTTGCTCGCGCCGGACTGGTCGAGGTAATCGTGCGCCAGCTGGAGCCGGCCGGTGATCTGTGCGCCGGCGGCGCTGATCTCGGTCGCGATGCCGTCCTGCATCCCGGTCGGCGTTCCAGGCAGGGCGACGATCAGAACCGACTTGCCCTTCAGCGTGCCAGCGACCAGTTGGGAGCCGAACGTGGACGCGAACTGGCCCGCGTCGTCGACCTGGCTGGTGAGCGTCTTGACCTGCTTGCTCAGGTCGGTGCGCTCGCCCTTGAGCGTGTTGACCTGCTTGCGCAGATCGGTGGTGACCGGGCCGTTCAGGGCGGTCGTGCCGACCACGATCCCCACTGCCAGAGCCAGGAACACCGCGACGATCGAGACGATGTGATAGCGAAAAGAGATCACGAGAAGAGGTCCTGTACCCAGTTGACGACGTCGTTCCAACCGTGGTCGAAGTTGTGGAGGTAGGTGCGCCCGGAGTCGGAGATGGCCAGCGCGGCCACGACCGCGATCAGCGCGGCGATGACCAGGATCAGCAGCGCCGCCGCCGAGATGCGGTTGCGGTACAGCCGACTGACCCCCTTCGCGTCGACGAGCTTGCCACCGACGCGCAGGCGGGTGAGGAACGTCGAGGCCATGCCGGTGCGGCCCTTGTCCAGGAACTCGGTCAACGTGGCGTGCGTGCCGACCGCGACGATGAGGTCGGCACCCTTCTCGTCGGCGAGCAGGATCGCGACGTCCTCGCTGGTGCCCGACGTCGGGAAGCTCACCGCGTCGATTCCCAGGTCCTGCACCCTGGCCAGGCCGGGCGCGCGCCCGTCCGGATAGGCGTGGACCACGACCTCGGCACCGGTCGCGAGCGCTGCGTCGGACACGGCGTCCATGTCCCCGACGATCATGTGCGGCTTGTGGCCCGCTTCGAGCAGCGCGTCCGCACCGCCGTCGACGCCCACCAGAACCGGCTTGAACTCGCGAATGTAGTGCTTGAGCGCCTTGAGGTCGGCGATATGGTCGTACCCCCGCACCACTACCAGCACATGCTTGCCGGCGAGCGAGGTACGCACCTCGGGAACGCCGACGCCGTCGAGCAGCAGTTCCCGCTCACGGCTCATGTACTCGGACGTGTTGACCGCGAACGCCTCGAGCTGCGCCGACAGGCCGGACTTGGCCTCGGTCATCAACGCTGCGACGGTGCTCGGGTCCTGCGCCGTCCCCTTGGCCACCGGCGCTTCGCCGACGTAGACGAGATCCCCGTCGATCCGGATCTTGGTACCTTCCTTGACCGCCGCGAAGATCTCGCCGCCGACGTTGTCGAGCAGCGCGATGCCGCTGGCGACTATCAGGTCAGGACCCAGGTTCGGGTACCGGCCCGAGATGCTCGGCTGGGCGTTCACGACGGCCGCCGGTTTGGCCGCGACCAGGGCCTCGGCCGCGACCCGATCGAGGTCGACGTGGTCGATGACTGCGATGTCACCCGGGTTCAGCCGGCCGGCCAGCCGAGTAGTTCGACGGTCCAGCCGAGCGACGCCGCTGACGCCCGGGAGCCCGTCGGCCCGTCGGCGCAGCGCGGCAATCTTCATGGCTGCCATGGTGCCACTCCCGTCAGCGGCCCCGGACCTTCGCCACGCGGTTCAGTGTTGGGATTTCACAGCGTTTGTCCGCCGCCGCGGCCGCTTCGGTCCGGCAGTCCTCGCCCGCTCGTCCTCGGCCGAGCTGAGCAGTTCGGCCGCATGCTCTCGGGCGGTGCCCGAGTCGGTACCGCCCAGCATCCGCGCCAGCTCGACGACGCGGTCCGGTCCCGTCACCACTCGAACGTCGCTCGCCACGACCCGGCTCTCGTGGTGGGCGGGCTTGTCCACGACCACGTGACGATCGGCGAACGCTGCCACCTGGGCCAGGTGCGTGACGACGATGACCTGCCGATCGCACGCCAGCCGGGCCAGCCGCCGGCCTACCTCCCCGGCCGCCCGGCCGCCGACGCCGGCGTCCACCTCATCGAAGACCATCGTCGGCACCGGATCGCTGCCGGCCAGGCACACCTCGATGGCCAGCATGACGCGAGACAGCTCTCCCCCTGAGGCGCCTCTGGCGAGCGGCAGCGTAGGCGCGTCCGGGTGCGAGCGCAGGCAGAACTCGACCTCGTCCGCTCCATCGGGTCCGACCGCACTGTCGGCGCCGTCGATTTCCAGCACCGCGGACCCCGCGCTGGGCGTCCGGCGCCGCACGTCGATGGTGACGACGGACGAGCCCATCGCCAGCCCGGCGAGCTCGGCCGTGACGCCCTTGGCCAGCGTCTCGGCCGCGCGCCGGCGCGCGCCGGTGACCTCGATCGCCAGCTCGGCGGTGTGCCGCGCGGCGGCATCGCGCGCGGCAGCGAGCGCCGCCAGCGCCTCGTCGGACACATCTATCCGGTCCAGCCGTGCCGCGGCCTGCTGCGACCAGCGGAGCACAGCCGCGACATCGGCCTGACCGTGGTCGCCGTATTTGCGCACGAGCGTGTTCAGCACGGCGCGCCGAGCCTCGATCTCGTCCAACCGGCCCGGGTCGGCGTCCAGCTGTTCGGCGTACGTGCCGAAGTCGGCGCCGAGATCGACCGCCAGCTCGGCCAGGTCGCTCACCCGTGCGGCGAGCTCGTCGAGCTGCGGGTCGGCGCCCGCGACCTGTCCGAGGGTCCTGGAGAGCCCGCCGAGCAGCCCGGCCACATCCGCGGCCTCGCCCATCGGCGTGTCGGCATCGCCCAGGAGCGCGTTGTGTCCCCCGCCTGCGGCCAGCCGCAGCGCGTCCGCATCGGCCAGCCGTCCGGCGAGCGCGCCGAGCTCGGCATCCTCGCCCGGCTGCGGGTCCGCGGCTTCGATCTCGGCCAGGCCGTGCGCAAGCAGATCGGCCTCCCGACGCAGTACCGCCGCGTGCTCGGTGCGCTCGCGCAAGGTGGTGTCGGCCTCGCGCCACTGCCGGTAGCTCTCCCGAAAGTTGCCGAGGTCGACGTCGGCGAACCGGTCCAGCGCATCTCGCTGGCGGGCCGGGCGGGTCAGCAGGAGCTGATCGGACTGCCCGTGAACGACGAGTAGGTGCTCGGCCAGCTCACCCAGCACCGCAACGGGTGCCGCCGCGCCGCCGACGTAGGCCCGCGAGCGACCCGCCGCGGTGACCACCCGTCGCAGCACCAGAGCCCTCTCGTCGTCGAGTTCGCCACCGGCATCGCGGACCCGCCCGATGACGTCCGATCCGGCGCCGAGCTCGAGACGGCCGTCGATACTCGCCTGCTCCGCTCCGCTGCGCACGCGCGCCGAGTCCGCGCGTCCACCGAACAGCAGCAGCAGGCCGGTCACGACCATCGTCTTGCCCGCGCCGGTTTCCCCGGTGACCACGGTGAGTCCGGGGCCGAGCGGGAGGACGGCGTCGTCGATGACACCGAGCCCGCGGATGTGCAGCTCCTCCAGCATGAGCTCACTCCGCCACGAGATCGTCCGGGGGCGCGGACGCGTCCCGGAAACTGCGGACCGGGAGTTGGAACTTGCTGACCAGTCGGTCGGCGAACGACCACTGGCCCAGCCGGACGACCCGCACCGGCTGGGCACCACGGCGCATCCGCACGCGCCCGCCTGCCGGGACCGGAACGGAACGGCGCCCGTCGCAGCTGAGCACGCCCTCGTGCCCGTCGCCCGGGAGTTCGATGTCGACCGTCGAGCCCGGCGCGACCACGATCGGGCGGGCGAAAAGTGCGTGTGCGGCGTTCGGGACGACCAGCAGCGCGTCGACGTTCGGCCACATGATCGGTCCGCCCGAGGAGAACGCGTAGGCAGTCGATCCCGTCGGCGTCGCGCAGAGCACGCCGTCGCAGCCGAACCGCAGCAGCGGCCGACCGTCGATTGCCACGCCGACCTCGAGCATCCGCTCGCGATTCGTCCGCTCGAGCGAGGCCTCGTTCAACGCCCAGGCTTCGGCCCGCAGCGTGCCGTCGATGTACACCTCGGCGTCGACCGTCACCCGCTCCTCGACGTCGTATGCGCGGTTGACGATGGCATCGACCGCGTCGGCGAAGCGGTGCGGCTCGGCCTCGGCCAGGAATCCGACGTGGCCGAGGTTGACGCCGAGCATCGGGACGCCGGCCGGACGGGCGAGCTCGGCAGCGCGCAGGAACGTCCCGTCACCACCGAGCACGAGGACGAGTTCGGTGCCGTTTGCCGCACAGTCGGTCGGGACGACCGCGACGCCTGAGCCCACCTCGGCCGGCGCCTCCTCCGACAGCATCCGCACCTCGAAGCCGGCCGCCTGTAGCCGGGAGGTTGCCTGGATCGCGAGCGCGGCGATCTGCTGCCGCGTCGTGTGCGCGACCAGAAGTACCGACCTCATTGCGTCTCCGAACTGGCGACGATCCGGGCGATCTCGTCCGAATGCAGCGGTTGCGCCGGCGCACGTTGCAGCCACAGGAAGAACTCCACGTTCCCGGCGGGGCCGGGCAATGGGCTGCGGCACACGCCGGCGGTGAGCCAACCGAGGGTAGCCGCGTTCTCGGACACCGCGACGACGGCCTCCGCGCGCAGCTGAGGATCGCGCACCACGCCGCCGGGCCCGAGCAGGTCCTTGCCCACCTCGAACTGCGGCTTGACCATCGGCAGCAGGTCGCCATCGGGTTCGGTGCACGCGGCGAGGGCGGGCAGGACAAGGCCGAGGGAGATGAACGAGAGGTCAGCGACAGTGAGCTGAGCCCGGCCGCCGATCATGGCGGGGGTGAGGCTCCGGACGTTCGTGCGATCGACGACCTGGACGCGCGGATCGGTCGAGATCGACCAGGCCAACTGGCCGTAGCCGACGTCGACCGCGACCACCTGCGCTGCGCCGTGACGTAGGAGCACGTCGGTGAAGCCGCCGGTGGAGGCGCCCGCATCAAGGCAGCGACGGCCCGCAACACGAATATCTGCGAAGACGGCCAGAGCGCCGGCGAGCTTGTGCCCGCCCCTCGATGCGTAGCCAGGGTCGTCGACGTCGTCGCGGACGTGGACGGCGGCGGCGGTTGTGACCCCCGTTGCCGGCTTGGTCGCGGTCACGCCACGGACCTGCACCCGGCCGGCGGTAATGAGTTCGACGGCGTGTTCCCGGGATCGGGCCAGCCTGCGCCGGACCAGTTCGGCGTCCAGCCGCTGGACACGTCGTGCCACGTGTCGCTCCCCTGCATGTCGGTACTGCCGCGCGTGCGTCAGCTGCCGTCGACCTCGGCCAGCGCGGACTGTAGTTGCGAGTGCAGCCGTTGAAAGACGTCTGCATGCTCGGACAGTGGACGGGACTCGAGATCCTCCAGCGCCGAGAGCTGGGTCTCGATCCACTCGTGCGAACTCGGTTCGACCGGGGCTCGCGCCGACTCAGTCGCATCGGGCCAGGACACCAGGACCGTCTCCTTCATCGTCGTGCAGAGCTGTCAAATCCGTCGTTCGCAGACCGCGCCGCTTCCCTAGACGCTACCGTGCTGCTGCTGCGGTAGCGTCGGCTCGGCCCGGCTCCCGCCGGGC
>JBOGDQ010000313.1:0-3377 GCA_050742975.1 Jatrophihabitantaceae bacterium
CTGCAGGCCGGTCTGTTCGAAGTGCTGCTGCCGCAGCCACCGGTCGTGCACCCCGGTCCACGCCTTGCCGTCGTAGTAGACGATCCCCTGTCGCAGCAGCAGCTTCGAGACCCGGTGCCGCGCGGACATCAGATCACCGCGCACGTCCTCGCGGGCCCGCACCAGATCCCGCGCTGCTTCCTGCTCGACCGACGGGACCGTGACCGCGGTGACCTCACCCAGGTGCAGCAGACGCGCTAAATGCAGGGCGTCCTTCGCGTCCGTCTTGACCCGATCACCGGCCGGGCGCTGCAACTTCGACGGCGCCACCACCACGCACTCAACGTCGTTGGCGAGCAGGAACCGGGCCAACCCGAACCCGGTCGGCCCAGCCTCATAGACAACCTTCACCGGCGCCGACAGCGACCTGATCCACGCCAGGATCTCGCCGTGGTCCGGGGTCATCGTACGGCGCTGAATCTCGCCGGTCTGACCATCGATCGCCGCTGCCACGACCGAACGCGCGTGAACATCCAGCCCGACACTCGTACGCTGAACCATCACTGGGGCCTCCACATCTTGTGGCTCTACCGGCCAGGACCACCCTGCGTCGGCAACCCACGTTCACATGTGCGAGGCCCCAACCGCCGACCCCCGAACCGTCTAGTCTCCTGAAGCGGAATAGGGTTGGAGATAGGAGCTTCGAACGACCGGTGCGCTCGAAGGGCGACGGTCGACACAACAAGTTGGCCCACGCCGGGCGATGAGAGAGCGGGTATTGATGTGTCTTTGCTTCGAGCAGCGAAGCAGGCGTACGGGCGTGGTGGCACGGCCGAGCTGATCGACGCCAGTCGGCGGCGGCTGGCCAGGGCCATCCAGCCTGGGCAGCTGCCCGCTCCGAGCGCCAAGCCCGCCACAGCGCCACCCTCTCCGCCGCCGACGCAGCCGGCACTCGATACCTTCGTCACCGCCGACATGGATAAGTTGGACTTGGAACTGCACTCCAAGCGATCGCGTTTTTGCAGCTACCTCGGCGACCACCTCGCGGTGTGTCGGGTGCTCGGCAACATGAAGATGTTCGTCGACACGCGAGACCACTGGCTCGCCGCCAATCTGATGACCGACGGTTACTGGGAATCGTGGATCACGCTGGCCATGCTGCGCGTGCTCAAGCCCGGCATGGTCGCCGTCGACGTGGGCGCCAACTATGGCTACTACACGATCCTGATGGCGCGCTGCGTCGGGCGCACCGGCAAGGTCGTCTCGTTCGAGCCGAACCCGGAGTTGGTCGCCCTCATGCGCAAGTCGTTGTTCCTCAGCGGGATCCGGAAGATCCACGAGATCCACGAGGAAGCCGAGTACTCGACCACCGGGGAGAAGGTCCGCTTCGGCATACCAAGGCAAGAGCGGTGGATGAACGCGCAGGTGGTGGCCGACGAGCAGCCGTTCGAGGGCACCGTGATCGACGTGCCGACGGTCCGCCTCGACGACGTACTGCCCGAGAAGGTCGACTTCATCAAGATCGACGCTGAGGGTGGCGAGCGGGAGATCTGGCGCGGCATGTCCAAGACCATCGCGAACAACCCGCAGCTGCAGATCTTCCTGGAGTTCAACCCCCGGCGGACCTCGCACTACGACCCGCACGAGTTCCTCGACAAGATCCGCGACGACGGGTTTGAACTGGCAGTGGTGGGCTACGACGCGTCCTACCGACTGGTGGACGGCGACAAGCTCGTAGCGAACGGCAGCGAGCAGATCCTTCATCTGCGCCGGACGCCGAGGCCCTGAATCGATCGGTACGCATCCCGGGTCTTGCATAGCGACCCTTGATCGGGTCGCCCGAGCTCACGGCCAATACATCCTGCGCGGTCACGGTAGCGGCGTAGCCGCTCTCGCCGCGTTGGTCAGGAGTGCCGAGCGTAGGGCACCTGCCTGCGAGCCGCGACACGTCGGGGCCGGGACAGAGCTGGCGCAATGCGATGTGGCAAGCTCGGCGCAGCTTTCGACGGAGGTTGTGGGTGTGGGTTCGACGGACGCGGTGATCCTGGTCGGCGGGCTGGGGACCCGCATGCGGCCGCTGACCCTGTCGGCGCCGAAGCCGATGCTGCCCACGGCCGGGGTGCCGTTCCTGACGCACCTGATCGGCCGTATCCGCGAGGCCGGCATCACCCACGTCGTGCTCGGAACCTCTTATCGCGCCGAGGTGTTCCGGTCGTACTTCGGTGACGGGTCGGCGTTCGGCGTCGAGCTGGAGTACGTCGTGGAGAGCAAGCCGCTCGGCACCGGCGGCGGCATCGGCAACGTCGCCACGCGGCTGCGCGGCGACGACGTGATGATCTTCAACGGCGACGTGCTGTCCGGCTGCAACCTGCGCTCCCTGCTCGCGACGCACACCGGCTCGAGTGCCGATGTGACGCTGTACCTGACCAGGGTCGAGGACCCGCGCGCGTTCGGCTGCGTGCCCACCGACGCCACCGGGCGGGTCACCGCGTTCCTGGAGAAGGACCCGAACCCGGTCACCGACCAGATCAACGCCGGCACCTACGTGTTCCGGCGGGCGGTCGTCGACTCGATACCGACCGGACGTCCGGTGTCGGTGGAGCGCGAGACCTTCCCGGGCCTGCTCGCTGCCGGCGCGCACGTGGCCGGGTATGTCGACTCGACGTACTGGCGCGATCTGGGCCGTCCGGACGACTTCGTCGCGGGTTCGGCGGACCTCGTCCTCGGCCTGGCCCCGTCGCCCGCCCTGCCGGGACCGACCGGCGCCGCCCTGGTGCTCGCCGGCGCGCGCATCGACCCGTCGGCGACGCTCACCGGCGGGAGCACCGTCGGCGTGGGCTGCTCGGTCGGGCCGGAGGCGGTGCTGGACAGATCAGTGCTGTTCGACGGTGCGACGGTCGGCGCGGGTGCGACGGTGCGGCGCTCGGTGCTCGGCTTCGGCGCCGAGATCGGTGCGGGCGGTGTCGTCGAGGACGCGGTGATCGGCGACCGGGCCCGGATCGGCGCGCGGGTGGAACTGCGGGCCGGCGCGCGGGTGTGGCCCGACGTCGTGCTGCCCGACGGCGCGATCCGCTTCTCGTCCGACCTGTGAGCGCCGGCGTGCTCGAACGGCGCTGGGACGCGGGGCGTCCGGTCGACGTGCTCGACACGCTCGGCCCGTTGCGGCGCGGTACCGGCGATCCGGCGCATCGGGTCGACCGCGACGGCACGTACTGGTGGGCCTGCGCGACGCCGTCCGGTGCCGGGACGCTGGCGGTGCGAGCGGTGCCAGGCGGCGCGGACGGTCGGGCCTGGGGTGACGGCGCGGCCTGGCTGCTCGACCGGCTGCCCGTGCTGCTCGGGGCGGGGGACGTCTGGACGGGTCTGGCGCTCGACGGCCGGCCGGGTCTGCGCGAGGT
>JBOGDQ010000314.1:0-11730 GCA_050742975.1 Jatrophihabitantaceae bacterium
TGTCGGCACCGTAGGCGGCGTACATCTCGTCGGGCGTCGTCACGTTCTTCAGCGACTTGCCCATCTTCCCGTACTCACGGGTGACCGGCTCGCCGTCATGCAGGTACGTGACGTCGGTGCCCTCGACCTTCTCCTGCACGCGTTCGGCGGGCACGTAGCTCCCCCGCGCATCGGTGTAGGCGTAAGCCTGCACATAGCCCTGGTTCACCAGCCGGTGGAAGGGTTCGGACGAGGACACGTGACCTAGGTCGTACAGCACCTTGTGCCAGAACCGCGCGTACAGCAGGTGCAGCACCGCGTGCTCGACCCCGCCGACGTACAGTTCGACCCCGCCCAACGGACGGTCGGCGCTGGGTCCCATCCAGTAGTGCTCGACGGCCGGGTCTACCAGGCGCTCGGTGTTCGCGGGGTCCAGGTAGCGCAGTTCGTACCAGCACGAACCGGCCCAGTTCGGCATCGTGTTCGTCTCGCGGCGATACGTCTTCGCGCCGTCGCCCAGATCCAGTTGGACACTCACCCAGTCCTCCAGCCGGCCCAGCGGCGGCTCCGGAGTGGAGTCCGCGTCCTCCGGCGGAAAGGACTTCGGCGAAAAGTCGTCGGTCTCGGGCAACTCCACCGGCAGCATCGAGTCGGGCAGCGCGATCGGCAGGCCGCGCTCGTCATAGACGATCGGGAACGGCTCGCCCCAGTACCGCTGACGGCTGAACAGCCAGTCCCGCAAGCGGAAGGTCGTGGCGCCGCGGCCGTGACCGTCCGCTTCCAGCCACTCGATCATCTTCGCCTTGGCGTCGTCGACGCCCAGCCCGTCCAGGCTCAGCCGGCCGTTTGACGAGTTGATCGCCGGGCCGTCCCCGGCGAATGCCTCCCCGTCAAAGCCCGTTGGCGGCTGCACGGTGCGGATGATCGGCAGGCCGAAGTTCTCGGCGAACGCCCAGTCCCGGTCGTCCTGACCGGGGACGGCCATGATCGCGCCCGTGCCATAGCCCATCAGCACATAGTCGGCGACGAATACCGGCAGTTGGGCGCCGGTGACCGGATTGGTGGCGTAGGAGCCGGTGAACACGCCGGTCTTGTCCTTGCCCTCGCCCGCCTGACGCTCCATGTCCGACACCCGCGCGGCACGCGTCTGGTAGTCGGCGACCGCCTGGGCCGGCTTCGCGAAACCGCCGGTCCACCGCTCGTCGACCTCGTCCGGCCAGGCGTCGCTGGTCAGGCCGGCGACCATCGGGTGCTCGGGTGCCAGGACCATGTAGGTCGCGCCGAACAGCGTGTCCGGACGGGTGGTAAAGACCCCTACCACCCCGGCCGGAGAGTCGAAACCGATGTGCGCACCGGTCGACTTGCCGATCCAGTTGCGCTGCATCGTGCGCACCTTGTCCGGCCAGTCGATGGACTCCAGGTCGTCCAGCAGCCGGTCGGCGTACGCGGTGATCCGCATCATCCACTGCGGCAGCGGCTTGCGGAACACCGGGAAGTTGCCGCGCTCGCTGCGGCCGTCGGAGGTGACCTCCTCGTTCGCCAGGACGGTGCCCAGGCCGGGGGCCCAGTTCACCATCGACTCGGAGCGGTAGGCCAGCCGGTGGTTGTCGACGACCTGGCGCTTCTCGACGTCCTCCAGGTCGGCCCAGTGACGCCCGAACGGGTTGGTGCCCTCAGCCGGCTCGCGGCGGTCGTCGTCGAACTCGGCGATCAGCTCGGCGATCGGCCGGGCCCGGTTCTCCAGCACGTCGTACCAGGAGTTGAAGATCTGCAGGAAGATCCATTGGGTCCAGCGGTAGTAGGCGGGCTCGATCGTCGCGACCGAGCGGCGCGTGTCGTGGCCCAGTCCCAGTCGTCGCAGCTGCTTGCGGAACACGACGATGTTCGCGTTGGTCGTCCTGCCCGGGTGCTCGCCGGTCTGCACGGCGTACTGCTCGGCAGGCAGCCCGAACGCGTCGAAGCCCATCGTGTGCAGCACGTTCGCGCCGCGCATGCGCAGGTACCGCGCGTAGACGTCCGTGCCGATGTAGCCCAGCGGGTGCCCGACGTGTAGGCCGGCGCCGGACGGGTACGGGAACATGTCCAGGACGTACGAGTGCGGCCGGATCGCCACCCGGTCGAAGCCGGCCGAGAGCGGGCCCGTGGGATTGGGTGCGTCGAACGTCCCCTCCCGATCCCAGCGGTCCTGCCACGATGTCTCGATCTCGTCCGCGATCGCCGCGTTGTACCGGTACGGCGGGATGTCCGCCGCTTGGTTCGACGCGGGCTCGGCGGGGTTACCGCCGGTGGGCGTGCTGCTCATGTGGCTCTGGCTCCCCTGGTTGGTACGCCTGGCTCCGGACAGACGAAGAGCCCCTGCAGATCTGCAGAGGCTCGGCCGCGCTGGCGGCGGGTGCTGTCAGCGCGGCTCGGCAAGGAACAGGCGTCCGGTATTCACACCTGCGAGGATACCGCCCGGGGGCCGTGAGAGCGCCAGCAGAGCGGGGGTCCAGGTGCACGCCCCGCGTCCGCCGTCCGTCGCCGCCGAACGCGGGGGCACCTGACGCTCACGATAGAGCGCCGCCGGCCGTGACGGCGCACCGATCCCGTGTGGCGTCGCTCACTCGACCTCCTTCGTCGGCCGCAGAGACGTAGCTGCACTCGACGGTTCGCTCGCAAGCTCGCTCACGTACCTCCTGCTCAGGCGTCCGCGTCGGGTGCGTCCTCGCCGAGCTCACCGAGCAGGACCGGCAGCGGCGCCACCCCGCCCGGCGCGCCGATGTTGTGCGCGCGCAGTCGCCACCGCGGCGCCACCCCGTCGTTCCGCTCGGCCATCAGCTCGGACCAGTGGCAGTTCGCCAGCGGGCCGAGTGGGTGGATCTGCTGCGGGATGCCGAGCATCGAGTTGCACAGCGCCATCGCGGTCGCGCTGTGCGTGACGAGCACAGCGGTCTCGACCTCGGGTAGATCGGTGAACGCTGCTACCGCCCGCGCGGCAACCTGGTCCCGAGTCTCCCCGCCTCGACGGCTGACGTCCCCGCCGGCGATCCACTCGGCGTACTCGTCCGGGAACTGCGCCGCGACGTCGTCACGGGTCAGTCCCTCCCAGTGCCCGAGCGAGCGCTCACGCAGCCGGGGTTCGACCGTGACGCTCACGCCGGTGACCTCCCCGAGCGGAACCGCTGTCTGGGTGGCGCGTTGCGCGTCGGAGCTGACCAGCAGCTGCGGCCGCAGCGCCGCGATCAGGGCAGCCACCTCGTAGGCCTGCGCCCGACCGACCTCGTCCAGCGGTGGATCGGCCTGGCCCTGGAACCTGCGCTCAGCGTTCCACGCGGTCCGCCCGTGCCGCAGGAGTATGAGTCTCACTGAGCTTCGGGCGTGGCCGCTGACCCGTCCTCGAACGGGATGAACGGGCAGTCCTTCCAGAGGCGCTCGAGCGCGTAGAACACCCGCTCCTCGGCATGCTGGATGTGCACCACGATGTCCGAGTAGTCCAGCAGCACCCACCGGCCGTCGCGCCGGCCCTCGCGCCGCAGCGGCTTGTGCCCGGCCAGGCGCAGCTTCTCCTCGACCTCGTCGACGATCGCCTCGACCTGTCGCTCGTTGCTGCCTGTCGCGATGACGAACACGTCGGTGATGGCCAGCCGATCGCTCACGTCGATGAGCACGATGTCGGTGGCCAGCTTGTCGTCGGCCGCGCGAGCGGCCGTCCGCGCCAGCTCGATTGCGGGGTCAGTGGCAGTCACGACGATCGAGTCTACGGGCCGGTCCGGTACAGGCCGTGCTTGCTGATGTACTGGACCACGCCGTCGGGGACCAGGTACCAGACCGGGTGGCCGGCCTGGACCCGGTCGCGGCAGTCGCTGGACGAGATGGCCATGGCCGGGACGTCCACCAGGGTCACCGCGTCCGTCGGCAGGTGTGCCGCCGAGAGCTCGTAGCCGGGCCGGGTGACGCCGACGAAGTGCGCCGACCGCAGGGCATCCGGCGAGTCCTTCCAGGACAGGATCTGGCCCAGCGCGTCGGCGCCGGTGATGAAGAACAGCTCGGCGTCCGGACGCTGACCGGCGATGTCGCGGATCGTGTCGACGGTGTACGTCGGCCCGCTCCGGTCGATGTCGACGCGGCTCACCCAGAACCGCGGGTTGGACGCGGTCGCGATCACCGCCATCAGGTAGCGGTGCTCGGCCGGGCTGACCCGCCGTTCGGATTTCTGCCACGGCTCGCCGGTCGGGACGAAGATGACCTCGTCCAGCTCGAACAGCGAAGCCACCTCGCTCGCCGCGACCAGGTGTCCGTGGTGGATCGGGTCGAACGTGCCACCCATGATCCCGACCCGCTGCGCCATTGCCGAATCCTAGGTGACCCAGCACGCGATGAGCGCTCGCGCGAAGAGCCGCGCGCGGCGCGACGAAGGAGCTTGCCGCGCGGACCGAGTGATCCACCCGCTCTTTGGGGTTGGTCGCGAAGGACGCCTGCGCGGGTTCTACCAGTGCACGCCGCGCAGGATGTGCGCGAACGCCACGCTCTCGGTCGACGGCTCGTCCTCGATCTTGCGCTGACGGTCCGTGCCCCTGGCCGCGTGCGAATCGGGGAAGATCTTGTAGCCGGCGTTGAGGATGACGTCCACACCGCGCGGCGCCACCTGGTACAGCAGTTCGCCCGCATTGCCGAGCGTGGTACCGACCTTCTTCGGCTTGCGGATCATCGCCCGGCAGATCATGTCCGCGGCCTCGGGCGGCGTCATGGTCGGGAACCGGTCGTACATCTTCGTCGGCGCGATCATCGGCGTGCGCACCAACGGCATGTCGATCGTCGTCAGGTGCACCCCGTCGTCGATGACCTCGGAGGCGATGCAGCGGCTGAACGCGTCCAGCGCCGCCTTCGACGCGACGTACGCGGAGAAGCGCGGCGTGTTGGTCTGCACCCCGATCGAGCTGATGTTGATGATGTGCCCACCCTTGCGGCCGTCCGGGCTGGGCTGGCGCATGATCGGCAGCAGCGTCAGCACGAGCCGAACCGCGCCGAAGTAGTTCAGCTGCATCGTGCGCTCGTAGTCGTGGAAGCGGTCGTAGGAAAGCGCGACCGAGCGCCGGATCGAGCGCCCGGCGTTGTTGACCAGGACGTCGACGCGGCCGTGCTCGGCCAGCACCTCCTTGGCCATCCGCTCGATGTCGTTCATGTCCGACAGGTCGGCGCGGTGGACGAACGCGACACCGCCCAGGTCCTCGATCTCCGCGCGGGTCTGCTCGAGCTTGTCCAGGCCACGCGCGACCAGGATGACCCGCCCTCCGGCCGCTCCGACGCGCAGCGCCGTCGCGCGGCCGATACCCGACGACGCACCGGTGATCAACACGGTCTTGCCGCGGATCGCGCGGGCCAGCGTCTTGTCCTTGCGGCGATCCGGGCTGTACGCGCGCTCCCAGTACTCCCAGAGCGTCTGCGCGTACGTCGCGACCGGCGGCACCGCGATCCCTGAGCCGGCCAGCGCCTGCTCGGCCCTGGTGGAGTCGAAGTGGGTCGGGTAGGTCAGGTAGGCGAACATCTCGCGGGGGATGCCGAGCTCGGCCAGCGCCAGATCGGTGACCTGCCGGGCGCCGGGAAGCCGGGCCAGGGTGGATGCGAGCCGGACGGGCAGCGCGTCCATCGACCGGGCGTCGACGTTCACGGCCGGGCCGGGTGCGTGGGCCGCCTTGGTCAGAACCTTGATGAGCCCGGCGACCGTCAGCGGCTCGGGATCGGTGAGGTGGAACGTCTGCCCGTCGAGGTCGGGCTGGTGGGCGATGTGGTCCAGCGCCTTGGCCACGAAGTCGACCGGGACGAGGTTGATCTCGCCGCCGTCGATCCCCACCCCGCGCAGCCAGGACGGCAGCGCACCGCGCAACCGCTGGATGGTGCGGAAGAGGTAGTAGGGACCGTCGATCTTGTCGATCTCGCCGGTCTCGCTGTGCCCGACCACGACGCCGGGGCGGTACACCCGCCACGGGACCACGCGCTGGTTGCGCACCACGCCCTCGGACTCGTGCTTGGTCGCGTAGTAAGGGTTGTGCCGGACGTCCTCGGCCTCGTCGAACATGTCCTCGGTGAACGTGCCGCGGTACAGGCCGGCGGCCGCGATCGAGCTGACCTGGTGGAAGTGGCCCGCGTGGACCGTCTCGGCGAGCTGGAGCGCGTGCCTGGTCCCCTCGACGTTCGCCGCGTGCTGGCTGTCGGCATCGGCGGTGAGGTCGTAGATCGCGGCGAGGTGGAAGAAGTGCTCGATCGCGCCGTCGAGCTTGTCGACGTCGTCCGGGTTGACACCGAGCCTGGGCTTGGACAGGTCGCCGACCACGGGGGCGATCCGGTCGTCTTCGTCGCCCAGCCGGGCCTTGAGGTCCTCGAGCTTGTCCAGCGAGCCGGCGCGGCAGAGCGCGTAGATCGGTCCCTCCCGCCTGAGCAGTTCGACGAGCAGGAACCGGCCGATGAATCCCGTGGCGCCGGTAACGAAGTAAGCCATGTGGTCCCCCTGCGGCGAGTGGTAGTGGAAGTCTCGTGCACGGGTCGTCGAACTTCCACTCGGCGCTCGTGCCGGTGACGTTCTGCACGCGTGAGGGTGGGGTTAGCACGAGGGTGGATACACCGGTTCGCTCCATCGCGGCCGGTGGCTGCGGCAGCCAGGCTTGCTACATGAGCGCACCCACCACCGTCTGGCAGGCTGACCCCTCGATGACCTCGCCCATCCGCTCCTTCTTCACCGCGCTGTTCACCCGGCGCAGCTGGGCCGAACTGCTGTACGCGCTGCTCGGCCTCCCACTCGGTGTGGTGGGCTTCGTGTTCACCGTGACGACCCTGTCGCTGAGCGCCGGGCTGCTGATCACCTTCGTCGGCCTGCCCCTGATGGTCGCGACCGGTATCGGCGCGCGGCAGCTCGGGGTCGGTATGCGGCTGCTCGCGAACGCCCTGATCGGAGCGAAGGTGGCTCCGCTCGGTCCGATCCGGCTCGCCCCCGGACTGGCCGGCTGGGTGAAATGCCTCCGGGATCCGTCGGTGTGGCGGGCCCGGCTGTACCTGCTGGTGAAGCTGCCGGTGGGTGTCGCGTCGTTCGCCGTCGCAGTCGCGTTCTACACCTACGGCCTGGGTGGTGCCACCTACGCAATCTGGCGTCCGTTCCTGCCCTGCAACTCCGACTCGCCCGACGGCCGGTGCCATCGCGGCGCCAACTTCGGGCCCAGCTACACGCTGGACACGCCGTGGCGCATCGTGTGCACCACGCTGGCCGGGCTCCTGCTGATCCTGCTTGCGCCATGGGTCGTGCGCGGCGTGATCCAGCTCGACGGGCTGCTCGTCCGCGTGCTGCTCGGGCCGACCCGCTCGTCGCTGCGGGTCGCGGAGCTGGAGCAGACGCGGGCCCACGCGGTCGACGACTCGGCCGCGACGCTGCGCCGGATCGAGCGCGACCTGCACGACGGGACGCAGGCCCGACTGGTGGCCCTGGCCATGAACGTCGGACTGGCCAAGGAGAAACTCGCCGAGGGAGCCGACCCGGCCGAGGCCCAGCGACTGCTCGAGACGGCGCACAGCACTGCGAAGGACGCGATCGTCGAGCTGCGCGATCTGGCCCGCGGTATCCACCCACCGGTGCTCGACGCCGGCCTGGACACCGCGCTGGCCACGCTCGCCGCGCACAGCGCGGTCCCGGTCTCCCTGCGCACGGCGATCACCTCCCGCCCGTCGCCGGCGATCGAGACGATCGCGTACTTCTGCACGGCCGAACTGCTCACCAACGTGGCCAAGCACAGCGGGGCCGCGAGCGCAGTGCTCGATGTCCGCACCGTCAACGACGTGCTGCGGGTGCAGGTGTCCGACGACGGTCGCGGTGGCGCACGGGTGGGCGCCGGCAGCGGGCTGACCGGCCTCAGCGAACGGATCCGCACGGTCGACGGCCGGCTGTCGGTGAGCAGCCCCGCAGGTGGTCCTACGGTCGTCAGCGTGGACCTTCCGTTGCAGAGCAGGAGCAGCTGATGCGAGTCGCGATCGCCGAGGACAGCGCCATCCTGCGCGACGGCCTGGCGCAGCTGCTGCTCGACCGTGGCCACGAGGTGATCGCCGCGGTGCCGGACGGCGATGCGCTGCGGGCCGCGGTGGCGAAGGATCAGCCGGACGTGTGCGTCGTCGACATCCGGATGCCGCCGTCGTTCACCGACGAGGGATTGCGCGCCGCGATCGCGCTGCGCCACTCGAATCCCGAGGTCGGCGTGCTGGTCTTCTCGCAGTACGTGGAGACCCGGTACGCCGCCGAGTTGCTGTCCGGATCCGCGCGCGGCGTCGGCTACCTGCTCAAGGACCGGGTCGCGGACGTGCGGGAGTTCGTCGAAGCGCTCACCCGGGTCGCCGAGGGCGGGACGGCGCTGGATCCCGAGGTGGTCGCGCAGCTACTCGGCGCGAGCCGGCGAGCCGACACGCTGGCCGCCCTGACACCGCGCGAGCGGGAGGTGCTGGAGCAGATGGCCGAGGGGCTGTCCAACGCCGGCATCGCGTCACGGCTGGTGGTCACCGAGCGCGCCGTCGAGAAGCACGTGGCGAACATCTTCGGCAAGCTGGACCTGCCACCGTCCGACACCGACAACCGGCGGGTCCTTGCCGTGCTGCGCTATTTGGAGTCCTGACCGGCTGGGCTCGACGTCACCGTCGAGGAGCTGGCGATCGAGTCGTGATACCCCGCAGACGAGCAGACGGCGAGCGCGTTGCGGGCGCGCTGAGCCCCCGCGCGGCGATCTTGGTGCACGTCGGTCGCTCCGGCCACGCACTTGCACCATTGTCGAGGGCGGCGCGGCTACCTCACCGGCGCGCGCGAGGCGCTACTGCGTCCATGGCTGCAGTAGCGACACTCAGAAGCCCCTGACCTTGTCGACCCGCACCCGCAGCGCGACCGGGTACTGGGCCGCGAACTCGGCCGGACTGCCACCGACGCGCGTCGCGGCGTCCACGTACTTCGCCAGGTACTCCGGGTGCTCGTGCGCGAGCGGGGCATCGGTCTCCACGGTTGCCGATCCGGTCAGCACGAGGACGTCGCCACCGCGACCGTCACCGTCCAAGTGCAGGGCGACACGCGGCCGGGCGGCGACGTGCACGAGCCTATGGGCGTCCGCCCGGTTGTAGACGAGCAGCGAATCGGGCTCCTGCCAGAGGAACCAGACCGGGTTGGGCTGCGGCGTCCCATCGGCCCCGATGGTCGTCAGCCAGATGACTCGCTCGTCCCGGAGTCGCTGACGGACGCGGTCGCCGAACGGAGTTCCCGCCTGCGGAAGTACCTCGCGCATGCGCCCAGATTACGGCGAGCCCGCTCGATCGGGGAACCTTCCTAGGATGGCCGGATGAAGCCGACCGACATCGTGCACCTGACCACCCTCGGACCGCCGACCGTGTCCCCCGACGGCTCGAGTGCCGTCGTGGCGGTGACCAGGCCGGACCTGGACGTGGACGAGTACCGCGGCCGGCTGTGGTCGGTGGACCTCGCCGGCTCGTCGGCGCCGCGCCCCCTCACCCATGGATCCCGGGACAGCGCGCCGAGCTTCTCCCCCGACGGGCGGTGGCTGGCCTTCCTGCGGGCCCAGCCCGAGGGCAAGCCGCAGCTGCACGTGCTCGCGACGGCCGGGGGTGATGCGCGGGCGCTCACCGAGCTGCCGCTGGGCGCCGGCGCACCCGCGTGGTCGCCCGACTCGACCGCGATCGCGTTCACGGCGCGGGTGCCGGACGAGGGACGGTACGGCCAGGACGAGAAGATCACGCCGGACAAGGAGCCACCGCGGCGGATCACCGGGCTGCAGTACCGGCTGGACGGGATCGGGTTCCTGATCGATCGCCGCTCGCACGTGTTCGTCGTCGACGTCGAGGAGACCGACGAGCCGAGCGAGCCGCGCCAGGTCACCGACGGCGACTTCGACGACGAGGACGTCACCTGGAGCCCGGACGGGACGTGGTTGGCGTTCCTGTCCGCGCGCCATGACACACGCGAACACGACCGCAACAACGACATCTTCCTGGCCGGTCCCGATGGCTCCGACCTGCGCCAGGTGAGCGACACCTCGCTGATCCTCGCGCAGCCGCGCTTCACCACCGACGGTCAGAGTCTGGTGGCTCTCGGCTCGGACCCCAGCCCGTCCCGCGACCGCTGGATCGCTCGCAACACCGGGCTGTTCACCGTCGGCGTCGACGAGGGTGGCCGTCCGCGACGGCTGACCGAGGCCGAGCCGTACAACCTGACCGATGCCCGCGTGGTGATCGAGCCGGCTCGCGCTTTGGTGCCGGTCGAGAACCGCGGCGCCGTCGACCTGCTGGCCGTCCCGCTCGACGGCGGCGAGGTGACCCGGGTCTGCGCTGGTGCGCGCCAGATCACCGCCATCGACGCCGTTGGCGACACCGTCGTCGTCACGTACACCGACGACCTGACGCCCGGCGAGCTGGCCGTCGTGCGCGACGGCGAGCTGGTCACGCTGACCGACTTCGGCGCCGCGATCCGCGATGCGGCTGCCCCGCGACCGATCGCCGAACTGACGGCGTCCGCTCCGGACGGCAGCGCGGTGCACGGCTTCCTGGTCACGCCGACCGGCACCGGACCGCACCCGGTGCTGCTCATGATCCACGGCGGGCCGTACACGCAGTACGGCTGGACGCTGTTCGACGAGGCGCAGGTCTATGCGGGCGCGGGCTATGCCGTGGTGTACGGCAATCCGCGCGGGTCGTCCGGGTACGGCGAGGCGCACGGCGACTGGATCCGCGGCGACGTCGGCGAACGTTCGGCCGTGGACCTGCTCGCGCTGCTGGACTCCGCGCTGGGGCGGCCGGACCTGGACGGTGATCGGGTCGGCGTCCTCGGCGGTTCGCACGGCGGGTACATGACGAGCTGGCTGGTGGGCCACACCGACCGGTTCCGCGCCGCCGTCAGTGAGCGAGCGGTCAACTCGATCGACAGCTTCGCCGGGTCGAGCGACATCGGCTGGGGCTTCGGCGACGACCTCTACGGGCCTGATCGGGAGAACCAGCGCCGTCAGAGCCCGCTCACCTACGCCGACTCGATCAGCACGCCGCTGCTGATCATCCACTCCGAGCAGGACTGGCGCTGCCCGCTCGAGCAGGCTCAGCGCCTGTATGCGACTCTGCGCGCACGGGACACCGCGGTGGAACTGCTGCTCTTCCCGGGCGAGGGCCACGAGCTGTCCAGATCGGGGCTGCCGAGCCATCGAGTGGCCCGGTTCGACGCGATCCTCGACTGGTTCGGGCGATACCTGGGCTGACCGTCAGCGGGTGTGGCCGTCGCCGGTCACGATCCACTTGGTCGACGTCAGCTCGGCCAGCCCCATCGGGCCGCGCGCGTGCAGCTTCTGCGTCGAGATGCCGATCTCGGCGCCGTAGCCGAATTCCTCGCCGTCGGTGAAGCGCGTCGACGCGTTCACCAGCACGGCGGCCGCGTCGACTTCGTTGGTGAAGCGCCGGGCGGAGGCGAGGTCGCGGGTGAGGATGGCTTCGGAGTGGCCGCTGCCGTAGCGGTTGATGTGCGCGATCGCGGCGTCGAGGTCGGCGGCGACGGCCACCGACATCTTGAGGTCGAGGAACTCGCGGCCGAAGTCGTCGTCGGTGGCGGGACCGATGTGCGCAGAGCGCCGGCGGCTCTCCGCGTCGCCCACGAGCTCGACGCCGTGGTCGACCAGCGCATCGGCAACGCGGGGCACGAACGCGTCGGCCACCGCCGCGTGCACGACCAACGACTCGGCCGTGTTGCACACGCTCGTACGT
>JBOGDQ010000315.1:0-4376 GCA_050742975.1 Jatrophihabitantaceae bacterium
GCACTGGCCGCCGCCGACGAGCTGCCGGTACGGGTCACCGCGCTGCTGCTGTTCGGCGAGCTCGACGGTTGCGGCGAGCCGGCCGCGCTGCTCGCCGGGTTGCGCGAGCACCGGCCCACGCCCGCGACCGGGCCGAGCAGGTGGCGAGTGGCCGGGGTGAAGCTGTTCGCCGACGGTATCCCGCCGATGCGAACGGCCTGGCTGCGCGAGCCGTACCTCGACGGCGGTCGGGGCGGTCTGCTCGTGGCCGGTCGGGACGAGGACGAGCGGTTGGCAGGACTGCGCGAGATGATCCGGGCCGGGCACAGCGCCGGCTGCCAGATCGGCGTGCATGCGACCGGCGACCGGGCCGTCGCGGAGACGGTGCGCGCGTTCGCCGCCGCAGCGGAGGCCGACGGTGCCGGCCGCCGGCACTATGTGATCCATGGCGATCTGATCGATCCGGACACGCTGTCGTTGATGGGCCGGTCCGGCATCGGCCTCAACGCGCAGCCACGGATCCGCGAGGCCACCGCTGGGATGCTGCGCGCCGCGCTCGGCGATGCTAGGGCCGAGCGGACGACGGCACTGCGCTCGGCGCTCGCCGCCGGTGTGCCGCTGTGCCTGAGCTCGGACGGACCGGTGCTGCTACCGGATTGGCGCGCCGACGTCGCCGCGGCCGCGCTGCGCAGCCGCGCCGCCGGGGTGGACGAGCGGATCGGGGTGGCGGCGGCCCTGCGTGCCTACACCGCTGCCGCCGCCTGGCAGGACGGCGCCGAGAGCTGGAAGGGAACCGTTGAGGCCGGCAAGGTCGCCGACCTCTGTGTGCTGGACCGAGACCCGCTCGCGGTGGCCGCCGAACAGGTGCCCGACCTCGGGATCCGGATGACGCTCGTCGCGGGCCGGATCGCATTCGATGCCGGTGCTTCCCCCGGCGGATCCTCGCATCGTGCATGATCTCGGAGAGGCGGGCGTGCCGCGGGGCCGTCCGACCGACACAGTCAGGAGGCGGCAGGTGGCACCGGTTGCGCGGGCATCGAAGGCGCAGCGCGCTTACGAAGCGATCAAGGCGGGCATCGCCGACGGCACGTACGGGCCGGGAGTCAGGCTCGTGCTGGATCAGCTCGCGCGTGACCTCGAGGTCAGCTCGGTGCCGATCCGGGAGGCGGTGCGCCGGCTCGAGGCCGAGGGCTGGGTGGTCTTCACCCACAACATCGGCGCGCAGGTGGCGTCGATCGACCTGGGCCAATACACCGACGCGATGGAGACCCTCGCGCTGCTGGAGGGTTGTGCCACCGCGGCGGCTGCCCCGCATCTGGACGCGGCCGGGCTGGCCGAGGCGGAGCGGATCAACGATCTAATGCGGCAGAGCCTGGCCTCCTTCGACCCCTTGGGGTTCACCCAGCGCAACCACGACTTCCACGAAGTGCTCTGCGCGCCCTGCCCGAACCGGCACCTGCACGCGCTGCTGGAGAAGCAGTGGCAGCAGATGAACCACCTGCGCCGCTCCACGTTCAGCCTGGTGCCCGGTCGGGCCCAGGCGTCGGTGGAGGAGCACGTCACGCTGCTGCAGATGATCGGGGCCGGCAAGTCAGCCACGGTGGTCGAGCGCTTTGCCCGGCAGCACAAGATGAACACCCTGAAGGCGCTTGCCGAACACGGCTGAGCGGACTCGTCGCTCAATGACGGAGCGCCCGCCCGCGACTGTCAACCCTCCACGAAATAATATATGATTGCTGGGTGCCCGTCCAGCCTGATGAGACTCAGCCGCTCGCCCCGGTGCTGTCGACCGTGCCCGGCAAGGTCGTCGCCGTCCACCTGAACTACCCGAGCCGCGCCGCTCAGCGCGGCCGAACACCGCAGCACCCTTCCTATTTCCTCAAGCCGCCGTCATCGCTGTCCGCGCCGGGCGCCCCGATCGTGCGTCCCGCCGGCTGTGAGCTGCTCGGCTTCGAGGGCGAGATCGCGCTGGTGATCGGCGAGCGCACCCGCGCGGTGCGCCCGGACCAAGGCTGGTCCCGGGTGCGTTGGGTTACCGCGGCCAACGACGTCGGCGTCTATGACCTGCGCTACGCGGACCGGGGGTCGAACCTGCTGGCAAAGGGGCGCGACGGCTTCACCCCGGTCGGGCCGGCGCTGCTCGACGCGCGCGAGCTCGACCCGTCGGCGCTGCGGCTGCGTACCTGGCTCGACGACGAACTCGTCCAGGACGACAGCAGCGACACCCTGCTGTTCGACTTCGGGCTGCTCGTCGCCGACCTTTCGCACGCGTTGACGCTCGAGGCCGGCGATCTCATCCTCACCGGTACCCCGGCCGGCGCCTCGGTGGCCAGACCCGGGCAGACCGTGGCCGTCGAGGTGAGCGACGGGGTCCGGAGCACCGGTCGGCTGTGCAACCCGGTCGTCGAGTCGGCCGACCCGTATCCGGACTTCGGCGCGCCGCCGGTTGCCGATCAGCGCGCGCGCGCGGAGGCATTCGGCACCGCGCCGTCAGCGCCCGACCCGCTGCCGCGGCGGGTGCGCGAAGCGCTCGGCCGCGTCGGTACCGCCACCTTGAGCTCCCAGTTGCGCAAACGCGGCCTGCACAACATGACGGTCGACGGCGTGTTGCCGCTGCGCGCGGGATCGCGCTTCGTCGGCGTGGCCCGCACGCTCCAGTTCCTGCCGCTGCGCGAGGACCTGTTTGACCGCGTCGGCGGTGGCATGAACGCGCAGAAGCTGGCGATGGACGCGGTCGGGCCGGGCGAGGTGCTGGTGATCGACGCGCGTCGCGAGCCGGAGGCAGGGACGGTCGGCGACATTCTCGCGCTGCGCGCCCAGGTTCGCGGCGCCGCGGCGATCGTCACGGACGGCGCGGTTCGCGACAGCGCCGCGCTCGCAGCGCTGGAGCTGCCGATCTTTGCGGCGGCGCGGCACCCTGCGGTACTCGGCCGTCGGCATGTGCCGTGGGCGGTCGATGTCACGGTGGCCTGTGGCGGCACCGTTGTCGCGCCCGGCGACGTCCTGGTCGGCGACGCGGACGGCGTGCTCGTGCTGCCGCCGGAGCTCGCCGAGCAGGTCGCGTTCGCCGCAGTCGAGCAGGAGCTGCAGGAACGCTTCATCGCCGAGCAGGTCGCAGGCGGGGCGTCCGTCGAGGGCCTGTACCCCATCGGTCCGCGGTGGCAGCAGGCGTACGAACGCTGGCAGGCCGCGTTGGACTCCCACCGTCAACAGGAGGACAGCCACGATGTCCGGTAGCGGCCCGCGGCTAGGCGATGCTCGAAGCGAGTGGAGGAGCTGCCAATGAAATACCGATCCGATCCGTCGGCGATCCGCGGTTCGATCGCGCCGGTGGTCACGCCGTTCACCGCCGAGGGCGCGGTCGACAGCGAGGGCCTGCGCAACCTGATTCGCTGGCAGCTGGAGGCCGGCTCGCACGGCGTGTCCCTGGGTGGCTCGACCGGTGAGCCCAGCTCGCAGAGCGCGGCCGAACGCATCCAGGCGATGACGGTGGCCGCGGAGGAGATCGCGGATCGGGTGCCGTTCCTGCCCGGCACCGGATCGGCCAAGCTCGACGAGACGCTGCAGATCACCGCCGCGGCACAGGAACTCGGCGCCGACGCGGCGCTGGTGATCACGCCGTACTACGCACGGCCCACGCAGGAGGGGCTCTACGCCTGGTACGCGACGGTGGCGCGCGAGTTCCCCGACCTGCCGATCGTCATCTACAACGTCCCGTCACGGACCGCGGTGGAGATCGCACCGGAGACGGTCGCCCGGCTGCACCGAGACCTCGACAACCTCGTCGGGATCAAGGAGACCACCAAGGACTTCGAGCACTTCTCCCGGGTAATTCATGCCGCCGGCCGCGATCTGTTGGTGTGGTCGGGTATCGAGCTGCTGTGCCTGCCGTTGCTCGCGCTCGGCGGCAGCGGCTTCGTCAGCGCCGTCGCGAACATCGCACCGACAGCGGTGGCCCGGATGTACGAGCTCTGGGAGGCCGGCGAGCACGAGGCGGCCCGCGCGCTGCACTACGGACTGCACCCGCTGGTCGACCTGCTGTTCGTCGAGACCAATCCGGCTCCGGTGAAGTGGGTGCTGCACGAGCAGGGCCGGATCGCCTCCGCCCACGTGCGGCCGCCACTGGTCGCGCCGACCGACGCTGCGCTGATCCGGATCAGCGCGCTGCTGGACGAGGGCCGCGCCCTGCTCGGCTGAGCGCTGCCCGCCCGGTGCAGCGATCCGCGCTGAGCGCCGAACCACCGACCTGGAAGGACCATTGATGGGGAGCACCACCTCGCAGGCCGCCGCGACCGAGACCGCGGCGCGGCCGGCGGACCTGCCCGCCCGGCTGCAGCACTACATCAGCGGCGAATTCGTCGACAGCGTGAGCGGGGCGACGTTCGAGGTCGCGGAGC
>JBOGDQ010000316.1:0-8208 GCA_050742975.1 Jatrophihabitantaceae bacterium
TGCCTGCTCGACCACCACCAGCAGCCTGACGGCTCTGTGTACGTGCCTGCCGCGCTGCGTCCCTACCTCGGTGGACGCGAGCTGCTGGCTCCATGACGATCCGGCTCGTCGCGACCGATCTCGACGGGACGCTGCTGCGCTCCGACGGCACGGTGTCGCCGCGCAGCCGCGCCGCCCTCGCCGCCGCCGAGGCCGCCGGTCTCGTGGTCGTGTTCGTGACCGGACGTCCGCCGCGCTGGCTGGACGACGTCGTCGAGCAGACCGGTCACCTCGGTGTCGCGGTCGGTGCGAACGGCGCCGTCATCTACGACTTGCACTCGGCGAGCGTCGTCGAATCGCACACCCTCTCGCCGGGGACGGCGCACACCGTGGCCACCGCGATCCGCACCCGCTTCGCGAATGTCGCCTACGCGGTCGAGTACCTCGACGGCTTCGGCGCCGAGGAGGGCTACATCCACGACTGGGCGGTCAATCCGGACTTCGACCGGCGCGGTAACCCCGTCCCGCCGGCGCGCGTCGGCGACATCGCCGAGATCGCCGACCGCCCGCTGCTCAAGCTGCTCGTCAAGGACCGAGCCGTGAAGGGACGCGACGTCGACGAGTTCCTCGCCGAGGCTGACCGGTTGCTCGCCGGACGCGCGACCATCACCCATTCGTCCTCGTTCGGCCTGCTCGAACTCGCCGCACCGGGTGTGACGAAGGCGAGCGGGCTGGCCGAGGTCGCTTCCCAGCACGGGATCGCCGCGGACGAGGTCGTCGCGATCGGCGACATGCCCAACGACATCCCGATGCTGCAGTGGGCGGGCACCTCCTACGCGGTGGGTAACGCACACCGGTCCGTGCGCGCCGCGGCCGACAGCGTCGTCGGAAGCAATGACGAGGACGCCGTCGCAGAGGTCATCGAGGGGTTGCTGGCCCGCTCCTGAGCGCCGCGCGGTGGATCTTGCCGCTGGTCGTCCGGGGCAGGTCGTCGGCGAAGCGAACCCGCCGCGGGTACTTGTACGGCGCGGTCTCGCGCTTGACGTGGTCCTGCAGCTCGCGCGCGAGCTCGTCGGACGGCTCGAAGCCGTCGCGCAGCACGACGATCGCAGTGACGATCTCGCCGCGGGTCTGGTCGGGAACGCCGATGACCGCCGATTCCCGCACCGCCGGGTGGCCGAGCAGCGTCGATTCGACCTCGGCCGGACCGATCCGGTAACCCGCGCTGATGATGACATCGTCCGCGCGCGCCTCGAAGAACAGCCAGCCGCCGGCGTCGGCGTGCACGAGATCGCCCGTGTGCCAAAGGCCGTCCGGCACCGCAAGCCCGTCGTACCCGAGGAAGAACGTCGGGACAGTCGCCGGGTCGACGCACAGTTCGCCGTCGACGATCTCGGCATGCACGCCGGGCAGCGGGCGTCCCATCGACGCGGGCGGTGCGGTCTCGCCCGGCCGCACGCCGGTGAGGTGGCCGGTCTCGGTCTGCCCGTATCCGTCGGCGATGGTCAGGCCGGTCTGTTCGCCCCAGGCCTGCACCGCCGGGACGCCGAGTGCCTCGCCCGCGGTCACCAGCCGGCGCAGGCTCGGGACGTCCGCGATCGGGCCGTGCCCGGCGATCAGGCGGTACTCCGTCGGTGCCATGCAGAGCACGTTCACACCCTCGGCGCGGACGGTCGCCAGCCGGTGCGCAGGGTCGAAGCGGCGGTCCTCGAGCAACGCCGCCGCCCCGCACAGCCACGGCGCGAGGAAGGCGTTGCGTGCCGACTTCGACCAGCCCGGCGCCGCGGTCGACCACACCAGCTCGCCCGGCTCCGCGGCCAGCCAGGCCCGCGCCTGCACGTGCTGGCCGGTGACGTAGCGCTGCCCGTGCGTGACCAGCTTCGGCGCTCCGCTCGTCCCGGAGGTGAACAGGACGAACGCCGGGTCGGTGTCGTCCAGTTCGGCGTAGTCCGGGGTGTCGCCGTCGTACCGCCCGGGGACGGTGAGCACCGGGCACGGCGGCGCGGCGGCGGCCAGCACCGCCCGGTTGCGTTCGTCGCACACCACGACGTCGGGACGAGCGCGGCCGAGGCGCAGCGCGACGTCCTTGGCGCGCAGCTGCTCGCTGCACGGCAGCATTGCGGCGCCCAGGTGCAGGCAGGCGAGCATCGTGAGCGGGTACTCGATCCGGTTGCCGAGCAGCGTGAGCACGACCGACCCGCGACGCACGCCGAGCCCGGCGAGGTGCCCGGCGAAGCGGCCGGACGCGCCGAGCAGTTCGCCGAAGCTCCAGTACGCGCGCGCGCCGTCCGCACCGAGCGTGATCAGCGCCCGCTCGTCGCGCGGGTGCCCGGCGAGGACGTCGCGGACGTAGTTGCCCACCGGTCAGAGATACTGGCCGGGGGTCTGGTGCTGCTCGTCGTCGTCGCCCTGGCCGAACGGCGCCGGTCCGAGGATCTGACCGCCCGGGCCCACGACGACCTGGCGCTGGCCGGCGACGCCGCCCGGCAGCGCGCGCTGGCGCATCTGCTCGAGCTGCTGCCGCGCGGCCATCTGCTGCTGGAACAGCGCCGCCTGGATTCCGTGGAACAGACCTTCGAGCCAGCCGACGAGCTGTGCCTGGGCGATGCGCAGCTCGGCCTCGGACGGCACCTCGGACCCGAACGGAAGCGACAGCCGCTCGAGCTCGTCCTGCAGCTCCGGCGCGAGGCCGTCCTCGAGCTCGTGGATCGAGCGCTCGTGGATCTCGCGCAGTCGCTGCCGGCCCGCCTCGTCCAGCGGAGCGGCCCGGACCTCCTCCAGCAGCTGCTTGATCATCGTGCCAATCCGCATCACCTTGGCCGGCTGCTCGACCATCTCGGTGAGCTGCTCACCGGCGTCGGGCTCGTCGGCGGGCGCGACCAGCTCGGCGCGATGCTCGTCATCGTCGGCGGGTGCGTGGCTGGGGTGCTGGCTGTCGTCGGTCACGGCTCCAGTCTTGCAAACCGAACCGCCGAACGTGCATCGCGATGTCGGCGGCGCTTCGCGCGAGCGCTCGACGCGCACGTGATCAGACCCGCAGCAGGACCTTGCCGATGTGCTCGCTGGACTCGACCAGGCGGTGCGCCTCGGTCACGTCGTCCAGGGTCAGCACCCGATCGACGATCGGCCGGACGGCCCCGGACTCGATCAGCGGCCACACGGCGTGCTGCGTCTCGGCGACGATCGCGGCCTTCTGCTCGAGCGGGCGCCCGCGCAGGCCCGCTGCGTGGATCGTCGCGCGCTTGGCGAGAATCGCGCCCAGGTCGAGCTCGCCGGTGCGCCCACCCTGCAGGCCGAGCACGATCAGCCGACCGCCGACGGCGAGCGACCTGACGTTGCGGGGCAGGTACATCGCGCCCATGTTGTCCAGGACGACGTCGACGCCGCGGCCCGCAGTCTCGGCGAGGACCCGCTCGTCGAACACCTCCTCGCGGTAGTTGATCGCGACGTCGGCGCCCAGGTCGCGGCAGAAGTCAGCCTTGCGCGGCGTGCCTGCGGTGACCAGGACGGTGGCGCCGCGATAGTGCGCGAGCTGGATCGCCATCGTGCCGATCCCGCTCGACCCGCCGTGGATCAGGATGCGCTCGCCGGGCTGCAGCCGGCCGGCGGTCGTCCCGAACACCATCGACCAGACCGTGCAGGTGACCTCCGGCAACGCCGCGGCGTCGACGAGCGAGACACCGGCGGGGACGGTCATCAGCTGGCCGGCCGGCGCGGTGACCTGCTCGGCGTAGCTGCCGCCCGCGAGCAGCGCGCACACCTGGTCCCCGACCTGCCAGCCGCTCACGCCCTTGCCGAGTGCGGCGATCGTGCCGGAGCACTCCATGCCGGGGTACGGCGGCGCACCGTGCGGCGGTGGGTAGTTTCCCTGCCGCTGCAGCAGGTCGGCGCGGTTCAGGGCGGTCGCCGCGACGTCGATGAGCACCTCGCCGGTGGCGGCTACCGGATCGGGGACGTCCTGCACCTGGAGTACCTCGGGTCCGCCCGGCTCGGTGATGACGACTGCGCGCATGGGCCGACGGTATCTCGGATTTCAGACGGCCTGGCGCGATGGTGGCGTGCAGGGGTGACGCGCGGGCACAGTGACGGTATGCGCATCGCCGTGGGCGTCGGCCCGCTCACCGAGTCCGAGGTCGTCGCCGTCGCCCGCGACGGTGCGGGGGTCGAACTGTCGACGGCGGCCCTGGACGCGATCGCCGACTCACGGTCCACCGTCGAGTCGCTGGCCGGCGACGTCGAGCCGCACTACGGGATCTCGACCGGTTTCGGCGCCCTGGCCACCAAGCACATCCCGGTCGAGCAGCGGGCCGCGCTGCAGGTATCCCTGATCCGCTCGCACGCTGCCGGCTCGGGCCCGGAGGTCGAGCGCGAGGTCGTCCGGGCGTTGATGCTGCTGCGGCTCTCGACGCTGGCGACCGGCCGGACCGGCGTCCGCGCGCAGACCGCGCGCACCCTGGCCGCGCTGCTCGACAGCGGCATCACCCCCGTCGTCCGCGAGTACGGATCGCTCGGCTGCTCGGGCGATCTGGCACCGCTCGCGCACGTCGCGCTGGTTCTCATCGGCGAGGGGACGGCCCGCGGCCCGGACGGTGTGCTCGCGCCCGCGTCGGACGTCCTGCAGGCGCACGGTATCGAGCCGGTCCGCCTGGCCGAGAAGGAGGGCCTGGCGCTGATCAACGGCACCGACGGCATGCTCGGTCAGCTGCTGTTGGCCGCGCACGACCTCGACCTGTTGCTGCGGACGGCCGACGTCACCGCCGCGATGAGCGTCGAGGCCATGCTCGGCACCGCGCGGGTCTTCGCCGCCGACCTGCAGGCGCTGCGCCCCCAGCCGGGACAGCAGGTGTCGGCCGCGAACATCCTTGCGCTGCTTGGTGATTCGCCGATCATCGCCAGCCACACCGGTCCGGACTGCACCTACGTGCAGGATGCCTACTCGATGCGCTGCGCGCCGCAGGTCGCCGGTGCGGCGCGGGACACGCTCGCGCACGCGCGGGCCGTTGCCGGTTACGAGCTCGCGTCGGCCGTCGACAACCCCGTCGTCACGCTGGACGGCCGGGTCGAGTCGAACGGCAACTTCCACGGCGCGCCCGTCGCGTACGTGCTGGACTTCCTCGCGATCCCGGCGGCCGACGTGGCGTCGATGAGCGAGCGGCGCACCGACCGCATGCTGGACGTGGCGCGCTCACGCGGCCTGCCCCCGTTCCTCGCTCACGACCCCGGCGTCGACTCGGGCCACATGATCGCGCAGTACACGCAGGCCGCGCTCGTCTCGGAACTGAAGCGGCTGGCCATGCCGGCCGGCGTCGACTCGATCCCGTCCAGCGCGATGCAGGAGGACCACGTCTCGATGGGCTGGTCGGCGGCGCGCAAGCTGCGCCGCTCGGTCGATGCGCTGACGCGGGTGCTGGCCATCGAGCTGCTCACCGCCGCCCGCGCGCTGGATCTGCGGGCGCCGCTGCGACCCGGCCCCCCCACCGGGGCGGTCGTGGCCGCGCTGCGCGAGCGGGTTGACGGCCCGGGACCGGATCGGTACCTGTCGCCCGAGATCGAGGCCGCTGTCGACTTCGTGCGCTCGGGTGCCGCAGTTGCTGCGGCCGACTCGGCCCTGCCCACCCCGCTGCGCTGACGTCCAGCGCCTGTCCGGCTCGTGATCAGCTGCGGGTTGCGGCTGCCTATCGACCACAACCCGCAGCTGATCAGGGCGTTCCAGCCGCGATGCGCACCACGAAGCAGGGCCCGTCGGAGAGGTAGTACTGGTGCCATCAGTCTGCCACGCGCAGCGGTCTGAGATCCCAGACGGCGTGCGTGCTCTCTGGCATCCGAACAGCGGCGCGCGCACAGTGGGAGCAGGCACTGCGTCGAAGGGAACCGCTGATGATCCGCGCACCGCACGGCACCACCCTCACCGCACGCGGTTGGCAGACCGAGGCGCCACTGCGGATGCTGCAGAACAACCTCGACCCGGACGTCGCCGAGCACCCCGAGGACCTCGTCGTCTACGGCGGCACCGGAAAGGCCGCGCGGGACTGGCCGAGCTACCACGCGATCATCCGCACCCTCACCGACCTGAAGCTGGACGAGACTCTCCTGGTGCAGAGCGGCCGCCCGGCGGGCGTGCTGCGGACGCACGAGTGGGCACCACGGGTGCTCATCGCGAACTCGAACCTCGTTGGTGACTGGGCCAACTGGGAGGAGTTCCGCCGCCTCGAGCAGCTCGGGCTGACCATGTACGGCCAGATGACCGCAGGCTCCTGGATCTACATCGGGACGCAGGGCATCCTGCAGGGCACCTACGAGACGTTCGCAGCGGTCGCGGCCAAGAAGTTCGGAGGGACGCTGGCCGGCACGATCACGCTGACCGCCGGGCTCGGCGGAATGGGCGGCGCGCAGCCGCTGGCGGTGACGATGAACGACGGCGTCGCGATCTGCATCGATGTCGACGGTTCCCGCATCAAGCGCCGCATCGAGCACCGCTACCTGAACGTCGAGGCCACGTCCGTGCAGCACGCGTTGGAGCTCGCGGTCGAGGCACGCGACGCCAGAAAGCCTTTGTCCATAGGCCTGTTGGGCAACGCAGCATCGCTGTTCCCGCAGCTGCTCGCCAACGACGCTCCCATCGACATCGTCACCGACCAGACCTCCGCACACGACCCGTTGAGCTACCTGCCGATCGGCGTGGAGTTCGACGACTGGCACGAGTACGCGGCCCGCAAGCCCGAGGAGTTCACCGGACGGGCGCAGGCGTCGATGGCGCGGCATGTCGAGGCGATGGTCGGCTTCATGGACAAGGGCGCCGAGGTGTTCGACTACGGGAACTCGATCCGGGGCGAGGCCAAGACGGCCGGCTTCACCCGGGCGTTCGACTTCCCCGGCTTCGTCCCGGCATACATCCGCCCGCTGTTCTGCGAGGGCAAGGGCCCGTTCCGCTGGGCCGCGCTGTCCGGTGATCCGAAGGACATCGCCCGTACCGATAAGGCCGTTCTGGAGCTGTTCCCGGAGAACGAGTCGCTGCACCGCTGGATCACGATGGCGCAGGAGCGGGTGCAGTTCCAGGGCCTGCCCGCGCGCATCTGCTGGCTCGGCTACGGCGAGCGGGACAAGGCCGGCCTCGCGTTCAACGACCTGGTCGCGAGCGGCGAGATCAGCGCCCCGATCGTCATCGGCCGCGACCATCTGGACGCCGGCTCGGTCGCATCCCCTTATCGCGAAACGGAGTCCATGCTCGACGGCTCGGACGCGATCGCCGACTGGCCGCTGCTGAATGCAATGGTCAACACGGCGAGCGGGGCGACCTGGGTGTCGATCCACCACGGCGGCGGGGTCGGCATGGGTCGCTCGATCCACGCCGGGCAGGTCAGCGTCGCAGACGGGACGCCGCTCGCGGCGCAGAAGCTCGAGCGGGTGCTCACCAACGACCCCGGCATGGGCGTGATCCGGCACGTCGACGCCGGCTACGACCGGGCCGTCGAGATCGCCGAGCAGCGCGGCGTCCGCACCCCGATGCGCGAGGGCTAGCACAGGTACGGACGCACGCTCGCGAGCAGGGGCAGATCCGCCGGTAACCAGTTGACGGAGCCGAGCTCGTGCTCGGCCAGCCAGCGCAGCTCGTCGTGGTCCTGCAGCGGTTGCGGCTCGCCGCTGACCAGCCCGGCAAGGTAGACCCGGAGCACCAGCCCCGGACGGATCGGCGCCTCGGCGAGCAACCTGCCGACCGTCACCGCGACGCCGAGCTCTTCGCGGCACTCGCGCACCACCGCCGCCTCACCTGCCTCGCCGACCTCGACCTTGCCGCCGGGAAACTCCCAGCGTCCGCTCAAGTCGGCCGGAGCGGATCGTCGGGCCGCGAGCAGCCGCCCGGATCGCACGATCGCAGCACCGACCACCACCAGCTCGACCCGCACCCGTTCAGTGTCCGCCCGTCGACCGCTCCCGCCCCTCGTCCCGTGTCGTTGGCCCGGCTAGGTTCGAGATCGTGGACGTCATCCTGATCCCCGGTCTCTGGCTCGACGGCTCGTCGTGGGACGAAGTCGTTCCCGTTCTCGAGCGGGCCGGACACCGCACGCACCCGCTCACACTGCCCGGCATGGATTCGAGGGAGGCCGACCGCTCCGGGATCACCCTGCGTGATCACGTCGACGCGGTCGTCGACGTGCTCGACTCCTTCGACCGGTCCGACGGCGGGGTCGTGCACGTCGGGCACTCCGGCGGTGGCGCGATCGCCCACGC
>JBOGDQ010000317.1:0-9852 GCA_050742975.1 Jatrophihabitantaceae bacterium
GGGTGGAAGGTCGTAGACATGCGGCCGATCTCGTGAAGACAAAACGACTTGGTCAAATCGTCGGCGTCGCTCTCGTCTGCGTCAGTGTGGCTTGGTTCGCAATGCCGTCCTATGCCAACGGCGGTCCGTTGGCCAGTGGCACGCCCTGCGAGTTGTCCGCTGCCGGCAGCCTGTTCGACGGCCAGACCGGCATCGTGGTCGACGGCAAGTGTGTGCCCGCGAATCAGGCTGGCGATGACGACAACGGCGGCGGCCCGCAGCCGCAGTACCGAGTTGTCGGATGCACCAGGCACTTCAAGATCGTGTTCAACGGCGACGTCGGCAGCGCCACCTGCGATACGCACATCCCGCATTGCAGGCTGCTGGTCGAGGGTGGCCAGCCGGGTGTGGACCCGGTTATCGCGTTCGAGAATCAGCGATTGGACCCGGACGCGACGTCCTGGGTGAATCTGGGGTTCTGGTGTCCGCAGTCGCGGGTGGCGGCGGTGGTGCCGGATGCGGCGACGGTCCGTGATCAGGTGCTCAGGTTGTTGCCGCGGGTCGGGATCGGGACGACGGGTAGTCCGGCGACGTTGGTGAATGTGCAGACGATCGTGTGGGCGGACACGCCGGTGCGCCGTTCGTTGGGGACGGTGCGGGTCGTGGGCCGGCCGGTGTGGCTGCGGCTGGGTTTCGCTAAGGCGAACTGGGCTTTCGGGGACGGGCAGCGCGCGTCCAATGTTGGGCCGGGCAAGGTGTATGACCGGCACGGGGACCGGTGCGCGCGGGTGCTGTGTCCGCACTACTTCGGGCACGTGTACCGGGCTGCCGGGCCGGTGACGATCACGCTGACGGTGTCCTGGCGGGCGAGCTACTCGCTGGACGGCATCCACTACGCGGCGGTGGACCCGGACCCGCTGAGCGGTCCGGCGGCTACCCAGGCGCTGCTGGTGCGTCAGGCCCGCGCGGTCCTGGTCCCCAACCCCGACAGCAACTGATCGGACAGGGCCAGCTCAGGCGACCGTCGCGCCCCGAGCCGCGCCGTCCTCCTCGCCACCGAGCAGCGCGGGAACCGCGAGCGCACCGCCCTCGTGCGCGATCGCCTCGGCGACGTTGTCGTGGTGCGCGTCCTCGTGGACGTACCGGTCGCCCCGCATCAGCGACGCCGCAGCCGCGATCAGCAGCATCACGATCGATGCGCCGAACGCGATCAGCAGGCCGTGCATGAACGGGTCGGAGATCAGGTGCGGGAAGAACGAGCGCCCGGTCAGGTTCGCGACGTCCACGCCCGACCCGGCCTGCAACTGCTGCGGGTCGACCTGCTGCATCAGTTGCTTGATCGGGTTGTCGCCGAGGAACGCCGCGAACAGCGTGCCGACCGGCGGGATGTGCGAGATCTGGTGCGCGGACGACGGGTCGACGCCCGCCTGGGTCAGCCCGTTGTAGAGCGAGGCGGGCAGCCGGCTCGCCAGTCCGATCGCCATCAGGGTGAAGAACCCGCCCATCGACAGCACCATGCCGGCGTTCATGCCCGTGGCGCGCACGCCCGAGGCCGCACCACGCTGCGAGCCCGGCACCGCGTTCATGATCGCTGCGGTGTTCGGCGCGGCCATCAGCCCCATCCCGATGCCGTTGAGCGCCAGCAGTGCGGCGAACTGGACGTAATCGAAGTCCGCCGGCAGCAAGATCATGCCGACGAACGTCGCGGCCGTCAGCAGCAGGCCGCCGGTGGCGAACGCCCGCGCCCCGAACCGGTCGGAGATCGCACCCGAGGCCGGTCCGGCGACCAGGAAGCCGACCGTCATCGGCAGCATGTAGATGCCGGCCCACAGCGGGGTGTCCGCGTAGGCGTACCCGTGCAACGGCAACCAGATGCCCTGCAGCCAGATGATCAGCATGAACTGCAGGCCGCCGCGTGACATCGCCGCCAGCAGGTTGACCGTCTGCCCGGCGGCGAACGCGCGGATCTTGAACAGCCGCAGGTTGATCATCGGATCGGTGACGTGGTTCTCGACGAACCCGAACACGATCAGCAGGGCGACGCCGCCGAGTCCGGTCACCAGCACCAGCGGCGACGTCCAGCCCATGGTGTGCCCGCCGTAGGGCTGCAGGCCGTAGGTGATCGCGATGAGCAGGGCGGTCAGCCCGACCCCGAACGTCAGGTTGCCCCACCAGTCGATGACAACGCCGACGGCCCTGGAGCGTGGCTTGTCGTGCAGCGTGCGGTAACCCATCCAGGTACCCCACACGCCGACCGGGACGCTCACCCAGAACACCGCGCGCCAGTGCCACTCGGACAGCACCCCGCCGACGACCAGGCCGGCGAACGATCCGGCCAGCGCGGCGACCTGGTTCACGCCGAGTGCGAAGCCACGGCGGTCGGACGGGAATGCGTCGGTGATGATCGCCGTCGAGTTCGCGGTGAGCATCGCGCCGCCGATTCCCTGCACCACCCGCAGCCCGATGATCTCGAGGGCACCCGCGGCGCCGCTGTTCGGGACCAGCGCGCAGGCGGCCGAGGCGATCGTGAAGATCAGGAAGCCGAGGTTGAACAGCTTGGCCCGTCCGTACTGATCGCCCAACCGGCCGAACGTCACGACCAGCACCGCCGTGACGAGCAGGTAGCCCATCAGCATCCAGAGCAGGTACGAGATGTTGGCCGGCGCCAGTGGGTCCAGGCCGAGGCCGCTGAAGATCGCCGGAAGCGAGATCAGCAGGATCGACGAGTTGAGCGTCGCGGCCAGGATGCCGACGGTGGTGACCGACAACGCGATCCGGCGTGCGTGTGCTTCGGACTGATGCACAGGTGTCCCTTCGTTCGTTAGGCATCCTAACTAAATGTCCCGACGAACCGCCAACCGACGTCCGTAGACTGCTCCGCGTGAGCGTGCAGCCCATCCGTCTGTTCGGCGATCCCGTCCTGCGCACGGCAGCCGACGTCGTCACCGACTTCGACCGCGAGCTGCGGACGCTGGTGGCCGACCTGGCCGAGACGATGCTCGACGCACCCGGATCGGGGCTCGCGGCTCCGCAGATCGGGGTCGGCCTGCGCGTGTTCACCTACCACGTGGACGACGCGCAGTCCGGGCACCTGGTGAACCCGGTGCTGCACTTCCCGGACGACGACGAGCAGGACGGCCCCGAGGGCTGCCTGTCGATCCCCGGGCTGAGCTGGGACTGCAGGCGCCGGGCGAACGTCGTCGCCCACGGGCAGAACATGTACGGCGACCAGATCACCGTCGAGGGCACGGCGCTGCTCGCGCGGTGCATCCAGCACGAGAGCGATCACCTGGACGGCGTGCTGTTCGTCGACCGGCTCGATGCCGAGACCCGCAAGGCCGCGATGCGGGAGATCCGCGAGGCCGAATGGGCCGGCGGGACGGCACCGCGCGTCAAGGTCAGCCCGCACGCGACGCGTGGTCTGGCCCTGTGAGGCTGGTCTTCGCGGGAACGCCCGAGGCTGCGGTGCCGTCGCTGCGGGTCCTGCTCGCTTCCTCGCACCACGAGGTCGCCGCCGTGGTGACCCGCCCACCTGCGCGCGCCGGGCGCGGGCGGCACGAGCTGGCCTCCCCGGTGGCGGCTGTCGCGGCCGAGGCCGGACTCCCGGTGCTCACACCTCGGCGCCCCGGTGACCCCGAGTTCCTGGCGGAGCTGGCCGGACTCGCCCCCGACTGCTGCCCGGTCGTGGCCTACGGCGCGCTGTTGCCGCCGCCCGCGCTCGCCGTCCCGCGGTTGGGCTGGATCAACCTGCACTTCTCGCTGCTACCTGCCTGGCGCGGTGCGGCCCCGGTCCAGCACGCGATCCTGCACGGGGACGACGTCACCGGCGCGTCCACGTTCCTGATCGAGCAGGGCCTGGACACCGGGCCGGTATACGGCGTCGTCACCGAGGCGATCCGCCCCACCGACACGGCCGGCGACCTGCTGGACCGGCTGGCCGGCAGCGGCGCCGGCCTGCTTGCCGCGACGATGGACGGGCTGGCCGACGGCTCGCTCATCGGTGTGCCGCAGAGTGCGGACGGCGTCTCGATCGCCGGAAAGCTCACGCCGCCCGACGCGCGGGTCGACTGGTCCGCGCCCGCGCGGCACGTCGACCGTCTCGTCCGCGCCTGCACGCCCGCACCCGGAGCCTGGAGCACGTTCCGCGCCGAGCGGATCAAGCTCGGCCCGGTGCGCCTGTGCGGTGCGAACGCGCTGGCGCCGGGGCAGATCCGCGTCGAGAAGTCCGGCGTGTTCATCGGCACCGCTACCGTCGAGGTCGAACTCGGGCTCGTGCAGCCGCCGGGCAGGCGTCCGATGGCGGCTGCAGACTGGGCCCGCGGTGCACGGCCGGAGCCGGCAGAGCGTCTTGGGCTGGCGCAGCGCCTTGGCTAGCGGCCCGCCGCGCAGACCGTCGTCACGACGCCCGTCCCGGCCGCGTCAACCGGAGCGCCCGGCCCCGGTCGACCGCCCGCGCCTGGTCGCGTTCCAGCTGCTGCGGGCCGTCTCGGGCGAGGACGCCTACGCGAACCTGGCGCTCCCCGCCCTGATCACCGCGCAGCAGCTCACCGGGCGTGACGCCGGCCTGGCCACCGAGCTCGGCTACGGGACCCTGCGCGCCCGGGGCACGCTCGACGAGATCGTCGCCGCCTGCCTCGACCGGCCCTTCGCCGAGGTGCAGGCCGAGGTCCAGGACCTGCTGCGGCTCGGCGCGTACCAGGCGCTGCGCACCCGAATCCCGCCGCACGCCGCGGTCGCCACGACGGTCGACCTGGCCCGCGCGAGCGGCAACGTGCGAGCCGCCGGTTTCGTGAACGCGGTGCTGCGCAAGGTCGCGGAGTCCGACTGGGACAGTTGGATCGACCGGCTCGCCACCGATGACCCACCGATCCGCCGCGTCGCGTTGCGGACCGCTCACCCGCAGTGGATCGCCGAGGCGTTCCGCGACGCGCTGGGCGGCGACCTGGCCGAGACCGAAGCGGCGCTGGCGGCGGACGATGCGCGGCCGCAGACCCACCTGGTCGCGTGGCCCGGGCGGAGCGACCGGGCCGAGCTCGTCACGCAGTCAGGTGGTGTCGCCGGGCCGTACTCGCCGTACGCGGTGCGGATGACCGGCGGCGATCCGTCCGCGCTCGCCGCCGTGCATGCGCGACGGGCCGGGGTGCAGGACGAGGGCAGCCAGCTGTGCGCCATCGCGCTGACTTACGCACCACTCGACGGCCGGGACGAGCGCTGGCTGGACCTGTGTGCCGGGCCGGGCGGCAAGACGGCGCTGCTGGCGGCGCTCGCGGCCGGGCGCAGCGCGACCGTGACCGCGAACGAGCTGCACCCGCACCGGGCCGAGCTGGTGCACAAGCTGTGCGCGCCGTGGGAGGTCGACGTCCTCGTCGGTGACTCGCGCGAACTTCCACCGGTCGAGGGAGGTTACGACCGCGTGCTCGTCGACGCGCCGTGCACCGGGCTCGGCGCGCTGCGCAGGCGCCCGGAGTCCCGGTGGCGGCGGCAGCCCGGCGACGTCCCGGAGCTGGCTCGGCTGCAGGGCGAACTGCTCGCGGCCGCACTGCGCCTGGTTCGCCCCGGGGGCGTCGTCGGTTACGTCACCTGCTCGCCGCACCCGGCCGAGACGCTCGAGGTCGTAGCCGGGTACGACCTGCTGGACGCGCGGGCCGCCTTCGCCGGGGTCGACAACATCGGCGAGAGACTGACTGTCCAACTCTGGCCGCACCGGCACGGGACCGACGCGATGTTCTGCGCGCTGATCCGCCGCTCGGTGTAACCGGACCGGGCCGGCTGGACAAGACACTGGCATGGGAACCGATCGCGAGCGGTTCGAGGAGCTGTTCCGGCAGCACTACGGCGCGGTGGTGCGGTACGCGGTGCGGCGAGTCGGTCCTGACGCGGCGCACGAGATCGTCAGCGAGACGTTCGTGACTGCCTGGCGCCGGCTCGACGGTGCGCGCGGCCTGCAGTCGCTCGCGATCTTGTTGCAGATCGGTGGCTGGAGCAGCACATGCGCACCACTATCGGGACGGCAGCACAGCCAGCGCAACAAGATCGGGTCCGGTGTACGGCCCGCGGCAACCGCGATCGCAGGCCTCAGCGGCGCACGTTGATCGCCGCCACGTACTTGTGGGATGACTGGTGGCAATAGACTTCCGGGGTGGGGAAACCGGGTCGCCGCGAGCCGATGATCGCGCCGAGCATCCTGTCGGCCGACTTCGCGCGGCTGGGCGAGGAGGCCGAGGCGGTCGACAACGCCGACTGGCTGCACGTCGACGTGATGGACGCCCACTTCGTCCCCAACCTGACCCTCGGCCTGCCCGTCGTGGAGAGCCTGCGCAAGGCGGCCGCGCTGCCGCTGGACTGCCACCTGATGATCGAGGACCCCGACCGCTGGGCGCCCGGCTACGCCGAGGCTGGCGCCGCGAACGTGACGTTCCACGTCGAGGCCGCGCGGGACGCCGTCCAGACGGCGCGGGCGATCCGGTCGGCCGGCGCGCTCGCCGGGCTCTCGGTCAAGCCGGGAACGCCGCTGGAGCCGTACCTGGATGTCCTGCGCGAGTTCGACACGCTGCTCGTGATGACCGTCGAGCCGGGGTTCGGCGGGCAGGAGTTCATGGCAGAGGTGCTGCCGAAGGTCCGGCTGGCTCGCGAGCAGGTCATGGCCGGCCACCTGCGGCTCTTCGTCGAGGTCGACGGCGGGATCACCCTGGACACGATCGCGGCCGCGGCCGAGGCCGGTGCCGACGTGTTCGTCGCGGGCTCGGCCGTCTACGGCGCAGACGATCCGGCAGCCGCGGTCGAGTCACTGCGCGCCACCGCCCGCACCGCGATGGACTGGTAGGCGAGCGGCGATGCAGCTCACCGAGGCCGAGCAGGCCGCGATGCACCGCGCGCTCGCGCTCGGCGAGACGGTCCGCGGGCATACCCGCCCGAACCCGCCGGTCGGCGCTGTCATCCTGGCCGCGGACCAGACTCTTGCCGGCGAGGGCGCGACCACCCCGGCCGGCGGCCCGCACGCCGAGGTGGAGGCCCTCGCCGCCGCCGGTGCCGCGGCTCGCGGCGGCACCGCCGTCGTCACCCTGGAACCCTGCGCGCACACCGGCCGGACCGGACCGTGCACCGACGCCCTGATCGACGCCGGGATCGCCAAGGTCATCTACGCCGTCGACGACCCGAACCCGATGGCGGCCGGTGGAGCCGACGCGCTGCGCGAGGCGGGAATCACCGTCGTCGCCGGCGTCGAAGAGATCGCCGCCGTGAGCGGGGCACTGCGACCGTGGCTGCACGCGATGCGCAGCTCGCGCCCGTACGTGACGTGGAAGTACGCCGCGACGCTCGACGGGCGGGTCGCGGCAGCGGACCTGACCGCGCGCTGGATCTCCTCGGCGCCCTCGCGTGCCGACGCCCATGCGCTGCGTGCGATCGTCGACGCGATCGTGGTCGGCAGCGGCACCGTGCTGGCGGACGACCCGCACCTCACCGTCCGCGACGGCGCGGGCAAGGTGGCCAAGGAGCAGCCGCTGCGGGTGGTGCTGGACCGGCGGCACCGCACGCCGCAGTCCGCCCAGGTACTCGACAACGCAGCCGAGACGCTGGTCCTGGACACCGCGGTACCGCGGTTCGCGCTCAAGGCGCTGTTCGACCTCGGCGTCCGGCACGTGCTGCTCGAGGGTGGGCCGACGGTCGCCGGCGCGTTCGTCGAGGCCCGCTGCGTCGACGAGGTGATCGCCTACCTCGCGCCGACGTTGCTCGGCGCCGGCCCGAGTGCGCTGGGTCACGCCGGGATCGGCTCGTTGGACGAGGCAGTCACACTGGACGTTCAGTCGGTCAGCCGGCTGGGTGAGGACGTGAAGATCGTCGCCCACCCGGTCTGGGCCGAGTAGACGGCAGGGGAGAGAGCGCGTGTTCACCGGCATCATCGAGGAAGTGGGCGAGGTGGTCGCCGTCCGGGGCAGCGGCGACTCGGCCGTTCTGACGGTCCGTGCGGGCAGGGTCGGCGACGGGGTTGCGCACGGCTCGTCGATCGCGGTCAACGGCGTGTGCCTTACCGTCGTCGGCGCCTCGGGCGACGGTCCCGTCGAGCTTGCCTTCGACGTCATGGCCGAGACGCTCAAACGGTCGGTGATCGGTGGGCTCGTGGCCGGCGATCGGGTGAACCTGGAGCGCGCGGCGCGGGTGGACTCGCGGCTGGACGGGCACGTCGTGCAGGGACATGTCGACGGGACCGGAGTGGTGCTGGCCCGAACGCCAGGGGGAGCGTGGGAGTCGGTCCGGTTCGGCCTGCCGGTCGACCTGGCCCGCTTCGTCGCCGAGAAGGGCTCGATCGCGGTCGACGGCGTCTCGCTGACCGTGACCGCGGTGGGCGCGGACTGGTTCGAGGTCGGGCTCATTCCCGAGACGTTGCGCGCCACGACGCTCGGCGCGCGGAATCGCGGCGACTGCGTCAACCTTGAGGTAGACGTGCTCGCCAAGTACGTGGCCCGGCTGATGGAGATCCGCGGATGACCCTAGATTCGATCGAGCAGGCGATTGCCGACTTCAAGTCCGGCAAGCCGGTGGTGGTCATCGACGACGAGGACCGCGAGAACGAGGGCGATCTGATCTTCGCGGCCGAGCTGGCGACGCCGGAGCTGGTCGCGTTCATGGTCCGCTACACCTCGGGGTACATCTGCGTCCCGATCACCGAGAGCGAGGCCGATCGGCTGGACCTGCCGCCGATGTTCCGCGTGAACCAGGACCGCCGGGGTACCGCCTACACCGTCACCGTCGACGCCCGCGAGGGCATCACGACCGGAATCTCGGCCGCCGACCGGGCCCACACGATCCGGCTGCTGGCCGATCCGAAGTCCACCGCGGTCGACTTCTCCCGGCCCGGACACGTCGTCCCGCTGCGAGCCAAGGACGGCGGGGTGCTGCGCCGTCCGGGCCACACCGAAGCCGCGGTCGACCTGGCCGTGCTGGCCGGGCTGTCGCCGGCCGGCGCGCTGTGCGAGGTCGTGAGCGAGAAGGACCCGGCCGGCATGGCAAGGGCCGAGGAGCTGCGGGTGTTCGCCGACGAGCACGATCTCGCACTGATCTCGATCGCCGACCTGATCTCCTACCGGCGCCGGTTCGAGAAGCTGGTCGAGCGGGTCGCGTCGGCGCGGGTGCCGCTGCGCTACGGCGAGTTCACCGCCGTCGGCTACGCGTCGAGCTACGACAACCGCGAGCACGTGGCGTTCGTGTTCGGCGACATCGGCGACGGCGAGGACGTGCTGGTGCGGGTGCACTCCGAGTGCCTGACCGGCGACGTGTTCGGCTCGCTGCGCTGTGACTGCGGCCCGCAGTTGGACGCCGCTCTTGCTGCCGTCGCCCGCGAGGGCCGCGGTGTCGTGCTCTACGTGCGCGGGCACGAGGGGCGTGGCATCGGGCTGCTGCACAAGCTGCAGGCCTATCAGCTGCAGGACGCGGGGTCGGACACGCTGGACGCCAACCTCGAGCTCGGCCTGCCGGCGGACGCGCGTGACTACGGCACCGGCGCGCAGATCCTGGTCGACCTGGGCATCCATTCGATGCGGCTGCTGACCAACAATCCGGCCAAGCGTGCGGGCCTGGAGGGGTACGGGCTGCAGATCACCGGACGGGTGCCGCTGCCGGTGCACGCGAATCCGGAGAACCTGCGCTACCTGGAGACCAAGCGCGACCGGATGGGCCACGACCTGGACATCGACGTGAGCGGGGGAGCGGGTTGAGCGGGCGCGGGGCGCCGGAAGCCCGCCCCGTCGAGGGGGCGGCCGGGCTTCGGGTCGCGGTCATCGCCAGCCGGTGGCACACGCAGGTGATGGACGGGCTGCTCGCCGGCGCGCGGCGGGCACTGTCGGACGCGGAGGTCGAGGACGTCACCGTGCTGCG
>JBOGDQ010000318.1:0-8900 GCA_050742975.1 Jatrophihabitantaceae bacterium
TCACGCGGCGACGTCCGCGGCCGATCGCTTAGGGCAGGTAGTACATCGGGTTCGGCAGCTTGAACGTGTTGTCCGCGTAGCCACCGCTGAGATCGCTGTACTGGTCCCCGAAGTTGGCGACGATGTCGTAGCCGAGCGACTCGATGTGGGCCCGGGTCAGCGACTTGTACTGGATCGTCGAGCAACTCGGCGCGCACGGGCTCAGCCACGTGTCGCTCGTGTAGTCCTTCAGGAACAGCTTGCTCGTGTCCACGGTCGGGTAACCGACGTTCTGCAGGTTGCTGACCGTGCCGGCTTGCTGGGTTCCGGGACGTCCGGTCAGGTAGAAGACCGCGTACCCGTGGCTGTTCGCCCAGGTGACGAGGGACGGCATGCCCGGGACGGCCGGGAAGACCCCGCTGTTCACGAACGCCGCGTTGCTCGTCGGGTTGTAGACGAAGTTGCTGTAGATCTCGTAGCTGAAGGTGTTCAGCGTCGTGTCGTCGACGTCGAGCAGGATCGCCTTCTGGGCGCGGGGGTGGTGGCCGCGTGCCTTGGCGTGCGACAGGTAGCGTGCCGCGTCCCGCTCGATGCCGGCCATCTCCTTCGCGTACGCGCTGGTGCCGGAGGCGAAGTGCAGCGTCGTCGAGCCGTCCACCGGGTCGTGCACGGTGCTGGCCGTGTCGCCGTAGTAGGCCTTGATGGCCGTCTTGACCTGATCGACGTTCTGGATCTGATTGGCACTGGTCGGGTTGGCCGGCGGCGGCGGGACCGCGCCGTGGCCGTGGTCCCGGTTGTGGGCGAGCGCGGACGGCGCCACGAGCGCGAGCGCGGTGACGGCGGCAATGCCGGTGACCGCGAGAACGTGGACGGGGCGTGCGCCGCGCAGGCGGCTGGGCATGAACTTCACAGAGGTCCTCCAGAGGGACAGATGTTCCGAATGTGAACACAGTTCCATGCCGGAGCCCGCTCGGCTAGGACCGGAGCATGAACTGGACACGACTCGGCTATGAGCCGCCCGTGTCCTCGCCAGGTGGCTGCGCTGCGAGCGCGATGACGAACTGGGCGGCCACCAGATCGATCTGCCACGGGCGGGCACCCAGCTCGCCCAGCCGCTCGCGGACGGCCGGCTCGTCCAGCCGTGGCGGCTCCCAGGCCAGGCGGCGGACGACATCGGAGGCGAGCAGGTTCTGCGTCAGCACCGCGTGCTGCGTGGCGAGTGCGGTGACGGCACCGCGGCAGGCCGACAGTCGGGCCGCCGCGACCGGGTCCCGCTCCTTCCACCTGGACACCGGCGGCATTCCGTCCCCGGCGTTGCCCGTGATCGTCGGCAGCTCGGACTCGGGCAGGGCGCGGGCTGCCTCCACGGAGGCGAACCAGCGGTCCAGCTGGCGCTTCTGCCGCGGCCCCCCGAACACCGACAGCGTCGAGAGCTCCGCGCCCGTGCTCGGCAGGACGCGGGCCGCCTCGGTGATCGCGGCGTCCGGCAGCAGCCGGCCGGGAGCGACGTCGCGCTGGGCCGCGTACGAGTCGCGGGCCAGCCACAGGGCTCGGACCACGGCCAGCTGGCGGCGGGTGCGCAGCTTGTGGATGCCCGACGTGCGCCGCCACGGGTCGACGCGCGCGGCCGGTGCGGGTGCCGTACGGACGGCCTCGAACTCCTGCACGGCCCAGTCGGACTTGCCGTGCTCGGCCAGCAGGTTGGCCATCACGTCGCGCAGGTCGATCAGCAGCTCGACGTCGAGGGCGGCGTAGACGAGCCAGTCGTGCGGCAGCGGCCGGGTGGACCAGTCCGCTGCCGAGTGGCCCTTCTCCAGCCGAACGCCCAGGTGCTGCTCGACCATCGTCCCCAGCGCCACCCGCTCGTCGCCGAGCAGCCGGCCGGCGAGCTCGGTGTCGAACAGCCGCACCGGGTACAGGCCGAGCTCGGCGAGGCAGGGCAGGTCCTGGTTGGCCGCGTGCAGGATCCACTCGGCGTCACCGATCGCCGCGTTCAGCCCGGCCAGCGCCGGCAGCGCGGTCGGGTCGATGAGGGCGGTTCCGACGCCAGCGCGACGGAGCTGGACCAGGTAGGCCCGCTGGCTGTACCGGTAGCCGGACGCGCGCTCGGCGTCGAGGGCGATCGGTCCGGTGCCGGCTCGCATCGCCGACACGAGCCGGTCGAGCTGCGCGCTCGTGGTGATCGGGTCGGGCACTCCGTCGGCGGGCTCGCGCAGCAGCGGGAGTTCGGCAGCAGGATCGTCAGCCGCGGCCACGTCAGGCCGGGGACAGGATCGTCACGCCCTCGGGCGGCAGGCCGGCGGCGGCGCACAGCAGATCGACGAACGCGTGCAGGTGCGGGCTCATCTCGGCGTCGTCGGCGGTCCAGGATGCGCGCAGCTCCAGCTCGATGGTGGTGCGCGGGCCGGCCAGGTCGCCGAACCGGGTGGACGTCGTCTGGGTGACCGTGCCGCCGGCGGCCCGGTAGGCCGCGGCCCGCTCGTCGAGGGCACCGGTGAGCCAGCTCCAGCCGACGGCCGGCAGCATCGGATCCACGCCCATCTGCGAGTCCAGTTCGGCGGACGCGAATGCGACCAGGCGGAGCACCCCGTCCCACGCGTCGACGCCGTCCGGGTCGTGCAGCAGGACGAGGCGGCCGGTGGCCAGCTCGTCACCCTCGGTCGAGAGCACGTCCGCGGAGATCGCATAGCTCCACGGGGCCAGCCGCTGCGGCGGGCGCAGCGGCTCGACCCGAACCTCGGCGCGCACCCGGGTCCCCGTCAGGCTCGCGACCGCATCGCGGAACAGCCGCGGTTTGGGCTGGTCGCCGTCGGTGGGATGGGCGGCCCTGACGTCCTCGTCCACTGCTGCCACCTGCCGGGAGAATCGGGATCGGGTCACGCTGCGTGGCGCTCCGAGCCGGACAGGCTGCCGACCGCGCCGGGAACCGCAGGCCCGAGCAGGATCGCCGCACCGCACCTGACGCAGACCCGCTCGGGGCAGTCGGCGCCGTGCCCGTCAGCACACGGCGGCTGCTCGAAGGCCCGCGGCCCGTTGCAGCCGGGGCAGCGGAGGTACAGCTCGGCGGGCATCGCAACACTCCTTCGTGCCACGTAGGTGCGGTACTGGCTTTCAAGTTCGCATGTCACATACAGAATTGCCCGTAGGCGCGCCGATCGGGCCACGCGCCGCACTGCCTAGGATGCCATCGATGGCTGCCACCGATGACTCCCTGCTCGTCCGCGCCGCCGCGGGACACCCGGGCCCCCACCCGCCGGTCTGGTTCATGCGGCAGGCCGGTCGCTCGCTGCCGGAGTACCGCGAGCTGCGTGCCGGCAGCGCCATGCTCGAGGCCTGCCGCGACCCGGAGCTGATCACCGAGATCACCATGCAGCCGGTCCGTCGGCACGGGGTCGACGCGGCGATCCTGTTCTCCGACATCGTGGTGCCGCTCGTCGCGATCGGGGTGGGCATGGACATCGTCGCGGGCATCGGGCCGGTGGTCGAGCACCCGATCCGCGAGAGCCGCGATCTGGACGTCCTGCGCGAGATCGAGCCGGCCGACGTGGGGTACGTGGCCGACGCCGTGCGCGCGCTCGTCGGCGAGCTGGCCGGGACGCCGCTGATCGGGTTCGCGGGGGCGCCGTACACGCTGGCCAGTTACCTGATCGAGGGCGGACCGTCGAAGGACCACGCGCGCACGAAGGCGATGATGCACGGCCGGCCGCAGCTGTGGCATGCCCTGCTGGAGCGGCTCGCGGTGATCGCGCGGCAGTTCCTGCGCATCCAGATCGACGCCGGTGCCGCGGCGATCCAGCTGTTCGACTCGTGGGCCGGCTCGCTCTCGCGCGCCGACTACGAGCGGTACGTGCTGCCGCACAGCCGCACGGTGCTCTCGCCGCTGGCCGACGCCGGCGTGCCGCGGATCCACTTCGGGGTGGGCACCGGCGAGTTCCTGGACCTGATCGGCGATGCCGGCGCGGACGTCGTCGGCGTGGACTGGCGCATTCCGCTGGACGAGGCGGCCCGACGGATCGGTCCGCGTGCCGTCGTGCAGGGCAACCTCGATCCCGCGCTGCTGCTCGCCGACTGGCCGGTGGTCGAGCGGGAGGTGCGCCGTATCGTCAACGAGGGACGGGCGGCCTCCGGTCACATTTTCAACCTGGGGCACGGCGTGCTACCGGACACCGACCCGGCCGTGCTGACCCGGGTCGTCGAGCTCGTCCACTCGCTGTGACCGGGGGCCGACGATGACCAGGATCGCGGTCATCGGTGGGGGCATCTCCGGGCTGGCCGCGGCCTGGACGCTCGCGGAGCGGGTGCCGTCGGCCGAGGTGCTCGTGCTGGAGGGCTCGCCCGCGGTGGGCGGCAAGCTGCGCATCGGCTCGATCGCCGGCGTGTCCGTGGACGTCGGCGCCGAGGCGATGCTAGCCCGTCGCCCGGAAGCGGTCGAACTGGCCCGCGAGGCCGGGCTCGGGCCCGAGCTCATCGCGCCGCTCACGACGTCGGCCCAGGTCCGGGCCGGGGGAGCGCTGCACCCGCTGCCCGCGCGCACCATGTTGGGCATCCCCGGCGACCTGGACGCCGCCCGCGCGTCAGGGGCATTGACCGGCGTCGCGCTCGAGCGCATCGGCTCCGAACCCGGCGCCGATCCGCTGGCGCCGCTCGAGGACGACGTCGCGGTGGGCGCGCTGGTCCGGGCCCGGCTGGGGGACGAGGTCACGGAACGGCTGGTCGAGCCGCTGCTCGGCGGCGTGTACGCCGGGCGTTCGGACGGGCTGTCCCTGCACGCGACGATGCCGGCGCTGTTCGGGCGGCTGGCCGGCGGAGGCTCGCTGGTGCGCGCCGTGCAGGGTGTGGTGGATCAGGGTACGCACAACGCCGCCTCCGGGCCGGTGTTCACCTCGATCACCGGCGGGATCGGACGGCTGCCGCAGCGGCTCGGGTCGGCCGGGCGGTTCACGGTCCGGACGTCGACGACCGTGCGGGAGATCGCGCGCACCCCGTCCGGGTTCCGCCTGACCCTCGGCCCGGTGCCCGACCCGGAGTACGTCGAGGCCGATGCCGTGATCGTCGCGACGCCTGCCACCAAGGCGGCGATGTTGCTGCGCGAGATCGCGCCCGCGGCCGCGGTCGAACTCCGCGCCGTCGAGACCGCGAGCATGGCGATCACCACCCTCGCCTACCGCGACGTCAGCCTGCCGCCCGGCAGCGGTGTGCTTATCGGTGCGCGCGAGGGGTTCGCGGTGAAGGCGGTGACCATCTGCTCGCAGAAGTGGCCGCTGCGGACGGGAGGTCTGCTCGTGCTGCGGGCGTCCGTCGGCCGGGCCGGCGAGCCACAGGTGCTGCAGCGCGAGGATGCCGAACTCGTGGCCATCGTGCGCCGCGATCTGCGCACGCTGCTGGGGATCCGGGCCGAGCCGGTCGACTCGCTCGTCACCCGCTGGGGCGGTGGACTGCCGCAGTACGCGGTCGGTCACGTCGAGCGGGTGGCCCGCGTGCGCGCGGCGGTCGCGGCCGTCCCCGGCCTCGCGGTGTGCGGCGCGACCTACGACGGCGTCGGCATCCCGGCCTGCATCGCGTCGGCGACGGCCGCGGCCGACCGGGTGGCCGGCGCGCCGGCCGCGCGAGGAGAATGAACTCCATGGTCAAGGGCACGCAGGCACGCGAACTGAACGACGTCATCCGGTACACCGCATGGTCGGTGTTCAAGGTGGCCACACCACTCGCCGACGGTGAGCGCCAACCGCTCGGGGACGAGGTGCAGGAGCTGTTCGATCAGCTTGCCGCCAAGGACGTCATCGTTCGCGGTACCTATGACGTGAGCGCGTTGCGTGCCGATGCAGACCTGATGATCTGGTGGCACGCGAGCACGGCCGACGAACTGCAGGACGCCTACAGCCGGTTCCGCCGCACCCGGCTCGGCACGCACCTGGAGCCGGTCTGGTCGAACATGGCACTGCACCGGCCGGCCGAGTTCAACAAGAGCCACCTGCCCTCGTTCCTCGCCGAGGAGAACGCGCGCAGGTACGTCAGCGTGTACCCGTTCGTGCGCTCCTACGAGTGGTACCTGCTGCCGCCGGACGAGCGGCGCGCGCTGCTCGCCGAGCACGGCAAGCTGGCCCGCGACTACCCCGATGTGCGGGCGAACACCGTCTCGTCGTTCGCGCTCGGCGACTACGAGTGGATCCTGGCCTTCGAGGCCGACGACCTGGATCGCATCGTCGACCTGATGCGACACCTGCGCGGCTCCGAGACACGGCGGCACGTGCGCCTCGAGGTGCCCTTCTGCACCGGAACGCGGCGCAGCATCAACGAGATCGTCGACGCCCTGCCGTAGACCCGATTGTGCAACCTTCGCCGCTGTGAGACCGCCGAGAGTTGCACAATCGGGCTAGAACGCGGCTGCTATCGAGATCACCTTCTCGCCGATCAGCTCCAGCGGCGCGATCGAGGCGACGTCCGGTACCCGGCCGTGCACCTCCTCGACCCCGAGGCCGGCCAGCCGCTCGAACTCGGCGAGCAGCGAGTCCACGTGCTCGCCGTCCGGGCCCGGGTCGATCGCCATCATCACGGTCTTCTCGATGTCGGCGTAGTCGCGGCCGACCGCGTCGCAGTGTCCGCGCAGCACGTCCAACTTGTGCTCCAGCTCGGACGAGGCGAACAGGTTGCACGCCTGGGCGTACTGCGCGACCAGCCGCAGCGTCTTCCGCTCGCCGGAACCGCCGATCAGGATCGGCGGGTGCGGGCGGGTCAGCGGCTGCGGCACGTTGAGGGTTCGGCCGAGCTGGTAGTGCTCGCCGTGGTACGGGCCGTCGTCGTCACTCCACATCTGCAGGCAGATCTGCAGCGACTCCTCGAGCCGTTCGAACCGCTCGGCGAGCGGCGGGAAGAACAGGCCCAGCCCGCGTGATTCCTCCTCGTTCCACGCCGCCCCGATACCGAGCCAGGCCCGGCCGCCGGACAGGACGTCCAGCGTCGATACGAGCTTGGCGAGCAATCCCGGCTCGCGGTAGGACACCGCGGTCACCCAGGAGATCAGCTCGACGCGCTCGGTGTGTGCGGCGAGGAAACCGAGCGTCGTGTACGCCTCGAGCATGTCGTGCTCGGGCGGGCCGTTGACCGAGATCTGCCACACGTGGTCCATCACGCTCAGGCGCGCGAAGCCGACGTCCTCGGCGGTGCGAGCCACCCGGGCCAGGTCGCTCGCCATGGTCGCGGCGCCGCCCGGCCAGGTGAAGTCGGCGACGTGCAGGCCGATCTTCATGAGGCTTCCTCGAAGCTCATCGAGATGGAGTTGATGCAGTAGCGCAGGTCCGTCGGCGTGTCGTAGCCCTCGCCCGCGAAGACGTGGCCGAGATGGCTGTGACAGTTGGCGCACAGCACTTCGGTGCGCTTCGTGCCGAGCGTGCTGTCGTCGCGCTCGATCACGGCGTCGCCGGCCAGCGGGGTGAAGAACGACGGCCAGCCACAGTGCGAGTCGAACTTCGTGTCGCTGCGGAACAGCTCCGTCCCGCAGGCGCGGCAGCGGTACACGCCGGTGCGGTGGTTCTCGGTGTACTCGCCGACGAAGGCGCGTTCGGTGCCTGCCTGGCGCAGCACGGCGTACTCGTCGGGCGTCAGCTGGGTGCGCCACTCGTCGTCGGAACGGACGACCTTCGCGGCGGGTAGTTCCTCGGTGTGCCTCATACCTACGACGCTACCCACGCCGACGCCATCGCGCCCCCACGGAGTCCGCACGGCTGCCGAGCGGCTTGGCCGCGCTCACCAGATGCTGATCATGCCGATCGCGCCGTAGATGATCGTCAGCCCCACGCCGATCAGGATGAGCCAGACCACGAGGCGGGCCAGGGTGCGGCGCCGACCGGTCAGCCGGGTCAGGCCGGTGCCGAACGCGGCCAGGTTCTGCAGCTCGCCGTCGGCCGTGTTCGGGTTCGCGGTGCGCAGCCAGGCGCCGTCGACGAGCGGGGACGCCCACGAGGGATCGGCCGGGTCGTCGCTGCCGTCCCCGTCGTCGTATCGCTCGTCCAGCCGCACCGGGCCAGCGTAAGCCCGCGTCAGCCGGCCTGGGTGTACGGACCCAACTCCACCCCGGGCACGACGGGCGCCCGGTCGGGGTCATCGTGGCTCATCGCCGCGAGCAGCGGCGAGTGGGCCAGTACGAGGACGCCGCCGCCCACGGCCAGGGCGCCGACGGTCGCGGGCAGCAACCAGAGGCCCGAGCGAGTGGTCTCGTTGAACACCAGTACCCCCCACAGGATGGACACGAGCGGATCCATCAGGGTGAAACCGGGCTGCGCCGCGAGCAACGGCCCGGTGTGCAGGGCCCACTGCACGAGCACCAGCCCGAGGACCCCGAACCCGATGGCGGTGTACGTCTGCCACGTGGTCACCACCGCGACCACCCCGCCCTGCTTGCCCTGGGACACGGTCTCCTTGATGAAGGTGGCGGTGAGTCCGAAGCTCGTTCCCGCGGCGGCGCCGAGGCACGCGGTGCGCCACATCCGCCCGCCGCGTGCGGACAGCACCACCAGCCCGAAGATGGTCGCGGCGGTCGCGCCGCCGGCGGTGATGTAGATCAGGTGCTCGACGTGCGTCTCGTCGCCGGGCATCGGGTTGAGCATCGCGACCAGGCTGATCATGCCCGCAGTCATGATCAGGATCCCGCTCCACTCGGCGCGGCCCAGCCTGGTGCGGAAGACACGCGAGGCGACCAGCAGGGTCAGCGGCACCTCGAGCGTGATGATCGGCTCGACGGCGGACAGTTGGCCGAGCCCCAGTGCCACGGCCTGCAGCACGAACGAGCCGACCAGGCCGGTGAACCCGAGCAGCCAGGTCCCGCTGCGGATCAGGTCGAGCAGCAGCCGCGGGCCGAACGCGCGGTCCGCCGGCTGCTCGAGGCTGGCCTTGCGTTGCATGACGTTGGCCAGGGCGTTGCCCAT
>JBOGDQ010000319.1:0-16998 GCA_050742975.1 Jatrophihabitantaceae bacterium
TGACCGAACCGGTCACGCGGCGGCGTCTGCGGCCGTTTCCAGGGGGGTTCGGGCGCCGGGCTTGGAGTACCGCGGCAGCTCGATCCGGATGGCGAGCCCGCCGAACGGCGGCGCGGCTGCCTGCAGCCGGCCGTGGTGCGCATCGACGATCAGCCGCACGATGGCCAGCCCCAGCCCGGCACCGCGGGTCGCGGTGCGGACCCGGCCGCCACGGCGGAACGGCTCGAACAGGGTGTCCACGTCGGACGCGGCGATGACCGAGCCGCCGTTGGACACGTGCAGCCACACCCGCTCCGCCGTCTGCCCCGTCGTGACCCGCAGCCACCCGTCCGGGACGTTGTGCCGGATGGCGTTCTCGACCAGGTTGCCGATCAGCCGCTCCAGCAGCCGCGGGTCGCCCATGGCCGCGGCGGCCTCGATCTCGGTCTCGATGCTCACGCCCTTCGCGCCGGCCTCCGCGGCGACACCGTCCAGCACGTCGGGCACCAGGGTGGCCAGGTCGACGGGCTCGCGGACCTCGAGCTCGCCGCGCTCGACCGCCTGCAGTCGGGCCAGGGTGAGCAGCGAGGCGACCAGCCGCTGCGCCCGCTCGGTGGCCTGGGTCAGGACCTCGCCCATGCGCCGCAGTTCGGCCACGTCCGCGTCGGGATCGCCCATCGTGACCTCGAGTTCGGTCTTCATCACCGACAGCGGGGTACGCAGCTCGTGGCTGGCGTTGGCCACGAACAGCCGCTGGCTGTCGAAGGCGGCGTCCAGCCGGCCCAGCATCTCGTCGAACGTGTCCGCGAGCTCGCGCAGCTCGTCATCGGGGCCACCGAGGTTGATCCGCTGGTCCAGGTTCTCCGTCGACAACTGCCTGGCCGTCGCGGTGAGCTTGGCGATCGGGCGCAGCGCCTGCTTGGCCAGCAGGTAGCCGCCGGTGGTGCCGATGACGACGATGATGCCGAAGTAGATCAGGCCGGTGCTGAGCAGGTAGTTGACGGCGGTGCTCTGCGCGTGGGCACCGATGCCGCTGGGGTCGATCGGCGTGGGCGACGCGGAACCGGACGGGTCGGTGACCGTCACCTTGCCGAGGGTGTGGAAGAAGCCGACGTTGTTGATGGCCTGCTTGAGCAGGACGATCGAGGTGAACAGCAGGGACACACCGACAAGAAGGACCAATCCGCCGTAGAGCAACGCCATACGGATCCGCAGCGTCGGGCGGAAGATCCTCACGATGCTGTCCCGGCTCCCCCGTCCACCTCTCCGGTGTCGCCCAATGCCTCGGGGTCGATTCGGTAACCCGAACCGACGACCGTGTCGATGATGGGCGGCTCGCCGAGCTTGCGGCGCAGCGTCATCATCGTCACTCGGACGGTGGTGGTGAACGGGTCCGCGTTCTCGTCCCAGACCCGGTCCAGCAGCTCCTCGCTGCTGACGACCGCTCCCTGCGCGGTCAGCAGGGTCTCCAGCACCCCGAACTCCTTGCGAGTCAGGTCGATCAGCTCGCCCGATCGGGAGACGGTGCGCTTGGCCGAGTCGAGCTCGATGTCACCCGCCGACAGCACCGGTGGCGCGGCCGGCGTGGTGCGCCGGCCGAGCGCGCGCACGCGGGCCACCAGCTCGGCGAACGCGAACGGCTTGGGCAGGTAGTCGTCGGCGCCGAGTGCCAGTCCGTTGACCTTGTCCTCGACGGTGCCGCTCGCGGTCAGCATCATCACGCGGGTCAGCACGCCCTCTTCGGTGAGCCGGCTGCAGATCTCGTCACCGGACATACCCGGCAGGTCGCGGTCCAGGACCACGACGTCGTACCGCGTCAGCGCCGCCTTGCGATAGCCGTCATCGCCGTCGGTGGCAACGTCGACGGCCATGCCTTCACGGCGCAGCCCGCGTGCCACCGCCTCTGCGAGTTGCACTTCGTCCTCAACGACGAGGATCCGCATGCCCTGCCTCCCGGCCCAGTCCGCTACATCATCCGCCGTCGGATTCACCAGTACGACGCATGGCCGGGAGTTCTGTGCCCGGCTCGCTATCTGGTGAAACGACTGCGGACCATTCAACGATGCGCCGCCCGATGTCCGGGACCGTCAGCCCCGCCCACGCACGGATATCCGGAACTTTGCCATGTGCCGGGAATTCGTGGGGGACGCCGAGCTGGCGAGTCGGCACATCGATGCCTGCGGCAGACAGCGCCTGGGCGATCCGCGCACCCGCCCCGCCGGACACGGTGCCGTCCTCGACGGTCACCACGAGGCGGGCCTCGGCGGCCAGTTCGAGCAGCGCGGTCTCGACCGGGACGACCCATCGCGGGTCCACCACGCGGACCGTGTAGCCCGCCCGGCGCACCGCCGAGCATGCATCGAGCACGTCCGCAGCCATCGCACCGATCGTGACGACCAGGACGTCGACCGCGCCGGTGTCCGACTCGGCCAGCACGTCGGCACCACCGACCCGGCGCAGCGCCGGGATGGGTTCGACGAGCGCAGTCTTGGGGTAGCGCAGCACGGTCGGGCCGGCCGACCAGGCCAGCGCCTCACCCAGCTCGGCGCGCAGGGTCGCCTCGTCGCGCGGGGCGGCCAGTCGCAGGCCGGGTACGACGCCCAGGACGGCGAGGTCCCACACGCCGTTGTGGCTCGGGCCGTCCTCGCCGGTGATCCCCGCACGGTCCAGCACGACGGTGACCGGCAGCCGGTGCAGCGCGACATCGAGCAGCAGCTGGTCGAAGGCCCGGTTGAGGAACGTGGCGTACAGCGCGACGACCGGGTGCAGGCCACCGGACGCGAGCCCGGCCGCCGAGGTCAGCGCGTGCTGCTCGGCGATGCCCACGTCGAAGCAGCGGTCCGGATAGGTCTGCTGGAACGCGTTCAGGCCGGTGGGTTCGCACATCGCGGCGCTGATCGCGACGACGTCGTCACGTTCACCGCCGAGGCGGACCAGCTCGTCGGAGAAGACGCTCGTCCAGCTGCGGCCGGTCCGCGGCATGGCCCGCCCGGTCTTCGGATCGATCGGCCGCCACTGGTGCATCTGGTCGGCCTCGTCGTTCTCGGCCGGTGCGTAGCCGTAGCCCTTGCGGGTGACGCAGTGCACGATGACCGGGCCGTGGAAGCCCCGCGCCAGCGCGAACGCACTCTCCAGCGCTGCGATGTCGTGGCCATCGACCGGGCCGAGGTACTTCAGCCCGAGATCCTCGAACATGCCCTGGGGGGCGAGCAGATCCTTGACGCCGCGCTTCATGCCGTGCAGCGCGTCGTAGAGCGGGGCCCCCACGAACGGCACGCGCGGCAGCCCGTGCTTGACCTTGCCGAGTACCCGCTCGTAGCCCGGCCGCAGGCGCAGGCCGGCCAGGTGCTCTGCGAGCCCGCCGATCGTCGGCGAGTACGAGCGGCCGTTGTCGTTGACGACGATGATCACCGGACGGTTGGCGGCGGCGATGTTGTTCAGGGCTTCCCAGCACATGCCGCCAGTAAGCGCACCGTCACCCACGACGGCCACCACCGGCCGGCGCTCGCCGCGCACGTCGAACGCCTTGGCCAGCCCGTCGGCGTAGCTCAGCGCGGTGGACGCGTGCGAGTTCTCGATCCAGTCGTGCCGGCTCTCGGCCCGGTTCGGGTAGCCGGACAGCCCGCCGGTCTGGCGCAGCGTGGACATCTGCCCGGCCCGTCCGGTGAGGATCTTGTGCACGTACGCCTGGTGACCCACGTCGAACAGGATCGGCTCGGTGGGCGAGTCGAACGCGCGATGCAGCGCGATGGTCAGCTCGACCGCACCGAGGTTCGGTCCGAGGTGCCCGGTGCGCAGGCGGGACACCTGCTGCACGAGCAGGTCGCGGATCTCGGCCGCCAGCAGCGCGAGTTCCTCGCTGTCCAGGCCCCGCAGGTCCTGTGGCTCATTCACCCGTCCGAGAACGTTGCTCACGGTTCCCAAGCCTACGTGGTCCGAGGCGTTTGCAGATCTTCCGGGCCGGGATGTTCGGCCGGTTCGAGCAGGGCCACGCACTCCACGTGGTGGGTCATCGGGAACGCGTCGAAAGCGCGCAGCGAGGTCAGCCGCCAGCCCTGCTGCTGCGCGGTGGCCACGTCGCGCGCGAGCGATGCCGGGTCGCACGCGACGTAACTGACCGCGCGGGGCGCCAGTGCCAACACCGCGGCCATCGTCTGCCGGCCGGCACCGGCCCTGGGCGGGTCGAGCACCACGACGTCAGGCGCCAGGTCCAGCCCGGCCAGCAGCGACGGCTCCACCCGACCCCTGCGCACCCGCGCCCACGGCAGGCCGGCCAGGTTGGCCGCCGCATCGGCCACGGCCCGGGCCGAGGACTCGACACCGACCACCCGGCCGGTCCGGCCCACCGCATCGGCCAGCGCGGCCGTGAGCGCGCCAGCGCCGGCGTACAGGTCCAGGCCCGACTCCCCCGCGGCCGGGCGCAGGTCGTCCAGCATCGTCGCCGCAAACGTCTGCGCGGCAGCCGGATGTACCTGCCAGAAGCCGGTGGCCGCGATCTCGAACTCGCGGTCCCGCACCTGGTACCGCAGCCGGTCCGGGCCGTCGAGCACCTCCGTGCGGTCCGGCGGTCGGCGGCCGCGGGCGTGCCGCCCGGGTCCCGGCCGGTGACCCAGCAGCGTGACCGCCGGGCCGACGCCGCGAACCGCCTCGACGCCGGTGAACCCGTCCCACGTGCCGACCAGCGCCGAGCTGTCGCCTATGCCAGGCGCACCGAGCGGGCACTCGTCGATCGGCTCCACCTCGTGCGAGCGGTACCGGTGCAGTCCCGCGTGCCCGTCCGGGCCGACCGCGTAAGTGATCCGCGTGCGCCAGCCGAGCAGCCCGCCACCTTCCTCGAGTGGCAGCGGCTCGACTCGCGTCAGCAACGCCGACACGTCCAGGTGTGCCAGTCGGCGGAACTGCTCGCGCACGACCGAGGCCTTGAGTTCGCGCTGCGCGTCCGCGCGCACGTGCTGCCAGTCGCAGCCACCGCACCGGCCCGGGCCGGAGTGCGGACACGGCGCGTGGACCCGGTCCGTGGACGGCGTCAGGATCTCGACGGCGTCCGCGCGGCAGAACGAGCCGCGATCCTCGGTGACGAGCGCGCGCACCCGCTCACCCGGAAGCGCGTGCCGGACGAACACGACGCGTCCGGCGTGCCTGGCGATGCAGAACCCGCCGTGCGCCGGGTCACCGACCTCGACCTCGACGAGCGTTCCGGCGAGCGGACCAGGATCAGCCACGGGTCAGCTGACCGGCCGGGGTTGCTCGTCCGCCGGCACCGGCGTCACCGCATCGGAGGAGTTGAGTTGCCACGGCACGCTCGTCACCATCACGCCGGGCTGGAAGAGCAGCCGTCCCTTCAGCCGAAGCGCGTACTGGTTGTGCAGCAACTGCTCCCACCAGCGGCCGACGACATACTCGGGGATGAACACGCTCACGACGTCCCGCGGCCGGTCGGCGCGCAACTTCTTGATGTAGGCGATGATCGGCCTGGTCACCTCGCGGTAGGGCGACTCCAGCACGGTGAGCTTCACCGGCAGGTCGTGTCGCTCCCATTCCGACAGCAGGGCCCGGGTGTCGGCGTCGTCGACGTTCACGGTCAGCGCGGTTAGCGTGTCCGGCCTCGTGGCGCGGGCGTAGGCGAGCGCACGAAGGGTCGGCTTGTGCGCCTTGGACACCAGCACGATCACGTGGTTGCGGGACGGGAGCACCAGCCCGACGTCGTCGCTGACCAGCTCGCTGGCCACGCGCGTGTAGTGCTTGTTGATGCCGCGCATGATCAGGTAGAGGATCGGCATCGCGATCAGGACCAGGTACGCGCCCTTGGTGAACTTGGTGACGATCACGATCACGAGCACGATCCCGGACAGGCTTCCGCCGAAGGCATTGATCAACCTCGAGCGTTGCATGCGCCGCCGCTCGAGCTGGTCACGCTCGCTGCGCAGTACCCGGTTCCAGTGCCGCACCATGCCGGTCTGACCGAGCGTGAACGAGGTGAACACGCCGATGATGTACAGCTGGATCAGTCGCGTGACGTCCGCCTTGTAGATGGCGATCAGGATCCCCGCCACGACCGCCAGCGCGACGATGCCGTTGCTGTATGCAAGCCGATCGCCACGGGTGTTGAGCTGTGCGGGCAGGTTCTTGTCCCGCGCCAGGATCGCCCCGAGCAGCGGGAAGCCGTTGAACGCGGTGTTCGCCGCCAGCACCAGGATCAACGCGGTGGTGGCCTGGATGTAGAAGAACCCGACCGAACTGTGCCCGCCGAACACCGACGCCGCGACCTGCGCGATGACGGTGCGCTGCGGAGTGCTCCCGCAGTTCGGCACCCCGAGCAGGCAGCTGTTCGTGGTCGGGTCGGTGATGTGGACCTTCGAGATGATCGCCAGCACGGTGATGCCGAGCAGCATGGTGATCGCGATAGCACCCATCGCGAACAGGGTCAGCTGCGCGTTGCGGGCCTTCGGCGGGCGGAACGCCGGCACCCCGTTCGCGATCGCCTCCACGCCGGTCAGCGCCGTGCACCCGGAGGCGAACGCCCGCAGCGTGAAGAACATCAGGGCGAGGAAACCGAGCGAGCCGTAGCCGTGCTGGACGACGACGTGGTACTTCGCGCTCTCGGAGACCGGCGCGTCGCCGACCATCGTGCGGAACAGGCCGGTGGCGATCATGATGAAGACCCCGCACGCGAACAGGTACGTCGGCGCCGCGAACGTCAGCCCGGCTTCCCTGATCCCGCGCAGGTTGACGGCCGCGAGGACGACGACGAAGCCGACCGCCATGAGCACCCGGTGCTGGTGCAGAGCGGGCACCGCCGAAATGATGTTGTCCACACCGGAGGAGACCGAGACCGCGACGGTCATGACGTAGTCGACGAGCAGCGCGCTGGCCACGACCACGCCGGCCGGCTTCCCGATGTTCTTGGTGGCCACCTCGTAGTCGCCGCCGCCGGTCGGGTACGCGCGCACCAGCTGGCGGTAGGAGGCCACCACCGTCGTCATCAGGACCGCGACCGCGACCGCGACCCACGGCGTCAGGTACAGGTACGCGACCCCGCCGACGGTGAGCACGAGCAGGATCTCCTGCACCGCATAGGCCACGCTGGACAGCGCGTCGCTCGCGAAGATCGGGAGCGCGAGCCGCTTGGCCAGCAGCGAGTGGCCGGCCTGCTCGGAACGGACCGGGCTGCCGACTATGAGCCGCTTGAGAACGCGCGTGAGGACGGCCACGAGCGGTCACAATACGGCGAACCCAATCATCGGACGTGAACCGCCGCCCACCTGTGACGGCGTGTTGTGTACCGTCGGCTCGCTGCGGTCGTCGGTGTCGGCGAGCCGGCGGGTGCCAGGCCCACAGCAGGAGCGGCCGGAAAGGAGATGTGCCACCGGTGCACATCGTCATCATGGGCTGCGGGCGGGTGGGCAGCGCGCTGGCCCACAGCCTGGCCCGCCTGGACCACAGCGTGGCCGTCATCGACCAGGACCCACAGGCATTCAAGCGGCTGGGTGACCACTTCCCGGGCCGATCGGTGCTGGGTATCGGCTTCGACCGCGACACCCTCGTCGAGTCGGGCATCGAGCACGCCTCGGCGTTCGCCGCGGTCAGCAGCGGCGACAACTCGAACATCATCGCGGCGCGCGTGGCGCGAGAGACGTTCGGCGTGCAGAAGGTGATCGCCCGGATCTACGACCCGAAGCGGGCCGAGGTGTACGAGCGGCTCGGCATCCCGACCGTGGCCACGGTGCCGTGGACCGCAAGCCGGCTGCTCAAGAGCGTCCTGGGTGAGACCATCGCCGAGGTCTGGCGCGACCCGTCCGGCGCCGTCGCGCTGGTGGCGGTTGCCCCGCACGAGGGGTGGATCGGCCACGCCGTTACCGAGTTCGAGGCCGCCACCGCGGGCCGCGTCGGGATCGTGACCCGCTTCGGCGCCGGAACCCTGCCGACCACGAACTCCCTCATCCAGTCGGGCGACACGCTGCACGTGCTGATCACCGACGAGCACGAGGACCTGCTGCGGGACGTCGCCGGCCGCGCACCGGACGGGGGCCTGACGTGAGGGTCGCCATCGCCGGAGCGGGTGCGGTCGGCCGCTCCATCGCGCGCGAGCTGATGCAGAACAACCACGAGGTCCTGCTGATCGACAAGGACTCGCGCAAGGTCGAACCCGACCGGCTCCCCGGCGCCCAATGGCTGCTCGGTGACGCCTGCGAGGTCGCCAACCTCGACGAGGCCGGGCTGCAGGACTACGACGTCGTCATCAGCGCGACCGGCGACGACAAGGTCAACATCGTGGTTTCGCTGCTGGCCAAGACCGAGTACTCCGTCCGCCGCGTCGTCGCCCGGATCAACCACCCGAACAACGAGTGGCTGTTCACCGAGGCGTGGGGCGTGGACGTCGCCGTCTCCACTCCGCGGGTGCTGGCGGCGCTGGTCGAGGAGGCGGTCGAGGTCGGTGACATCGTGCGCCTGTTCACCCTCCGCGAGGGTCAGGCCAACCTGGTCGAGGTGACGCTGCCCGACGCCGCGCCCTGCGCCGGCCGGGCCGTCCGGGAGCTGTCACTGCCCAAGGACGCCGCGCTCGTCGCGATCGTGCGCGACGCCAGGGTGATCACGCCCGCTCCGGAGGAGCCGCTCGAGGTCGGGGACGAGCTGCTGTTCGTCGCGCTACCCGAGACCGAGAGAGCCATCCGCCGCGCCGTCATCGGTTGAGGCTGTCCCTATGGCGTCGGCTCGTTCGTCGCCTCCGCGGGCGCCTGGACCTACGGTCGGCGCCACCGCCAGTTGGGCCCGCGCTCGCCGCACGATGAGGAAGCTGAAGCCGACCGCGGCGATCCAGAGCGGGTAGCCCATTGCCACCCGGGCGAACGCCAGCCAGCCGGTTGCGTTGTCGCCGTACAGCTTCCACTGCACCAGCCCGCGGGCCAGGAACACGACCGTCGCCGCCAGGGTGGCCAGGTCGTACGCGCGCAGCAGTGGCTTGCGCCGGTACCAGGCGGTTCCCTCGCCGCCCGGCGTCGGGTCGAGGAACTCCCACAGCAGCCCGACGAGCGGACGCCGGACGAGCAGCGAGATCGCGAACGGCACCGCGTACAGCAAGCTGGTCCAGATCCCGAGCAGGAAGTAGCCACGCGCCTGCCCCGTGCGGCCGGCGATGAAGGCCGCGATGACCACGCCGAACAACCCGGAGATCGCCTGCTGGGTCGGCTGCTTGCGCACCACCCGGTAGGCCGCGAGGGCCAGTGCGGTGGCGACGGCCGCGATGATCGCAGTGCGCAGCGTGGAGATCGCGTTCACGACCACGAAGACGACGGGCGGGATCGCGGTGATGACGGTGCCCGTCCACCCGCCGATGCCGGCGAGCAGCTGCTTGCGGTACGTCTCGCGCAGTTCCACGCGGCGGCTCTCGGCCGGGTCGCCCCCGGGCCCGTCCGCGGAGCTCCCGTGCGCCGGCTCGCCGGTCAGGGGCTGCACTGCAGTTCGTACCAGGGGTTATAGATCACCGGACGCCCGTCGTGCGTGCCTACCCGCCCGCGCGCGACCAGGCGGCGGCCCGGTTCGATCCCGGCGATGCGGCGCCGGCCCAGCCACACCAGGCTGACCGATCCGGTGCCGTCGAAGAGTTCCGCCTCCAGCGTCGGAACGGTTTCGGTCGGCGTGTACACGACCGACCTCAATCGGCCGACGACCACCGCGGTCGCCCCCCGCTCGAGGCAGTCCATCCGGGTGCACGCCTGCTTCTCCACCTCGGACTGCAATTCGGCTGCGTCCAGGTGATGCGAGCTGGCCGTCAGCCTGCGCAGCATCGATACGTTGTGCCCCACGGCTACAGGGTAACCCCGTTTCAGGCGGGGCTCGCGCCGTTCTCCGAGCCGGGCAGCACGACGTCGCGCGGCAGTCGCAGCGGCACCGGCTCGCGGACCGGCAGCGGCTCGTTACCGCGAACCACCACGACTGCCCGCAGGGTGTCCAGGAACGGCCTGGCCCTGGCCGCATCGGTCGCGACCGCGCCGACCAGCATCGCACGCAGGAACCAGCGCGGGCCGTCGACACCGATGAAGCGCACCGGGACGAGCCCGCCGGTACCGCCCTCGCCAGGCAGCTTGCCGCTCAGCTCGGTCCCGAACGGGCCGCCCAGGTGTTCCTTGGCCTGCCCCCGCTGGGCGTTCATCGAGCTGGCGATCTCGGCCCGCACGTCGTCCCAGATCCCCTCGTTGCGCGGGGCGGCGAACACGCCCAGCTGCATCGACCCGTCCGGACCGGCGATCGTCACGGCGATGACCTGCTGGGCCTCGTTCACGTCCAGCCGGACGTCGAGGCCGGGACCGACCGGCACCTGCAGGGCACCGAGGTCGACGCGCTGCACGTCGTCGTGCGGGGCGTCCCGCTCGTCGTACGGGCCGGACGTCGGCTCGGGCTCGCCGCGCACCCGGGTCTCCCACGGCGGCGTCGCGTCGATCTTCGACCGATCGGTGCGCTTCTGCTTGCGTCGCGGCGCCACTAGCTGTCTCCTCTGTCGGCTGCGCTGTGTGTGTCGGCGGCGGGGTGCAGGGCCGCGGCGCCGCCTGTCGAGCCGTGGCCGCCGCCGGCCCGTTCCGACCGCGGAAGCTCGGCCACCTCGACGAACGTCGCACGCTCGACGCGTTGGAAGACGAGCTGCGCGATCCGCTCGCCGCTCGTCAGCGTCAGCTTGTGCGCCGTGTCGTGGTTGATGACGATCACCTTGATCTCACCACGGTATCCGGAGTCGACCGTCCCGGGAGCGTTGACGAGGCCGAGGCCGACACGCGCCGCCAGCCCTGAGCGGGGATGGACGAACGCGGCGTACCCGTCCGGCAGGGCTACCGCCAGACCGGTCGGCAGCACGGCACGCTCGCCAGGCGCCAGCGTCACGTCCTGCGTGGTGATGATGTCGGCACCGGCGTCACCCGGCAGCGCATACAGCGGCAGCGGGACGTCGGGGTCCAGCCGTTGCACCAGTACCTCGAGGGCAGCCCCGACCTCGTCCCTGCGCCGATCGCTCACGGGACGGCAGGTTACCCTCGGCGGCGTGAGCACGAGCAGCGAGACGCCGCCCCACACGGGCGAGCGGGCCGTCTCCTACCGTGAGCGGCTGCGCACGCCCTGGTGGTGGTACCTCGTCGCGCTCGGCGTGGGTTCGATCCTGGCGGCCGAGTTCCACATCGCCGGCCTGCGCGCGACGGACTGGATCCCGTTCGGGACCGTGCTCCCGCTGTCCTGCCTGCTCGTGTGGTGGATGGGCCACAGCACGCTGGAGATCGCCGCCGGCGAGCTGCGGATCCGCGGGGCGCACCTGCCGCTGCAGTACGTCAGCGGCTGCATCGCGCTGGACGCCCAGACGTTGCGCCGGGTCGTCGGGCGCGAGGGCGATCCGGCTGCGTACATCTCTATCCGCCCGTGGATCGGCCCCGGCGTCCAACTCTGGCTGGACGACCCGGAGGACCCCACGCCGTACTGGGTCGTGAGCACGCGCCACCCGGGCAAGCTGGTCGAGCGGCTCCGCTCGGCCACCGCGACGTAAGCCCGTCGCCACCCGGGCGTGACCCCACCGGCTAGGGTCCGGATGCATGACGACCGCAACCGGGCACGGCCGGCGCTTCGAGGGCAGGGCGGCCGTGGTCACCGGCGCCAGCCGCGGCATCGGATTGGCGATCGCCGCCCGCATCGTCGCCGAGGGTGGGCGGGTGCTGCTCACCGCGCGCAACGCCGAGGGCCTGCAACTCGCCGTCGATCAGCTCGGCGGGCCCGATCACGCGATCTTCCTGGCCGGTCGCGCCGACGACCCCGAGCACCAGGCCGAGGCGTTCGCCACGGTGACCGGCGAGCTGGGCCGCCTGGACGTGCTGGTCAACAACACCGGGATCAACCCGGCGTTCGGTCCGCTGACCACGCTGGACGAGTCCGCCGCCCGCAAGATCATGGACGTGAACGTGCTCTCCGCGCTGTCCTGGACGCGTCAGGCGCTCGCCGCGGGCCTGGGCGCCGACGGCGGCGGCTCGGTCGTCAACATCGCATCAGTAGCCGGTCTCGCGCCGGCGCCGGGCATCGCCTACTACGGCGTGAGCAAGGCGGCGCTGATCGGGCTCACCGTCCAACTGGCCGCCGAACTCGCGCCGAAGGTCCGGGTCAACGCGATCGCGCCCGCGGTGGTCAGGACCAGGTTCGCCGCCGCTCTGTACGAGGCGGACGAGGCTGCGGCGGCCGCGAACTACCCGCTCGGCCGCCTCGGCGAACCCGAGGACGTCGGTGCGGCAGCGGCCTTCCTGGCCAGCGCCGACGCCTCCTGGATCACCGGCCAGACCCTCGTCCTAGACGGCGGAGGCAGCCTAAGGCCCGGGTTGTAGGACGTGCGAAGCGCGCCATAAGAGGTTAACGCACCACGCGATGAGCGCTCGCGCGAAGAGTCCGCTCGCGCGCCGACGGCTTGCGCGCAGCCCGAGTGGTCCGCCCTGTTCTTTGGGGCGGTCGCGAGGCACGCCTGAGCGGATCAGATCCGCCTTCGGCGGATTAGTCAGGCACAATCGCGGCAGATGAACTGGCCCTTGTTCTGCCGGGCCAGCCGGCTACGGTGATGTACCAGGAAGCACCGCGAGCAGGTGAACTCGTCGTCCTGCTTCGGGATGACCCGGACGGTCAGCTCTTCGCCGGACAGGCCGGACAGGTCCGCGCCGGGTAGTTCCAGTGATTCGTTCAGTTCGGTCTCGTCGATGTCGATCGACCCGGACTGAGCCTCAGCTCGTCTCGCCTTGAGCTCCTCGAGCGAGTCCTCGCCCAGATCATCGGCCTCACCGCGACGCGGAGCGTCGTAGTCAGTCGCCATTGCGTTCGTCAACTCCTCGGTCGGATCGCCACTGCATTGTGCTGGTCAGGTCAAGTTCTTCGGTATCCGGCGCTGCAACGCACGGGGACTGCATTTTGTGCCCGTCTCGCCACCGCATCGGAACTGCTCTCAGGGAGTCAGCCGCGGAACGGTACCGCGCCGAGATTTCAGCCCAACGGCGGGGCGGTGACCGGCATTCCCATCGGGGCGCAGATAGGCTGCATCCCGGCATCCCAGGCCGGCCATCCAGCGAGGTTCCCCTACATGACGAGTGCGACCAAGCGGCGTCCGCTGCCGGCTCTCGTGTTCCTCCTGGCCCTGTGCCTACTGACCGCGCTGGTGTGGTGGCGGGTGCTGCATCGCGACGCCGGGCACGCCCAGACCAAGCCGACCTGCCCGACGACGCAGGCACCCAAGCAGCTCCCAGAGCCCCAGGCGATCTCGGTGACCGTGCTGAACTCGACCACGCGCAACGGGATCGCCGGCACCGCCCGCCGGCTGCTGATCAGCGACGGCTTCCAGATTCCCGCCGCGGCCGCGAACGACGAGAAACCGCTCGGCTACCACGGTGTGCTCCCGGGGGTTGGCGAGATCCGCTACGGCCCCACCGCGACCGATGGGGCCAAGCTGCTCACGTACTACCTGCCCGGTGCGAAGCTGGTCGCCACGAAGTCGACGGACTCGACCGTGGTCGTGTCGCTGGGCCTGAAGTACAAGACGGTCACGACCAGCGCGAACGTCACCAAGGCGCTGAAGGCCGACGGCATCACGTTGACGCGGACAGTCGGCGGGGTCACGTCCAGCTCCTCCAGCGCTAGCTGCTGACCCGGTCCGCGCCCAGTTCCTCGAGCAGCGTGGCCAGCTCGCCGATCAGCTCGGGGGCTGCCACCACGACCATCCGCTCGCCGGCGGCACACCCGCGCAGGCCGCGGACCACGCAGCCGGCCTCGGCCGCGATCAGCCCGCCCGCCGCGTGATCCCACGGGCTCAGGCCGGCTTCGAAGTACGCGTCCAGGCGCCCCGCGGCCACCGCGCACAGGTCCAGGCTCGCCGCACCCTGCCGCCGGATGTCGGCGATGCGCGGGAGCAGTGCCGCGACGACGGCGGCCTGCCGCGCCCGCCGCGTGGCGTCGTACCCGAAGCCGGTGCCGACGACGGCTCGCGACAGCGGAACTTCACGCGGCCCGCGCAGCAGACGGCCACGCAGGTAAGCCCCGCCGCCGGCATGCGCGTGGAACAGCTCCCCCGAAGCCGGGCTGCAGACGGCGCCCGCGACCACTGCACCGTCCACCTCGGCCGCGACGGAGACCGCGTACTGCGGCAGCCCGAGAACGAAGTTGACCGTCCCGTCGATCGGGTCCATGACCCAGCGCACGCCACCGCTCGACGGGCCGTGCGCACCGCCCTCCTCGGCGAGGACCGAATCGCCCGGCCGGCGCCGTGCCACCTGCTCGACCAGCCACCGCTCGCTCTCCCGGTCGGCCCCGGTGACCAGGTCGGTCGAGGTGCTCTTGGAGCTGACCGACAGCGGCCTCTCGCGCGCGGAGCGGACAATGTCGGCTGCACCCGTCGCCAGCTCGATCGCCATGCGTTCCAGCTCGGACGGCAGGTCGTTCTCGCGCGCGCTCACGCACCCATCGCACCACGACCGGCCGCGACGGCGATATGGTCACCTGGCGAATTCGAGCCGATTCAGCGATCAAGGAGCACGCGTGGCCGAGCACACCGGCAGGCCCGGTCGGGCGTACGGGATCGACATCGGTGGCACCGGGATCAAGGGTGCGGTCGTCGACACCGGGACCGGGGCGCTGCTCACTCCTCGCAAGCGCATCCTGACACCGCAGCCTTCGACGCCGGACGCGGTCGCCGGGGTGGTGGTGAGGCTGCTCGAGGACGCCGGCTGGTCCGGCCCGGTCGGCGCCACGTTTCCGGCGGTCATCCAGCACGGCGTCGCCAAGTCGGCAGCCAACGTAGACAAGAGCTGGATCGGCACCGACGTCGATGCCTGCTTCACGAAGGCGACCGGGTCCGGTACCGAGGTCAGCGTCCTGAACGATGCCGACGCCGCGGGCATTGCCGAGGCCCGCTTCGGCGCGGCCAAGGGCGTGTCGGGCGTCGTCATCCTGCTGACGTTCGGAACCGGTATCGGTAGCGCGCTGCTCATCGACGGCACGCTGGTACCGAACACCGAACTGGGCCATCTCGAACTGGACGGTCACGACGCCGAGAAGCGCGCGGCTGCGTCCGTGCGCGACGAGGAGGACCTGTCCTACAAGAAGTGGGCCAAGCGGGTGAACGACTACATGTCGCACGTCGAGCGGCTGTTCACGCCCGACCTGTTCGTCGTCGGCGGCGGTGTCAGCAAGGACGCGGACAAGTGGGTTCCGCAGCTCGAGCTCACGACTCCGGTCAAACCGGCCGAACTGCTCAACGACGCCGGGGTGGTCGGCGCCGCGATCGCGGCGGCCGAACGGCGCGGCGAGTAATCCCGGCTCGCGCTCGGCTCGCGCCGCAGTACAATGAGCGCAGAGGGCACTGCGCACGTACTGGACTCGAAGCTGAGGCGAACAACAGACGGCCTGCGACCCCGCACCCTTGTTAGCCGCGCCGAGCGGAATCGTGAACCGCGCCGCGAGCATCAGTTCGCATGCGCACCCGTCGTGAAGGGCCTTCCGTGGTTTCCAGCAAGCAGCCTGTCGATGTCACGTCGAGCAACCCCGGCAAGACCGTCGCCGCAGCAGCGGCGACCAAGCAGGTGAGCGCGGCCGTGAAGAGCGCCCCGGCCAAGGCGAAGCCCAGGACATCGGCCAAGACCGCTGCGAAGGCACCTGCGAAGAAGGCACCCGCCACCAAGGCACCTGCGAAGAAGGCAGCCGCGACCAAACCCGCGACCAAGGCCGCGAGCAAGCCGAGCGCGAAGGCCGCTGCGAACTCGCCCACCAAGGTAGCCGGCAAGCCCGCAGCCAAGGACGCCGACGACCCGACCGCGACGGCCGGCCCCGCGACCGAGGCCGGCGAGGAGGCCGCGGAGGGCACCGAGGCCGAAGGCGAAGGCGGCGAGTTCACCTGGGACGACGAGGAGGAGTCCGAGGCGCTGCGCCAGGCGCGCAAGGACGCTGAGATGACCGCCTCGGCGGACTCCGTCCGGGCCTACCTGAAGCAGATCGGCAAGGTCGCGCTGCTGAACGCCGAGGAGGAGGTCGACCTGGCCAAGCGGATCGAGGCCGGGCTCTACGCGGCCGAGCGGCTGCGTCAGGTCGAGGAGGCCGCCGAGAAGCTGGCGCTGCAGGCCAAGCGCGACCTGCGCTGGATCGTGCGCGACGGCGAGCGGGCCAAGAACCACCTGCTCGAGGCGAACCTGCGCCTGGTCGTCTCGCTGGCCAAGCGCTACACCGGCCGCGGCATGGCGTTCCTCGACCTGATCCAGGAGGGCAACCTCGGCCTGATCCGGGCCGTGGAGAAGTTCGACTACACCAAGGGCTACAAGTTCTCCACCTACGCCACCTGGTGGATCCGGCAGGCGATCACCCGCGCGATGGCCGATCAGGCCCGCACCATCCGCATCCCGGTGCACATGGTCGAGGTCATCAACAAGCTCGGCCGCATCCAGCGCGAACTGCTGCAGGACCTGGGCCGCGAGCCCACCCCCGAGGAGCTCGCCAAGGAAATGGACATCACGCCGGACAAGGTGCTGGAGATCCAGCAGTACGCGCGCGAGCCGATCTCGCTGGACCAGACCATCGGCGACGAGGGCGACAGCCAGCTGGGCGACTTCATCGAGGACTCCGAGGCCGTCGTCGCGGTCGACGCGGTGTCCTTCACGCTGCTGCAGGACCAGCTGACGTCCGTGCTGCAGACGCTGTCCGAGCGCGAGGCCGGCGTGGTCAAGCTGCGGTTCGGCCTCACCGACGGCCAGCCGCGCACGCTGGACGAGATCGGGCAGGTCTACGGCGTCACGCGCGAGCGCATCCGTCAGATCGAGTCGAAGACGATGTCGAAATTGCGGCACCCCAGCCGGTCGCAGGTGCTGCGCGACTATCTGGACTGACTCACACCGCCGCTCAACGAGCTACGTCTGGAACAGATTCAGATACCGTTGCGAGCTTCCGGTCTCGATCAGTTGGCGCTTCTCGAGCAACACAACGCATTGAAACGCCTTCGTCTGGCCGTGTTGGAACACGGACAGTTCGCCTCCCTGG
>JBOGDQ010000320.1:0-5229 GCA_050742975.1 Jatrophihabitantaceae bacterium
GGCGTGATGAACGTGGTGCGCGCGATACCCGACCTGCTCTATGCGGCGATCCTCGTCTCGGTCATCGGTGTCGGGGCGCTGTCCGGGACGATGGCGCTGTTCCTGTTCAACCTGGCCATAATCGTCAAGCTGGTGTCCGAGGCCCTCGACGCGGTCGACCTCGGCGGGCAGGAGGCGGCGCTCGCGTCGGGCGCCACCTGGACGCGCGCCGACCGGGCGGCGGTGCTGCCCGAGATCCTGCCCGCGTTCGCCTCGCAGGTGCTGTACACGCTCGAGCTCAACGTCCGCGCCTCGACCGTCATCGGGCTGGTCGGCGCCGGTGGCCTGGGCGTGCTCATCGATCAGGAGCGGACGTTCTACCGCTATCACGCGTTGAGCCTGATCATCCTCGAGATCCTCATCGTGGTGCTCGCCCTGGAGCTGGTGTCCTCCTGGGTGCGCCGGAGGTTGACGCGGTGATGGACCCGATTGCGCAACTCTCACCGCCCGTGGACCGCCAGAAGTTGCACGATCGGGCCGAGCCGCGTCCGCGCCGGCCTCGACGCATCGGGCGCAACGCTGCGTTCGTTGTCGTCGCCGCGATCGTGATCATCTGCTTCGTCACGGTCAACATGACCTGGTCCAGCCTGGCCGACTTCCCGTCCAGCCTGCGCCACTACCTCGCCCTGATGTTCGGGCCGCCGGATCTGGGGACGCTGCACCAGGCACTGTCCGCGACGTTGCTGTCGGTGCAGATGGCCTGGTTCGGGACGGTGCTCGGCATCGTGATCTCGCTGCCGCTGAGCTTCCTGGCCACGACGGGGATCGCGCCGTTGCCCGTCCGCGTCGTCGTGCGCGCGCTGTTCGCGGTGCTGCGCGCGGTGCCCGAGGTCGTGATCGCGATCCTGATCCTGTCGGTGACGGGGCTGACCGCGTTCACCGGTGCGCTCGCGATCGGGGTCGGCTCGATCGGCACGCTCGGCAAGTGGGGTTACGAGTCGATGGAGTCCGTCGATCGCGGGCCGATCGAGGCGGCGCGCGCAACGGGTGCCGGCCGGAGCCAGATCGTGCGCTGGGGCGTGTGGCCGTCGGCCCAGCCGGAGGTGCTCGCGTTCTGGCTGTACCGCTTCGAGATCAGCGTGCGCGCGTCGGCGATCCTCGGGCTGATCGGCGCGGGCGGGATCGGCAAGGTGCTCAGCGACAACGTGCAGTTCCGGATCTGGAACGCTGTTGGCATGCTGCTCATCGTCGTCGTGGTGGTAACCGTGGCGATCGATCTGGTGTCGGGAGTGCTGCGCCGACGATTGATCACCGGACGCTGGTCGGCACCGCGGCTGCGCCGGACACCGATCGGGCCGCCACCCATCGGCACGCCGCCCATCGGGCCGCCACCCATCGGCACGGTCGCGGCGTCGTGAGCTCAGCTGCGTTCGACGCGCCCGGCGGGGTGATGGCGCACATCCGGTCGGTGGCATCGTCCCTGCTGCCCACCGAGCAGGCGGTCGCGGAGGTGTTGCTCGGCCGGCCAGAAGCGGTAATCGAGATGTCCTCGCAGCAGGTCGCCGAGGCGGCCGGTGCCTCGCGCGCGACCGTGGTGCGCACCTGCCAGAGCCTGGGCTTCACCGGCTACCAGCAGCTACGGGTGATGCTCGCGCGCGACCTCGGTCCGGCGGGCGTGGCAGCCGGAGCTACCGCCGGCGAGCCGCAGACGGCGGCGCACGTGGTGCGCGCCGCGTTCGCGAGCGTGGGCGAGTCGCTGCCCGCGATGACGGCCCTACTGAGCGACGCGGACCTGACCCGCGCGATCGAGACGCTGGCGCGGGCGCGACGGCTGCTGGTGACCGGGAACGGGCTGTCGGCGCCGCTCGCGCAGCTGTGCGCGCAGCGGTTGACCGCGCTCGGCCTGCCGGCCGACTCACCCACTGACGGCATCGCCCAGCAGGTCGCGGCACGGCACATGAGTCCCGACGACGTGCTGCTCGTCATCAGCGGGTCCGGTGCGAACGAGACCACCATGCGCTGCGCGGCGGCGGCACGCGAGGCGGGCGCGGCGGTCATCCTCATCACCGCGTTCGGGCGGTCCCCGCTGACCGCTGCGGCCGACATCTCGCTCGTCGTCGGCATGCGCGATCCGACGTTCCGTGATGAGCTCACAGTCACCACGCGGATCCCGCAGTTCATCCTGATCGAGGGACTCATCGCCGGCCTGTCGCGCCGGCTCGGAGCTGCCGGCGAGGCCGCGCACCTGGCGACGATGGCCGTGGTCGCCGAGAACCTGACCGAGTGAACCTTCGATCGGCCGGTTCCGGTGTGCGTTGCCATCCTTCGCCGCTATGACGATGGCGATGGCGGAGCGAACAGTTCGAGTTCCAGGCCGTCCGGGTCGCGGGCGACGAAGCCGGATCCGTAGGCAGCGTCGGTGATCGTCCCTGGTTCGGCGGCCCGTTCGGTGAGCAGGTCGCGCCAGAGGACGAGCTGGTCGCGATCGCGACAGCCGATTGCCACGTGCTCCACGCCGGGCGATGCGGCGGCACCGGTGAGCGAGAGCATCCACCCGCCGCTCGGGCTGGCCAGGACGACGTGGCCGCTGCCGTCCTGGGCCACCTCGCCGTCCACGCGCACCAGCCCGAAGGCCTGGGCGTAAAACGGTTCGCTGCGGCGCAGGTCGGTGACGTTGAGGGCTACGTGGTTGATCGGACCGAGGCTCGCCTCACGCCCCACCGCGTCTGTGGCCTCGCCCAGGAAGGAACGGGCCTCGTCCTCCTCGAACGAGGGCCCGACGATGCGGGAGTCGTGCTCGGAGTTCAGCCGCACCAGGGTCTCCAGGTCCAGGTCGAACTCCCCGGCAGGGGGCAGCCGAAGCTCGCGCGTCGGCGTGCCGGCGGCTTCGATCAGGGCGAGGAAGCTGTCGTCGTTGTGCACCTGCAGCATCCGCGCCGGGACGGGGCTGGTCACCCGGAAGGTGTGCTCGACGCCGCTCGGCACGCACACGTAGGTCCCTGGTCGTGCCACCACGGTCTGCTCGCCGCAGCGCACCACCACCTCACCGTCCAGGACGAGGAACGCGTCATCGAGCGCCTCGTGGACATGGCGCGGAGGCGAGCCCCCGGGCGGGACGGTCAGTTCGATCACCGCGGGTGTGCGCGGCGTCCCCTCGGGGTTGCGCAGCACGGCCAGCGTCCCGAGGAACCACCAGGCCCGACTGGTGTCCGGTTCGCTGACGATGTGGCGCTGCGCCGAGGTGACCGGCCGGGCTGAATCGGTGCTGATAGTGCTGCTCATCGACGTCTCCGTTCGTGTTGGTAGGTGTGTACGTATCGGCTGCTGCGCCTCATGAGCGCTTCGCCCGCCGGGGCGAGCGCCGGCTGGTACCGGGCAGTGTCGAGATCAACGCTTCAATGCCCCAGGCCACCGCCCGCTGCGCGTCCGCCTCCTCCAGCCCGCTCTCGTCGCTGATGATCACCCACGACGCCGCGCTGCACAGGTGGGCGATGACCGCGACGGCCCAGCGCGCCGTGTCCGCATCCAGGCCGTCGGTCACCGGCTTCAGCGCGGTACTGATGGCCTCGACTCGCTGCCCGCGGACCTTCGACCGGGTGGCCCGACCGGCCGTCGTCCGCACCAGTGCACGGGTCAGTTCCGGACGGGTCGACAACCGGCCTGCGGCCTGCAGCAGGCTGGCGGAGATGTCCTCGGGACCGGCGATGTCGAACGGCACCCCCAACGACCCGTACAGATGTTCGCCCGCCGCATGCAGCAGCGACGAGCGGTCCGGGAAGTACCGGTACAACGTCCGCAACGAAATCCCAGCGGCCAGCGCGACGTCGGCCATCGACACGTCATCGACGACCTTGCTCTCCAGTTCGTCGATCACCGCCTCGAGCACCGCCGTCCGGACCTGTTGCGCCTGACGCTCACGCAGAGACATCCCGTCCATCGTCATGGCACGATCATGTCACTATGACACGTATCTGTCACTAGTGGCTGGAAAATTTTCCGAGCACTGTCCGGTTCCGGCCGTGAGCGGGCGGACGCGGGTGCCGTTGACCGCCGCGGGCGACGAGTAATACCGATCGGTATTACTCGTGCTATTCTCGGCTCATGCGTGTCACGAGCAAGGGACAGGTGACCATCCCACAGGACATACGCCGACGCCTTGGCGTCGAGCCTGGCAGCGAGGTCGACTTCGAGGTCGACGACGACGCCGTCCGACTGGTCCGGCGCACCGAAGGACATGGAGCGGCGCTCGTCAGACAGATGCGGGGGCGCCGCCTGACGATGACCACCGACGAGATCATGGCCCTGACTCGCGGCGAATCCTGAGCTGATGGCGCTCGGGACACTGGTGGCCTCCAACGTGCTGCTCGACGTGTTCACCGACGACCCGCGCTGGGGCGCTTGGTCCGCAGAGCACCTCGCGATCGCGTTCGACGCCGGCCCCGTCGCGATCAACCCGCTGATCTTTGCCGAACTCTCCGTCGGGTTCGATCGGATCGAGGATCTCGACGAGGCACTGCCGGACAGCATCGAACGCGAGGAGCTGCCCTGGGAGGCGGCGTTTCTGGCCGGACGCTGCTTCCTGCAGTATCGCCGCAGTGGCGGGGCCCGCCGCTCACCGTTGCCCGACTTCTACATCGCTGCCCACGCTGCGACGAGCGGGCGCGCACTGCTCACGCGTGACCGACCTCGATATCTGCACCTATTGCCGACACTCGAGGTCATCTCACCCGAGTAGCGGCACGAAGTGCGGTGCTGGTCTGTTCGGTCAGCGATCCGCTACCGGCGACGGCCCCTGCATCGGCATGGCGGACGTCCAGTCGGCCTCACACGCCCGGTCGGAGCGTCATCCGGATGTGGATCGTCCGCACCTGCAGGTACCGTGCCCGACATGGCCACCGCACGATTGCCGAGCATCGTTATCGACTGCCCCGATCCGCGCGCACTCGCGACGTTCTACGGCGCGATGCTGGATTGGCAGGTCGACGTCTCCGCCGACTGGGCTGACATCCGCGCGGAGAACGGTCAGTGCATCTCCTTCCAGCAGGTGCAGGCCTACACGCCGCCTGGCTGGCCGAGCCAGCAGGTGCCCCAGCAGATGCACCTCGATGTGATCGTCGACGATCTCGACATCGGCGAGGCGGCCGTGCTCGAACTCGGCGCGACCAAGCACGAGCACCAGCCCGGTGAGTCCTTCCGGGTGTTCCTCGACCCTGCCGGGCACCCCTTCTGCCTCTGCCTGGACTAGCCCGG
>JBOGDQ010000321.1:0-9149 GCA_050742975.1 Jatrophihabitantaceae bacterium
CTTCCAGGCTTCGGTGAGCACGCTGCGCAGGATCTGCTCGATCTCGTCGAACTCGGCCTGTCCGATGATCAGGGGCGGCGCGAGCTGGCCGACCGGGTCACCACGGGCGTCGGCGCGGCAGTACAGGCCCGCGTTGAACAGGGCCTTGGACAAGAAGCCGCGCAGTAGCCGTTCGGACTCGTCCTCGTCGAAAGTGGCCTTGGTCGTTTTGTCTTTGACCAGTTCGATGCCGTCGAAGTAGCCGTCGCCGCGCACGTCGCCGACGATCGGCAGGTCGTGCAGCTTCTCCAGCGTGGCCCGGAACGCACCCTCGTTCTGCAGGACGTGCTGGTTGAGCCCCTCGCGGTCGAACAGGTCGAGGTTGGCCAACGCCACGGCGGCCGAGACCGGGTGCCCGCCGAAGGTGTAGCCGTGCGGGAAGTAGTCGGTGCCCGACCAGAACGGCGCCGCGATCCGGTCCGAGACGAGGCACGCACCGATGGGGGAGTAGCCGCTGGTCATGCCCTTGGCGCAGGTGATCATGTCCGGCTGGAAGCCGAACTTGTCCGCCGCGAACATCGTGCCCAGCCGGCCGAAGGCGCAGATGACCTCGTCCGAGACCAGCAGGACGTCGTGGCGGTCGCAGATCTCGCGAACCCGCTGCAGGTATCCGGGCGGCGGCGGGAAGCAGCCGCCGGAGTTCTGCACGGGCTCCAGGAACACGCACGCGACGGTGTCCGGACCCTCCATCTCGATGGCCTGATCGATCGCGTCGGCGGCCCAGCGACCGAACGCCTCCAGGTCGTCGCCGTGCTCGGGCGCGCGGTAGAAGTTGGTGTTCGGCACCTTGTGCGCGCCCGGCACCAGCGGCTCGAACCACTTCTTCGCGTCCGGGATCCCGGTGATCGACAGCGCTCCCTGCGGGGTGCCGTGGTAGGCGACGTTGCGGCTGATCACCTTGTGCTTCATCGGCTTGCCGACCAGCTTGAAGTACTGCTTGGCCAGCTTCCACGCCGTCTCGACGGCCTCGCCGCCGCCGGTGGTGAAGAAGACCTTGTTCAGGTCGCCGGGCGCGAGATCGGCGAGCCGGTCGGCCAGCTCGATCGCCTGCGGGTGCGCGTAGGACCACAGCGGGAAGAACGCCAGCTCGGACGCCTGCTTGTACGCAGCCTCGGCCAGCTCCGTGCGCCCGTGCCCGGCCTGGACCACGAACAGCCCGGACAGCCCGTCCAGGTACGACTTGCCGTGCACGTCGAAGATGCGCGCACCCTCACCCCGCACGATCGTCGGCACCGGATTCTGCTCGTACGAGGAGATCCGGGTGAAGTGCATCCACAGATGTTCGTGCGCCTTGGCGGCCAGGTCGGCTGCGTTGTGGCTCTGCGTGGATGTGGCGGTCATCGGGCACCCCAGTTGTAGGTCTGCTTGGCTAATCGGAGGTAGAGGAACGATTCGGTTCTGGTCACGCCGTCGATCGAGCGGATGCGCTCGTTGACCAGTTGCAGCAGGTGCGCATCGTCCTGGACGACGACCTCGGCGAGGATGTCGAACGAGCCGGCGGTGATCACGAGGTAGTCGACCTCGCTGATCTTCGAGAGCTTCTCGGCCACCGCTTCGATGTCACCGCAGGCCGTGATCGCGACCATCGCCTGGCGGGCGAAGCCGGTCTGCATCGGGTCGGTGACCGCGACGATCTGCATGACGCCGTGGTCGACCAGCTTCTGTACCCGCTGGCGGACGGCGGCCTCGGACAGGCCGACAGCCTTGCCGATCGTGGCGTACGCGCGGCGCCCGTCGGCCTGCAGTTGCTCGATGATGGCCCTCGACGTGTCGTCGACGAGCTCCCGAGATCCGGCGCGCACCATGCATCCAGCTTGGACTACGGGTGCGCGCTATTGCAAGTGATTCCGTTGTGTTTCGAGAACAAGACAACGGAATCCCTTGTCTGCTGCGGGCTGACATGTCAGGATCCTCGTCAGTCGATGGTTCACTTGGGGGCCGAATGGACACCACGAAGACGACCGGCGCCGCGGCGGACGCCACCCGCTCGGCCAGCCGGGGCGCAGACACCCGAGCCGGCGCCGGGCCGGTACCTGCCATCGAACTGGTGGGCATCGCGAAGCAGTTCCACACCCGCTCCGGCGACGTCGCTGCAGTCGAGAGCGTCGACCTGATCATCGGCGAGGGCGAGTTCTTCTCCCTGCTCGGACCGTCCGGCTGCGGCAAGACCACCACCCTGCGCATGATCGGCGGGTTCGAGGAGCCGACGCGGGGCCAGATCCTGCTCTACGGCAGGGACGTCGTCGGCGTGCCGCCCAACCATCGCGACGTCAATATGGTGTTCCAGTCCTACGCCTTGTTCCCACACATGTCCGTCGAGGAGAACGTGGCGTTCGGGCTGCGGCGCAAGTCGGTCTCCAGGCCGGAGATCACCAAGCGGGTCAAGGACATGCTCGAGCTGGTCCAGCTCGACGGCAAGTCCGACCGCCGCCCCCGTGAGCTGTCCGGCGGCCAGCAGCAGCGGGTCGCGCTCGCCCGGGCGCTGGTCAACCGGCCGCGCGCGCTGTTGCTGGACGAGCCGCTCGCCGCGCTCGACCTGAAACTGCGGCAGAACATGCAGCTCGAGCTCAAGCGCATTCAGCGCGAGGTGGGCATCACCTTCGTGTTCGTGACGCACGACCAGAACGAGGCGCTGACGATGTCCGACCGCCTGATCGTGATGAACGCCGGGCGGATCGAGCAGCTCGGCACTCCGCGGGACGTGTACGAGCGCCCGCGCACCCGGTTCGTGGCCGGGTTCATCGGCACGTCCAACCTGCTGCAGGGCAACGTCGCCCGAATCGACGGCACTACGGCCGTACTGGAAGGGACGAGCGGCGAGCGGGTGGTGGTGCCGGATGCCACCGCGGTCGGCGCGGCCGTGGGCAGGCCGCTGCACCTGACCGTCCGTCCAGAGAAGATCGTCATCACGCACGAGCAGCCTGACTCCGAACGGTGCACGATCCGCGGGCGGGTGGCGGAGGTCGTCTATCTCGGCTCGTCCACCCAGTACGCGATCCGCACCGCGGACGGCGCGGACCTGTCGGTCTTCGCGCAGAACTCCTCCGACTCCAGTGACATCGCCGAGCGTGACCAGGACGTGTGGCTGTCGTGGCGCCCTGATCACTCGCTCGCGCTGGCCGATACACCAGTGGCGACGGAGGTGCCGGCATGACCGGGGCGAATGACGACACGTCGCTACCGCCGGACCTGATCCGCGGGCTGACCCTGCCGCGCGTGAGCCGACGCCGGGCGCTGCAGGTCGGCGGCCTCTCCGCGCTGAGCCTGTCGCTGGCCGCGTGCGGAATCGCGGGCTCGCCCGGCAGCAAGCTCGGGCTGAACGCGGCCCGCAAGCAGATCACCCAGTTCTGGACCGAGCACGCGAACAAGACCGGTCAGCTGAACTTCGAGAACTGGCCGCTCTACATCGACGTCGGCAAGGGCAGTGACCACCCGTCCCTGGACATGTTCACCAAGCAGACCGGGATCAAGGTCAAGTACGACGAGGGCATCCAGGACGACGACTCGTACTTCGGCAAGATCCAGCCGGTGCTGGCCGCCGGGCAGGGCATCGGCTGGGACATCATCGTCATCACCAACGGGATCTACCTCGACAAGCTCGTCGAGCTGGACTACCTCATCCCGCTCGATCAAAGCGCGATGCCGAACTTCTACGCCAACGCCAGCCCGCTCGTCCTCGACCCGAGCTTCGACCGCGGCAACGTCTACACCATGGCCTGGCAGTCCGGCATGACCGGCATCGGCTACAACCCGAAGTACATCGATCGCGAGATCACCAGCTGGCAGGACCTCGCCGACCCGGCGTTCAAGGGCCACGTCGGGATGTTCGCCGATATCGAGGACACCCCGAACTCGGCGCTGTGCGCGATCGGCGTGAACCCGGAGACGTCGACCCAGGCGGACTGGAGGAAGGCCGCGGACTGGCTGAAGAAGCAGCGGCCGCTGGTCCGCAAGTACTACCAGCAGGACTACGTCGAGCCGCTGTCCAAGGGTGACCTGTGGATCTCGCTGGCCTGGTCGGGCGACATCTTCCAGGCCAACGCGTCCGGCGCGAACCTGAAGTTCGTGATCCCGAAGGAGGGGGCACCGCTCTGGACGGACAACATGTGCATCCCCGTCCACGCCCAGCACCCGCGTGACGCGATGATCTACATGGACTGGGTCTACCAGCCCAAGATCGCCACGATTCTGGCCGAGTACATCAACTACGTCACGCCCGTCCCGGCCGCACAGGGGCTCATCCTCAAGGACGCACAGGCGGCGACAAACAAGGACGACAAGCAGTCCCTGGAACAATTGGCTGACAGTCCGCTGATCTTCCCGAGCAAGTCCGACTACTCGAAGCTGCACCGCTATCGCGTGCTCGACCCAGGCGAGGAAAAGATCTGGGACGACCTCTTCGAGCCCATCTACGAGTCATGAGAAGTAAGCGGATCTGGGCGCGGCTGGCGCCCTACTGGCTGGTCCTGCCTGGCTGGCTGTGGCTGGTGATCTTCTTCGTCGTCCCGACGCTGGTGATGCTGTCGGTGTCGACGATGACCGGCAACCTGCTGGACGGGTTCAAGCAGACCTGGCACTGGAGTACCTACTCGGACGGGTGGAACCGCTACCACGTCCAGTTCATCCGCTCGATCGTGTATGGCCTGATCGCGACGGCGCTGTGCCTGATCATCGCGTACCCGGTCGCGTACTGGATCGCGTTCCGGGGCGGTCGCCACAAGTCCAGCCTGCTGTTCCTGCTGCTGCTGCCGTTCTTCGTCTCGTTCGTGATCCGGACCCAGTCGTGGAACTTCATCCTGTCCGACAACGGCATCCTGCTCTCGCCGTTGAAGGACTTGCACCTGCTGCCCAAGGACTACGCGATCCTGCAGACACCGGCCGCGGTGATCGGGGGCCTGACCTACAACTTCCTGCCCTTCACTGTGCTGCCGATCTACGTCGCGCTCGAACGGGTGGACCCGGCGCTGCTCGAGGCGTCGTCGGACCTGTACGCGAACAAGGCCGCCGCGTTCACGAAGGTGGTGCTTCCGCTGTCGATGCCGGGCGTGTTCGCGGCGGTACTGCTGACGTTCGTGCCGGTGGCCTCGGACTACGTCAACGCGACGATCCTCGGCGGCACCAACACCACGATGATCGGCAACGTCATCCAGACCGAGTACTTCACCAACTCCGACTACCCGACGGCGGCGGCGTTGTCGTTCATGCTGATGGGCGCGCTGCTGATCGGTGTGTTCGCCTACGCCCGGGTGCTCGGTACCGACGACGTCCTGGAGATGGCGGCAGGATGAGAACCCGACGCAAGCTGCTCACTGCCGTGCGGACCAAGTCGATAGTTGCGGCGAGGCCGGCATGAGCGCGTTGATGGGTGAGGCGCTGGAGGTCTCCGAGCAGCGGGCGATCGCTCCGCGCCGCGGCCGGCGCGGCCACGGCCGGTGGATGCTGCCGTTCTGGGGCTGGGTGGTGATCCTGTGGCTGTGCGCCCCGATCATCGTCATGATCGTCTTCGGGTTCAACAACGCCAAGGGCAAGTTCAATAGCACCTGGCAGGGCTTCACGCTGAACTGGTACCGGCACCTGTTCGCGATCTCCGACCTGACGACGGCGCTCGAGCACTCGCTGACGATCGCGGTGATCGTCACGGTGATCGCGACGATCATGGGCACGCTGCTCGGCATGGCGATGGGCAAGCGCAAGTTCCGCGGCTCGGGTTCGATCAACCTTTTGCTGTTCGCCAACATCGCCGCGCCCGAGATCGTGCTCGGCGCCGCGCTGCTCAGTTTCTTCCTCACGCTGGGCGTGCCGCGCGGCTACTGGACGATCGTGATCGCGCACGTCATGTTCAGCATCGCGTACGTCGCCGTCACGGTGCGGGCGAGGATGGCCGGCATGGACCCGGCGCTGGAGGAGGCCGCCCGTGACCTCGGCGCCGGGCCGATCATCACGTTCTTCCGGGTGACTCTGCCGATGCTGATGCCCGGCGTGCTCGCCGGTGCGCTGCTGACCTTCGCGCTGTCGATCGACGACTACATCATCACCAGCTTCAACAACGGCTCCACCCAGACGTTCCCGCTGTGGGTGTACGGCGCGGCGCAGCGCAGCGGGGGAAGCGTGCCACCACAGGTGAACGTGATGGGCACGTTGATCTTCGGGTTCGGCGTGCTGCTCGCGCTGATCGGATTCTTCTCCAACCGCAGGAAGGCCTGATCGCCGTTGGTCACCGCCTCCCTCGCGGATGCCGAGCCGACCCCGTTCTGGCTCGACTCGCCGGGTGTGCCGGCTCCGGCGCCGGCGCTCACCTCGGCCACGTCGTGCGATCTGGCCGTCGTAGGAGCCGGGTACACCGGGCTGTGGACGGCTCTGCTCGCCAAGGAGCAGGACCCGTCGCGTGACGTGCTGCTGCTGGAAGGGCGCACTGCCGGCTGGGCGGCGTCCGGTCGCAACGGCGGGTTCTGCGCGGCGAGCCTGACGCACGGGCTGGAGAACGGTCGGTCCCGGTTTCCCGACGAGCTGCCGGCCCTGCAGCGGCTGGGCCGCGAGAACCTGGATGCGATCGAGGACGCCGTCGCGCGGTACGGCATCGACTGCGGCTTCGAACGCACCGGCTCGTTGGACGTGGCGACCGAGCCGCACCACGTCGAGTGGCTGCGCGAGGACGTCGCGGCGGCGAAGGAGTTCGGCGACAGTGCGGCGTTCCTCGACGAGCCCGAGGTTCGAGCCGAGGTCAACTCGCCGACCTACCTGGCCGGCAGCTGGCACCGCGACGACACCGCGCTGGTCGATCCGGCGCGGCTGGCGTGGGGGCTGCGTTCGGCGTGTGAGCGGCTCGGCGTCCGCATCGCCGAGCACACACCGGTGACGTCGCTGTCGCGCGACGCGGCCGGGGTGCGGCTGAGTGCCCGGGGAGTGCCGGTGCGTGCGGGTCAGGTCGCGCTCGCCACCAACGTGTTCCCGTCGTTGCTGCGCCGGATCCGTCCGTACGTCGTGCCTGTCTACGACTACGCGCTGATGACCGAGCCGCTGTCGACGGCACAGCTGGCCGCGGTCGGCTGGCGCAACCGGCAGGGCGTCGGCGACGTCAGCAACCAGTTCCACTACTACCGGCTCTCGACCGACAACCGGATCCTCTGGGGCGGGTACGACGCGATCTACCACTGGGGCAACGGGCTCCGCGACGAACTCGAGCAGCGGCCGCAGACGTTCGAGCTGCTGGCGCGGCAGTTCTTCGCGACGTTCCCGCAGCTGGAGGGGCTGCGGTTCAGTCACAAGTGGGGCGGGGCCATAGACACGTCCACGCGCTTCTTCGCGTTCCAGCGCACCGCGCTCGGCGGGCGGGTGGCGTACAGCCTCGGCTACACCGGGCTCGGCGTGGCAGCCACCCGATTCGGAGCGCAGGTGATGCTCGACCTGCTGGCCGGGCGCGACACCGAGGCGACCCGGCTGCGGGCGCCGCAGAAGCGCCCGCTTCCGTTTCCACCCGAGCCGGTCCGGTACCTCGGCATCCAGCTCACCCGGCGGGCGCTCGCCAAGGCCGACGAACACGCAGGGCGGCGCGGCCCATGGCTGCGCACGCTCGACCGGCTCGGGCTCGGCTTCGATTCGTGACTTCTTGGGGCCGCTGGCCGACCGCGGCGCCGCCACTCGCAGGCTCGGGCGGACACCGCGGCCGGCACGCGACTTCGTCGCGCAGGGGCGGCCGGTTGTGGTTGCGATGCGCTCCGCCGGGGAGGTCGCCAACCTTTCGGGCCGCCCGCCGGTTGTGGTGTCTTTGCGCTCCGCCGGGGAGGTCACCGTCGTTCTGGCCGCCGGCCACTCGCAGCGCTTGGGTAGGTCGCCTGTACTGGCGGGTAACCAAGGTGGGTGGGGACGACGTCGTGAACCTACGCTAACGTAGGCGTAGGTTCTGGGAGGACTACTAGGAGGTTTGCTTATGACTGTGCTCGAAGCCGCTGACACGGACGCCGGCCTGAATTCGCGTCTGCTGCACGAACTCGAGCCGGTCGTCGCGGAGAACCTGGAGCGTCACCTCAAGCTGGCCAAGCCGTGGCAGCCGCACGACTACGTGCCGTGGAGCCGCGGCCGCGACTTCGCTTTCCTCGGCGGCGAGGACTGGTCGCCCGAGGACAGCGCGCTCGACCCGGTCGCCAAGACCGCGATGATCGTGAACCTGCTGACCGAGGACAACCTGCCCAGCTATCACCGCGAGATCGCCACCCGGTTCGGCCGCGACGGCGCCTGGGGCCAGTGGGTCGGCCGCTGGACCGCCGAGGAGGGCCGGCACGGCATCGCGCTGCGGGACTACCTCGTGGTGACCCGCGGCGTAGACCCGGTCGAGCTCGAGCGGCTGCGCATACTGCACATGACGGCGGGCTACGACTCCGGCGACAAGACGCCGCTGCAGACGGTCGCGTACGTGTCCTTCCAGGAGCTGGCCACCCGCGTCTCGCACCGCAACACCGGCGCGGCCACCGGCTGCCCGCTGGCCGAGCAGCTGCTGCAGCGCATCGCCACCGACGAGAACCTGCACATGGTCTTCTACCGCAACCTTGTCGCCGCGGCACTCGACCGTGCACCGGACGCGACGATGTGTGCGATCCGTGACGAGGTCGTCGGGTTCCAGATGCCCGGCGCCGGGATGCCTGAGTTCACCCGAAACTCGGTGACGATCGCCAAGGCCGGCATCTATGACCTGCGCCTGCACCACGACGACGTCATCGCGCCCGTCCTGCGCTTCTGGAAGATCTTCAGCCGTGACGACTTCGGGCCGCGCGGCGAGCAGGCCCGTGACGAGCTGACGGCGTTCCTGGGTGAGCTGGACGCGCAGGCGAGCCGGTTCGTCGAGCAGCGCGAGCGGCTGGCAGCCCGAAAGGCCGCCCGGGCGTCCTGAATACCCGCTCAGCCACGCCGACGTGTGGCGGCGCGGCATTGACGGCTACTTGCGCCAACTGTGCTTGCGGCGCTGCACGTCCCAGATGAGCATCACCCACATCGCCGCGGTGAAGCCGATCAGCCAGCCACCGCCGGAGAAGTTGTAGTGCGTCGCGGTGATCATCAGCAGCAGGATGATGCCGACGACCCAGCCGGCTACCCGGGCCGCGCGGCCCCACTCGCCG
>JBOGDQ010000322.1:0-21956 GCA_050742975.1 Jatrophihabitantaceae bacterium
CGTCAGAAGCAAGGACCCTATCTAACGCGGTCACAGAATCGATCGTTCCAAAGTCCCTGTCCCCAATTGTCCATCGGCCTGCGGAGCATGCCACATGGGGATCGGCGAATTCAGGCGGTCGTTGCAACGACGGGTCTTTCGGGGTCTGATAGTAGGCGCTGCATCGCGTGTGCGGGTGTGATGCCGCCGAGGGTTTTGCGTGGCCGCTCGTTGAGTTCGGTGGCCACCTCGAGCAATCGCTCGGGCGAGTGCACCGACAGGTCGGTACCTTTCGGAAAGTACTGGCGCAGCAGGCCGTTGGTGTTTTCGTTGGACCCTCGCTGCCAGGGGCTGTGCGGGTCGCAGAAGTAGATGGCCATCTTCGTGGCCATGGTGATCTGGCGGTGCTGGGCCAACTCGGTGCCCTGGTCCCAGGTCAAGGTCTTACGCAGCTGTGCAGGCAGGGTCTTGATCGCGGCTAGGAGGCCATCACGCACGGCCGCGGCTCCGTGACCGTCTGGTAGGTGGACCAGCATCGCGAACCGGGTCTGACGCTCCACCAGCGTGGCGATCGCCGAGCGGCAGTTCGTGCCCAGAATGAGGTCACCCTCCCAATGTCCGGGCACAGCGCGGTCGGCCACCTCGGCGGGCCGCTCGCTGATCATGATCATGTCGGGGATCTTGCCGGAGGGGCCCTTGGCCGTGGCGCGTCTGGGGCGACGCACAGCACGGCCGGTGCGCAGGTGTTGATGCAGCTCAGCACGCAGATGACCGCGGCCCTGCACATACAGGGCCTGGTAGATGGTCTCCGGACTCACCTTCATCTCCTGCCGTCCGGGAAACACCGCGGCGAGGTGGTCGCTGATCTGCTCCGGGCTCCACTTCAGGCACAGCTTGGTCTGCACCAAGGATGCCAGTTCCAGCTCGTCGAACTTGCTCGCCTTGGGTCGTCGGGCACGCAGCTCGGCCCGCTTCTGCGCCGCATACGGCGCGTACTTGACCCGGCCCCGCCCACCGACGCCGGGTTCGGGTCCGTTGCGGCGCAGCTCACGGCTGATCGTCGCCGGCGAGCGCCCGATCTGCCTGGCAATGGCCCGCACGCCGGCCCCACCCAGATGCAGGTCGGCGATCTGCAACCGCTCGTCCACGCTCAGATACCGGCCCGAGGATTCGGGCTTCTTACGCGGGACCTGCCCGCCGGTCGCTTGACGCCAGCGACGACCAGTTCGACGATTCACCCCGACAGCATCACAGGCCGCCTGCAACGTCGAGCCCCGCGACATCAACACCCAGAACCGAGCCCGCTTCTCGATCAGTTCCTGCTTGGACCACACGCACAACACCTCACACCAATAGGGGTGTTGCAACGACCGATTGAGCCCGCCATCGGCTACTGGAACGAGCCGGAGAAGAGCGCCGAGGTGCTGCGCAGTGGGGGCACCCCCGCCAACGGGGGCGTAGCCGGCGGGGGAGGCTGGATGCACACCGGCGACTTGGCCACGATGGACGCCGACGGCTACGTGAACATCGTCGGGCGGATCAAGGACATGGTCATCCGCGGTGGCGAGAACGTGTACCCGCGCGAGGTCGAGGAGTTCCTGTACACGCACCCGGATGTCATCGACGCCCAGGTCATCGGCGTCCCGGACGAGAAGTACGGCGAGGAGCTGATGGCGTGGGTGCGCATGCGCGAGGACGCCGCACCACTGACCGCCGAGGCGCTGCGAACGTACTGCGACGGCAAGCTCGCGCACTACAAGATTCCGCGGTACGTCCACGTCGTCGATGAGTTCCCGATGACGGTTACCGGCAAGATCCGCAAGGTGCAGATGCGCGAGGAGTCGATCCGGCTGCTCGGCCTGCAGGACGTTGCAGTGGCCGAGCACGCCTGATGGACGTGCGGGTGAAGCGGATCTACGACCCGGTGTCGAGGGACGACGGCCGCCGCGTGCTGGTGGACCGCGTCTGGCCACGTGGCGTATCGAAGGACAAGGCGGCGCTGGCCCTGTGGTGCAAGGACGTCGCCCCGTCCACGGAGCTGCGCAAGTGGTACGGCCACGATCGCGAAAAGTTCGACGAGTTCGCCCGCCGGTACCGCGAGGAGCTGACCGGGTCGGCGGCGCTGGCCGACCTGCGCGGCACCGACGGGGTGCTGACGCTGCTCACGGCCACGCACGAGGTCGACATCTCGCAGGCGGCCGTGCTGGCTGACGTGCTCGGTGGCTGACTGCCTACTGAGAGTCGTCGATCAAGATCGAATCTGCGCTCAAGATCGAATAGGATTTGCCTTTCGCTTCGTGCAGGTAGATAGTTGCGGATAGCAACTAGTTGTAAGTTGCACGTAGTTGAATTGGACTCCGCATTGTCAGCCCTGCCTGCCGATACCCCGGCCCTCAACCTGGACCTGGTGGACGTCGCCGATACGTTCACCCGCCTGATGCGCACGTTCGTACGTACCCGGACCCAGGTCCTGGCCGCCGCGGCGCACGACGTCGAGTGGTCGGCCCACATGGTGCTCAAGGCGCTGGACAACGACGGGCCACTACGGTCCAGTCGGGTGGCCGACCTGCTGCAGGCCGACCCGTCGACGGTCAGCCGGCAGGTCGCCGCGCTGGTGCGCGACGGCCTGGTCGAGCGTCGCGCCGATCCCGAGGACGGCCGCGCCTGCCTGCTCGTCCTCACCGACAAGGCGGCCGATGTGCTCAAGCGGCACGATCAGATCCGCCACCAGCACTTCGACCGGATGCTGGCCGGCTGGAACGAGCGCGACCTGCGCAGGTTCTCCACCCTGCTAACGCGTTTTACCGAAGATTTCGAATCCGCCAGTCTCGACTGGCTGTCCGGACTCGCTGACAAGCAGCGCGGTTCGACGGAAGGGAAGAACTGATGTCCGCGACCGCGGTCCCGAAGCTGCCGCCGCGTACCGGCGAACTGTCCCACAAGCAGATCCTGACGATCCTCAGCGGCCTGATGCTCGGCATGTTCCTGGCCTCGCTGGACCAGATGATCGTCTCGACCGCCATCCGCACGATCGGCGACGACCTGCACGGCCTGGCCGCGCAGGCGTGGGTCACCACGGCATTCCTGATCACGTCGACGATCGCAACACCGTTGTACGGCAAGCTTTCTGACATCTACGGTCGCAAGCCACTGTTCCTGTTCGCGATCACGGTGTTCATCACCGGCTCGGCGCTGTGCGGCCTGTCGACGTCGATGTACATGCTGGCCGCATTCCGCGCGTTCCAGGGCATCGGCGCAGGTGGCCTGATGTCCCTGGCGTTCGCGATCATCGGCGACATCATCCCGCCCCGCGAGCGGGCCCGCTACCAGGGCTACTTCATGGCGGTCTTCGCGACCTCGTCGGTCCTCGGCCCGGTCGTCGGCGGTTTCCTCGCCGGGACGAACCACATCTTCGGCGTGAGCGGCTGGCGCTGGATCTTCTACATCAACGTGCCGATCGGCATCCTGGCACTCGTCGTCGTCAGCAAGGTGCTGCAGATCGATCACCACCGCCACGACCACCGGATCGACTGGATGGGCGCCTCGGCCCTCGTCGTCGGCCTCGTCCCGCTGCTGATCGTCGCCGAGCAGGGCCAGTCGTGGGGGTGGGGTGCGCCCGTCGCGATCACGTGCTACATCGTCGGGATACTCGGGCTGATCGCGTTCGTGCGGATCCAGGCGCTGATGGGCGACGAGGCGCTGATCCCGCTGCGGCTGTTCCGCAACGGGGTATTCGCGGTCGGGTCGGCGCAGTCGTTCGTGATCGGCATCGGCATGTTCGGCGGCATGATGTCGATCCCGCTGTACCTGCAGATCGTCAAGGGCGCCTCGCCCACGAAGGCGGGACTGCTGGTGCTGCCGATGGTGGCCGGCATGATGATCGCGTCGCTGGCCTCGGGCCAGGTGACCGCGCGCACCGGCCGCTACAAGATCTTCCCCGTCGTCGGCAGTGTGCTGCTGGTGACCGGGCTGGCCCTGCTGTCGACGGTCGGGGCGGACACCTCGCTGGTACGGACCGACCTGTTCATGGTCGTGTTCGGCGCCGGTCTCGGCCTGAGCATGCAGGCGATGGTGCTGGCGATGCAGAATGCCGTCCCGCCGACGGACATGGGTGTGGCGACGTCCTCGACCACCTTCTTCCGTCAGGTGGGCGGCACGCTCGGTGCGGCGGTGTTCCTTTCGATCCTGTTCTCCAGCGCCGGCCCGAAGATCAAGTCGGCGTACGACAAGGCGGCCGGGACGCAGGCGTTCCAGCAGGCGGCTCGGAACCACCCCGCCGACCTGAAGATCCTGCACACGCAGCAGAGCCTGAATGACACCGGCTTCCTGCACGGCCTGAACAAGGTGCTGGCGCACCCGTTCCTGACCGGGTTCTCCGACGCGATGGACCTGGTGTTCCTGGTAGGTGCCTGCGTGCTGGTGTTCGCGTTCGTGCTCGCGCTGATGCTCAAGGAGGTGCCGCTGCGGATGGTGTCCGGCCTGCAGGCGGCACGCGAGGCGGCGGCAGCCAAGAGCGCCGACTCGGCCGACGCCGGTGGCGCGACGCACGACCCCGAGCAGCCCTCGCCGACGCTGACCCGCTGACCGGCGATGAATACCCCCTCGGCCGCCTTCTGGTGTGGTTGAGGGGGTATTCATCCGGGGATCAACCGGTGCAGGTCAGGTCCGGGCCGGCCCAGTCGGCGTGGTCGTACGTGGTCGGTCCGTCGGGGTCGACGTGCAGCCTCAGCCAGCTCGCACCGGTGAGGTCGGCCGTCAGCGACTTGACCGCCGACGTGTTCGTGATGACGCCGCTGTCGGCCACCTTCGTGTCGCCGGCGTAGATCTGGAAGATCACGTCGCCGCCGTTGTTCGCCTCTTCGTCGTCGATGCCGACGTCGGTCTTCAGGGACGAGCAGGCGCCGCCGAGGTAGTACACGATGTCGCTTTCGGCATTCGTGCCCAGGCCCTTCGGGTACTTCGCCCCGCGGATGCTGATCTCGTGGCCGTCGCCAGCCGCGGTCTCGCCGTTGCTCATGTCCTTCTCGACCGGACCCCAGCCATTGGTGGCCGACACCCAGGTGACGTCGCTGAGATGCACGGTGCCGGTCGGTGGATTCGGCACCACCTGCACCGTCGCCGTATGGGTCGTCTGGACGAGCTTGTGGTTGCCGTACGCGTAGGTCGCGGCGAGTGTCAGGGGATACGTGCCGGTCGCGGTGTTCGCAGGCACGGTCAGCTTCCAGGTCGTCGCGAGCGAGCCGTTCGTCTTGATCCGCTTGGCGTGCCACGCGCTGGTCGGGTCGAACGTCCAACCGTCGGGGACGTTCGCCGTCACCCGTGCGTCAGCGAGCCCCTCGCGCCCGAAGTTGCTCAACGTGCTGGTGACGTTCGCGCTGCCACCGGCACCGAGCGCGACGTCGGCGCCGCTGTATCCGCTCGTCGAGGTCACCGCGAGCGAGGTCGCCGGCGCGTGCCTGTTGACGTTGTGATCCACCTTGACTCGGTAGATCACCGTGCCGTGCGCCGGGACGGACGCGCTTATGGTGCCTGCCGTCTCGGTCGTCGTTCCGGTCCAGACGTCCTTCAGCGCGTAGGCGCTCGCGCGCTTCAGTCCGATCTGCGCGGCGGTGGTGCTGATCGTCGCGGACGTGTCGTTGGAGTTGTACAGCGCGACGGCGCGATCACCGTTGGCCAGCGGCTTGTTGAAGACCATCGTGCCGTTGCCCTGCGCGATGACCTGGCCCTGGACGCCGAGCTTGTCCTGGTCGATCGCGATGACGTCCTTGTTGGTGAGGATCGCCATCGTCTCGGGCGTGGCCTTGCGCAGATCGGTGCCGATCAGTAGAGGTGCCGCCATCTCGGCCCACAGCCCGAAGTGGGTCTTGTATTCGGTATCGGTCATGTTGCCGTTGCCGACCTCGAGCATGTCCGGGTCGTTCCACGCGCCGGGGCGCGCATACTGCGCCAGTGGCGCGTTCTGAGCGATGATCGACTTCAGGCTGCCCCAGCTGTCGTTGATGTCGCCGGTGGTGCGCCAGAGATTGCCGATGTCGCCGGCCCACGTCGCCGGGTCGTTGTTGCCCCACTCGCAGAGGCTGTAGACGATCGGCCGTCCGGTCGCCTTCAGAGCGTTGCCCATCGCGGTGTACCGCGCCTTGTAGTCGGCCAGGGAACCGTCGCTCTGGTTGTTGCAGTTGTCGTACTTGAGGTAGTCGACGCCCCAGGCCGCGAAGTCGTTCGCATCGGTCTGCTCGTGACCGAGGCTGCCCGGGTAACCCGCGCAGGTCTTCGTGCCGGCGTCCTCGTAGATGCCGAGCTTGAGCCCGAGCGAGTGGACGTAGTCCGCCGTGCCCTTGATGCCGTCGGGGAACTTGACCGGGTCCGGCACGAGATGGCCGTCGGCGCTGCGGGACTTCTCCAGCCAGCAGTCGTCGATGTTGACGTACTCGTAGCCGGCGGCCTTCAGGCCCGAGCTGACGAAGTAGTCGGCCGTCTGCTCGATCAACTGCTCATCGACGTTGCAGCCGAAGGAGTTCCAGTCGTTGAACCCCATCGGCGGGGTCTTGGCCAGCCCGTTGTCGACCGCCTGCGCGGGCGCCGTCGCGACGACCTGCACGGCCGTGACGGCCCCTACGGTGAGGGCGAGGGCAAGCGCCGCCGTCCCCAACTTGCGCGCGGTCCCCGGTTCGCGCTGTCTGCGTGTTCGGATCATGCCGACGTTCCTTCCCTGTGCCTGTCCATGGGTGTGGGCGGGGCCGGTCGGCTGAATCTGGGCACTTCCTGGCCACGATGCCAGGAAATTCATCACAACCAATCAGCTTCCAACAGGTATAGACGCCAATATCGGGATAAGGCAAGAGATAGCGGCAAAGTGTTGATTAATGTGCGAACGGGCGCCGCCTGCACCACCGCGCCGCCGGCCTACCCGCCGGCGTGGTGAGATCGACGGGTGAGCCGGGCGGTGGAGCGGTCCAATCGAGGATTGCTGCGCGCGCGGGACGCGATGGATCGGGAGTACGACCGGCCGTTGGACATTTGCGCGCTCGCCCGGATAGCACACGTGTCCGAGGCGCACTTCATCCGGACCTTCCGCTCCACCTTCGGCGAAACGCCGCACCGCTACCTGCAGCGTCGACGCGTCGAGCGCGCCATGTTCCAGCTGCGCGAGACGGACCGCAGTGTCACGGACATCTGTCTCGCGGTCGGGTTCACCAGCCTGGGCACGTTCAGCCGCACGTTCGGCGAGATTGTCGGCACCTCGCCGAGCGCATACCGCGCGAGCAGCGTCACCGCCGCAGTCCCGAACTGCTTCGCCATGGCGTGGACCCGGCCGAGCAGTTTCGGAGAAGCCAAGCGTGCGCGGTGACCTCTAACGTCGTGCGCACACGATCGGATTGCGAGGAGGCACCATGTACAAGCAGATCAACATGTCGCACATCTTCGTCCTCGACCAGGACGAGGCGCTCGAGTTCTACGTCGGCACGTTAGGGCTCGAGGTGGGCAGCGACCAGGATCTCGGCTTCATGCGCTGGCTGACGGTGCGCGTTCCGGGTGACCCCGGCCGCGAGATCCTGCTCGAGCTGCCTGGACCACCGGCGATGGACGAGGCCTCCGCCGAGCAGGTCCGGGAGCTGGTGACCAAGGGCGCCACCGGGTTCACGTTCGGGCTCACCACCGACGACTGCCAGAAGACGTACCAGACGCTGCGCGAGCGTGGGGTCGAGTTCAGCGAGGAGCCGACGCAGCAGCCGTACGGCATCGACTGTGGGGGCCGGGATCCGTTCGGCAACCACTTCCGCATCGTGCAGCTCGCGCCCGCCGGCCGCTGACCGGCGATGTACACCCCCTTCGCCTCACAGCGCGGCGAAGGGGGTGTACATCGCGCGGCGCGCACGCCTGCAGATCGCTCAGACCGCCCGCCTCGCCGGCGTCGACTTCGCGACGATCGACGGGTCACGGGTGAGGACGTCACCGAGTGCCTCGTCGATCCGCTTCATCACGTCGTCGGGGATCCGGACGCCGGCCGCCTTGACGTTCTCGGCGACCTGCTCCGGACGGGACGCACCGACGAGCGCCGCGGACACGTTGCCGTTCTGCAGCACCCAGGCGACGGCCAGCTGAGCCATCGACAGCCCGAGATCATCGGCGATCGGCTGCAGGTCTTGCACGCGGCTCAGGACGTCGTCGTTCATGAACCGCTTGATCATGTTCGCGCCACCCTTGTCGTCGGTGGCGCGCGATCCCTCCGGCGCGGCCTGACCGGGCCGGTACTTGCCGGTGAGCACGCCCTGCGCGATCGGCGACCACACGATCTGGCCCAGGCCGAGCTCCTCGCAGGTCGGCACCACCTCGTCCTCGATCACCCGCCACAGCATCGAGTACTGCGGCTGGCTCGATACCAGCGAGACTCCGAGTTGCTGGGCGAGCGCGTGGCCGGCGCGGATCTGCTCCGCCGTCCACTCGCTCACGCCGATGTAGAGCGCCTTGCCCGATCGGACGACATCGGCGAACGCCTGCATCGTCTCCTCGAGCGGGGTGAACGAGTCGTAGCGGTGCGCCTGGTACAGGTCGACGTAGTCCATCTGCAGCCGTCGAAGCGATCCGTCGATGCCCTCCATGATGTGCTTGCGCGACAGCCCGGTGTCGTTCTTACCCTTCGGGTCGGGACCGACCGGCCAGAACACCTTGGTGAACACCTCGAGCGACTCGCGACGCTCACCCTTCAGCGCCGCGCCGAGAACCTGTTCGGCCTTGCCGTTCGCGTAGACATCCGCGGTGTCGAACGTGGTGATGCCGGCGTCGAGCGCAGCCTTGACACACTCCGTCGCCACCTCGTTCTCGATCTGCGAGCCGTGCGTCAGCCAGTTGCCGTAGGTGATCTCCGAGATCTGCATGCCTGAGTTGCCCAGGTAACGAAAGTCCATGAGTGCATCCTGCACCTTGCTCAGCTGACGGTGGACGTCGCCTATCGTGACGGCGTGCGCCTCGTTGTCGCCTCGGACGGCTCGTGCCTGGTCAACCCCGGCGGTCCGGGCGGTTGGGCCTGCGCGACGTCGCCGGACAGCTGGCTCGCCGGTGGCCATCCCGCGACGACGAACAACCTGATGGAGCTGCGCGCGGTGTACGAGGCGCTGGCCGCGATCCCGGCCGATCGCCCGTTGACGATCGAGACCGACAGCCTCTACGTGCTGAAGTCCTGCACGCTGTGGCTGGACGGCTGGAAGCGCAACGGGTGGCGGACCTCGGCCAGGAAACCGGTGTCGAACCGGTCGGCGATCATGGCGATCGACGCGCTGCTGGCGGGGCGCGACGTCCAGTGGCGGCACGTCAAGGGCCACGCCGGGCATGTGTTGAACGAGGTGTGCGATCTTCGGGCCGGCGATGCCGCCGCCGCGATTCGCGCGGGCCAGCCGGTTGCTGTGGGTCCGGGATTGGCTGTCTGAGCGGCCGTGCCCGGGCGGGTCGTTCGGCTGTTTGCTCAGGCGGCCAGCTCGCGCGCGACTTCGTAGATCCGCTCGATCGACGGCGCTCCGAGCACCTCGGGCGAGGACCAGAGATGCGGCACGATCTCCTTGCGGGTCAGGACGTTGACCACCCCGTCGTACGCCTGCGCCTTGACGGTGAAGCCGCCCGGAGCACCGAACACCGCAACGAGCGCGCGCACGTCGACGTCGAACAGGGCCCGGGCCGAGAGCAGCTCGGCGGCTTGGCGTGCCTGGTCACGGCTGGTGGCGACGTAGGGCTGGTCCGCCCCGTCGACCGTGACGCTGTCGCCGCGCACGACGATCTTCGCGCCGGGGTGGTGCTTGGTGTCGATCGTGAAGACGCCGGCCGGCCCGATCACCAGGTGATCCACGGCGCGATCGCCGATCGGTACGGCGTGCAGCACGCGCCACGGCGCACCCAACGTCGCGAGGCGCCGCGCGATCTCGACCCGGGCGGACAGGGTGCGAAGCGAGGGAGTGTCGGCGTCGTCGAGCAGGTGCCGTGGTGTCCAGACTTCGCGATCGGGCAGTACGTGCCGCGGACTCACGCTCGTGCCCCGCGGACGCGCGTGGCGCCCCACGTACCTCGCCGGCTCACCAGGCGGGTACCGCCTGAGGTCCTCGGTCGTGTCTGTCACGGTGATCCCTCCTCGCCAGGTCGAGGCGCGAACCTGACCGAACGTTCAGGGCAAGGTAGCACGATGTTAGATCCGTGTGAAGTCTTAGCGGCGCACAAGTACCGGGCCGAACGCCGGGAACCGGCTGCGCGCAAGCGTCGCCGGAGCGTGCCGGTGGGTCGTAGGCTGTGTCCGGCCGGCAACGCGCCAGGGTCGCGCCCGGCGAGCACGCGCATTGTCGGAGGCCGTCGGGCAGCGTCGTGCAGGCGGCGTCGGACGCGAGATCGGATCGGGCATGGCGGGTCGGGAGGGGGCGGCGCCGTTTCGGATCGACGCTGCGCTGCCCAGGCCCCGTACCCCGCTGGTCGGCCGCGACGACGAGGCGGCCCGCGCGCTGATCGCGTTGCGCGGCGCCCGCCTGCTCACGCTCACCGGACCCGGTGGCTCTGGCAAGACCCGGCTCGCGCTCAGCGTCGCCGCTGCTGCGGCAGCGGACGTGGCGGATCGGCCTGATCCACAGGGCGCGGCGCCGCGGACGGACGCCGTGGCGTGGATCGAGCTGGCCGGGATCGCCGAGGCCGGGCTGGTTGCCGAGTCGGTCAGAGCCGGCCTCGGGGTGGCCGAGTCCGCGCGGTTGAGCCCGGTGGAGGCGATCAGTGAAGCGATCCGCGGCGCCGGGGTCCTGCTGTGCCTGGACAACTGCGAACACGTCGTCACCGCCGTGGCCGAACTGGTCGATCGGCTGCTGGACGCCTGCCCCGGATTGCGGGTGCTGTCGACCAGCCGCGAGCCGCTCGCGGTCGAGGGCGAAGCGGTCTGGCCGGTCTCGCCCCTCGACGTCCCGCGAGGTGAGGTCGGGACGGCGTCCGAGGTGCGCGCGACCGGCTCGGGCCGGCTGTTCGAGCTGCGGGCCCGGGCCGTGTCTCCCACGTTCGAGCTGACCGACGCCGATGCGGGCGCGGTGGCCCGGCTGTGCCGACGAACCGGCGGCCTGCCGCTGGCGATCGAGCTGGCCGCCGCGCGGGTGCGGCTGCTCTCGGTCGCGCAGATCGCGAACGGCATGGACGACGTGGCCCGCCTGCACGCCGGCCCGTCGCGCACCGCGCCGCGGCGGCAGCAGAGCCTGCAGGCCACCCTGGACTGGAGCCACGAGCTGCTCAGCGAGCCGGAGCGCATCGTGTTCCGGCGGCTCGGCGTGTTCCCCGGCAGCTTCGCCCTCGACGCCGCTCAGGCCGTCGCCAGTACCGAGACGGTGGCGGTCGACGAGGTGCTCGACGTCCTCGGCCACCTGGTAGACCGGTCACTGCTGACGCCCCAGCGCTGGGGTGAGCAGGTGCGGTATCGGCTGCTCGCCCCGATCCGCAGCTACGCGCGCGCCCAGCTCGCGTCGGCCGGCGAACTCGACGCAGCCGCGGCCGCTCACCTGACCCACTACACCGATCTCGCTGAGCGGATCGAGCCACTGCTGACCGGCCCGCGGCAGACTGCCGAGCTGGACCGTCTCGAGCTCGAGGGCAACAACCTTCGGGTGGCGCTGGCGTTCGCCGCCGGCTGCCGACCGCCGTCAGCGCTCGGGCTGCGGATGGCCACCAGCCTGTGGCGCCTGTGCGCGATGCGCGGGCACTACCGCGAGGGGCGGCGCTGGCTGGACTGGGCGGCCACCGTCGAGATGGACGCGCCGGCGGCGCTACGCGCCAAGGCGCTGTTGGTCAGCGGTTCCCTGGCGCATCTGCAGTGCGACTACCCGGCGGCCGTGCGCAGGCTGGAAGCGGCGCTGCAGCGATATCGGGACCTCCAGGACCCGGGCGGCGTCGCCTCGGCCCTGCAGGTGCTCGGCAGCGTGGCACGCGAGCGGGGCCGTTACGCGCGGGCCGAATCGCTCCACCGCGAGAGCCTGCAGCTCGCCGATGCGGAGGGCGACCAGTTGCGCATCGCGCAGTGCCACGGCTACCTGGGCTTCGCCGGGTGGCTGCAGGGCAACTGGCAGGCGGCAACCGACGAATGCCGGCAGGCACTGGCGGCGTTCCGGCGCCTCGGCGACGGCGAGGGCACGGCGTGGTCGCTGCTCAGCCTTGGCATCGTCGCGCAGTACCGGGGCGAGCTGGGGACGGCCGCCGAACTGCTCGGGCAGACGCGTGAGCTTTCTGAGCGGCTGGGCTACCGGGAGGGGCTCGCCTGGACCGCGCACCAGCTCGGCGCGCTGGCCCTGCGGCGGGAGGAGTCGAGCGCAGCGCCCCTGCTGCTCGACGCGCTGGCCGCTCACCGCGCACTCGGTGACTCGTGGCGTAGCGCCAGCGTGCTCGAGGATCTGGCCGGCGTGGCGCAGCTGGGCGGCGACGACCGGCGTGCGGTGGCGTTGCTCGCCGCGGCCACCGGCCTGCGCACCGAGATCGGCACCGAGATGCCCCCGTGCGAGCGGCCCGACCACGACCGCGTCGAGGCCGCGCTGCGCGCCCGGCTGAGCGCCGAGGACTTCGCCCGCGCCTGGGCGCACGGGCACACCGCGACGCTCGACGACCTGATCGCCCACCCGGCGGCCGACGAGCCGGTAGCGGTCGCGCCCACGCCGCGGGTCACCCGGCCCGTGGCACACGCAGCCGCGCCCGGGCAGCTGCGCATCCGTGCGCTCGGCGAGGCGACCGTGTGCCACGGCGAGCGGCAACTCACGCAGGGGGACTGGGGATACGGCAAGCCGCGCGAGTTGCTGTTCCTGCTCGTGAGCTCTCCACCGCGGTCGAAGGCTGAGGTCGGACACGCGCTGTGGCCGAACCTTTCCGGCTCGCAACTGCGCAACGCCTTCCACACCGCGCTGCGCGACCTGCGGCGCGCGCTGGGCGACCCGGGCTGGGTGGTGTTCGCGGGCGGTCGGTACTCGATCGAGCGGGCTCGCGAGCACTGGTGCGACCTGGAGATCTTCGAGGAGGCACTGGCCGCCGCTCGCCAGGCCCGACCGGCTCCGACCGCGCTGCCGCACCTGCAGCGGGCGATCAGCGCCTACGGCGGCGATTTCGGTGCGGGCCTGCCCGATACCGAGTGGGTGCAGGTCCGTCGTGCACAGCTCGCCCAGGCGTTCGCGACGGTGCTGGGGAGCGCCGGCCGGCTGCTTGCGTCCGCCGGGCGGATTCCCGAGGCCGTCGAGATCTACCGCCGGGCCGTGCGCCACGATCCACTCGACGAGGCGGCCCACCGGCGCCTGATGAGCGCCCTGATCCACACCGGTCAGGCCGCACAGGCGGCGCAGGTGTACGAGCAGCTGACCGGTCGGTTGCGCGACGAACTCGGGGTCGCGCCCGCGCCCGAGACCAGCGCCGTCTACCACCGGCTCGAGCGCGCCGGCTGACGGGCTACACCAGCAGTTCCCCCAGCACTATCAGCGATACCCCCGCCGCCGCTAGGCAACCTCGCCGACGCCAGCAACCACCCGGCGAGCGCAGTCCAACAAGGTCGTGACGCCATCCGGGTGGGCCGGTGACCGGTTCGGTCACCACCACACCGAGGAGAAATGAAATGCGTCTCGACCCCACCACCCGCCGCGTTCTGCTCGCTGCCGCCGCCGTTGCCGCGGTCGCGGGCGGCACGTCCGTCGCCGCCGCGGCCACCACCGGCTCAACCGCACCGACCGCCTACGCGGGATGCCTGAGCCACGTGACGCGAACGGTCTACAACGTCCACATCAACCCGACATCGGCCCCGACCTGCCTGCGCTACGACACGCGGATCACCTGGAACCAGACCGGCCCCGCCGGTCTGGCCGGGCCGAAGGGCGCGCAGGGGCCGACCGGTGCCACCGGAGCGAGCGGCCCGGCCGGATCCACCGGACCCCAGGGACCGGCGGGTGCGACCGGCCCGGCCGGGCCGCAGGGTCCGGCGGGGACCAACGACGCCACCGTCTTCGACGGGCAGGTCGTCGGCTTCGGGACGAGCACCAAGTTGGTGTCCGAGAACGGCCTGTCGTTGTTCGCCTTGTGCAACGCGGGCACGCTGGCGTTCCAGCTGGACGCGACAGCGGGTGGCGGAATCGTCCTTGCTGACAGTTCCGTCGGGGGACACGTTGTCGCGACTGCGGACCCGGGCAGCCCGGTAACCGTCGAGAGCCTGAGCACCGGGGACTCCGATCGCGGCAGCTTCGACTCGGTCCGCGCCGACACCGGACAGGTGCTCGACGGGTCGTGGTTCGGCTTCATCAGCAGCAGCGGCTGCGAGTTCACTGCCTCGGCCCTCTTCGGCTGACACCGGTCGGACCCGTGGTGGGCACATTCCACGGGTCCGCCCGGTCGTCCGATGCCGTCCGGTAACCCAGGCAGTAAGGCCCAGGCGGGAACAGACTGTCTGTAGGTCTCCACTGCTCGATCGTGGTCGACTGCGGGAGCGGCTCAATGAACGTCTCACCGCGGTCCGTACCAGCGGTCACGGTCGCATGCTCGCGTTCGGGGACGCAGAAGGCTCGGACCCGGCCGTGGATCAGGGTGTCGAGCCAGGTGGTGTCTTCGACCTCTTCGTCGGCGGGTACGCCGTAGTACTCCGTGAGGGTCACGAGCCGTAGTCCGGCCGTGCTCAGTCCTGCGGGAACCTGCAGCCGACCGAGGCTGCGGTCAATGAATAGGTCAGGCAGCTCGTCGGGATGCGACACGTACCGCTTTCTCCGCCGGCTCATCAGAGCCCATGGCGACGCGGAACACCCCAGCCTACCGGCCACGAAGGTTGATCCGGTTGTCCGAGGCCGTCCAAATCGAGGGTCGTGGTAGCCGCCGGCTTGGCTACCACGCGCGACCAAATCGGGTGCCGCTGGGCCTGAAGCCCAGCAAATACGGGGGTCTCGTGGTGGCCAGGGGCGGGATCGAACCGCCGACCTACCGCTTTTCAGGCGGTCGCTCGTACCAGCTGAGCTACCTGGCCGCACCACGACGGGCGGCCGCCGCGGAACCCGGCAAGCTTAGCGGACCAGGTGACCCCCGATTCGCGGCGAGCGGTCGATCAGTACGTGTACGCGCCGCCGCCCGACGACGAGGAACTCATGGACGGCGCGGGCGATGCCGGGGTGCCCGTGACGGTCGCGGTGTGCCACGCACCGCCTCCGTCGGCAATGCCTTCGCCGGACTTGTCGCCCGCGGCCTTGTCGCCGCTGAATTCGTACAGCGGGTGGCCGTTGAGCGTGGCCTGTACCGAGCCGTCCGGACGGGTGATCGTCCCGAGATCGGCTGCGGTCAGCCCCGAGCCCGCACGTGCCGGGCCTGGCACTGGTGGCCACAGAGTCTGGCACGTGCCGACGCACTTGATCGACTTGGACGTGTCGAGGGTGTTCTCGTAGATGGTGTGCCCGTTGGGTGCGACGAGCGTCGAGCCCTGCATCGAGACGACCGAGCCGCCGGCAGCGGGCTTGCTCTGCGTCGGCGACGACGTGGAACTGGTACAGGCCGATAGGAACGTGAGCGACGCTGCGCCGGCGATGATCATGATGTACCGCGTAGACATGGTGAACCTCCGCCCATCAACACGGACGAAGTACCGCGCAGGTTCAGTTCAGGGCCTCGTCGTAACGGGCCAGCACGAGTGACACCAGGGCCGGATGCACCCCGATCGGATCGGCAACCGTCGCGATCCCGGCGGCCGATGCCTTCAGCGAGTCCAGGAAGCGTCCCTCGGCCAGCAGGTAGGTGGCGACGTCGACGGAGGGGGCGAGGGCGACGAGCGCCGCGCGGACGTCCTCGGCCAGTGTCACGACGGTGACGGGTCGGCCGAGACGCGCGCCGAGCAGGCCGGCAGCGGCGCCGTGTTCGGTGCGTGCCTCGGGACGGGACGACCCGACCCCGACCAGCGCGATGGTCGCTGCCGACGACGGGCCGAGCCGATCGATCAACGCGTCGATGATCAGCGGATCCGGGCCGAGGTGTCGCGCAACCCGCACGCCGCGACGGCCGGCGGCCACCCGGGGTATGTCCGTCTGCACGTGGTAACCCGTCGACAGCAGCAGCGGCAGCACGACCACCGGACCGGCGAGCGTGTCCAGCGCCTCGGCGAGCGACGGCGCGGCGACGTCGAGGAAGCACAGCGATGCCGGAAGGGCGGGCCGGGTAGCACGGATCGTCGCGACGAGCGAGGCAGTGCTCGCCGAGCCGGCCACGGAGCTCGTCCCATGCGCGGCAACCAGCAGCCGGGGAATCGAGCCGACCTTCGCCCCAGCCACGACCTGCACCCTACTGAGGGCTTGGCCGACGGCGCGCGGTGTTGGATGTCCACATGCCCTCGACCACTTTCGCCGCAGTCACCTCGGTAACCGAGAGCAGACCCGGTCGCTTCGACGCACACGTCAATCCGCAGTGGACGATCGGCGGCAGGCCCAACGGTGGCTACCTGCTGGCCGTGCTCGGCCGTGCGGCGTCGACAGCCGGCCCGCACGAGCACGTCATCGCCGCCAGCGCGCACTACCTGCACTCGCCGGACCCGGGGCCGGTGACGATCGAGGTCGAGGTCCTGCGCGCCGGCCGGTCGGCCAGCCAGCTCCGCACGCGCATGCTGCAGGACGGGCGCCCGTGCGTGGATGCGCTGTGCACCACGAGCCGGCTGGACCCGGACACCAAGGCGTTCTGGGACAGCGGACTGCCCGATGCGGGTCGGCCGATCGACGAGTGCGTCCGGATCCCCGGCCGCACGCCCGACGGCACTCCGGTCGCGATCATGGACGAGGTCGACGTGCTGCTCGACCCGGACACCCTGGGCTTCGCGGCCGGTCACCCCAGCGGGCGCGGTGAACTCCGAGGCTGGCTGTCACTGCCCGACGGCGAGCGGTTCGACCCGACGTCGCTGCTGTACGCGGTTGACTCGTTCCCACCCGCGACGTTCGAGATCGAGCCGGCCGGATGGGTGCCCACGCTGGAGCTGACCGCGTACGTGCGAGCCCTACCCGCGCCGGGACCGGTGCAGGTGCTGCAGAAGGCTCAGCTGATCGACGCGCAGCGGGTGGACGAGGCGTGCTACGTCTGGGACTCGGCCGGGCGGCTTGTCGCCCACGGCACGCAACTGGCCGGCGTCCGGCTGGGCTGAGCTGGCGACCCCGACCGGACTTGAACCGGCGACTTCCTCCGTGACAGGGAGGCACTCTAACCAACTGAGCTACGGGGCCTAGCACGTGCTGCGGGTGCCCCCAACGGGATTCGAACCCGTGCTACCGCCTTGAAAGGGCGGCGTCCTGGGCCGCTAGACGATGAGGGCGGCGAACCGCATCATGCTAGCCGTTGGTGACGGCGACCAGCATAAGGGACGTCCGCCCCGCACTCCAAAGCGCGGCCGAGGATCACTGGCAGCAACCTGGCAGGCCATTCGGTAACGACCCGGTAACTCGTAAGGTAATCGGGTCCCAACGAGAAGATTCGCAAGGAGGATCGTGTCCCACGACGACGGCACGTCCTCCGACTCGTCGGACCGCGCCTGGTTGGACGACCTTTTCGTCGACTTCGCGGAACGCAACATCGCGCGCGATCCCGATCCCGGGCCACAGCCACCGCTGACCCCGTACGCTCAGGACGACTTCACCGCACCGGAGATCGCGGCGCCGCTCGTGCCGATCGTGGACGACACCCCGACCGGCGTCATCCCCACCGCGCTGCTGCAGACCGACGACGAGTCGCCGACGACCGTCATCCCGATCGTCCCGCGCGGCACGTCCGAGCTGTCCAGCGAGCAGTCCGATCTGCTCCAGCGCCTTCGCAGCCGAGGTACGGAAGCGCCCCAGCGTGCCGCTGAGCCCCGGCCGGCCGCCGGAGCGGACCGGCCGCAGCGTGCCGCCGGGCGCAAGCCGAGCCGCCGCCGCAGGGTCCTGGTGCGCGCCGTTGTCTGCGCGCTCGCGTTCTCGCTCACCCTGGTGCTGACCGCCGTCGGCGTGGCCGGTGCGCTGTATGAGAAGTACAACGGCCAGCTGCACCGCGTCGCCGTCCTGCAGAAGCACGACCCCAACATCCGCGACGCCCCGCGGCAGCTGCACGCCGAGAACTTCCTCGTCATCGGTTCGGACTCGCGCGCCGGCCTCGGCGGCCACTTCGGCGACGTCTCCGGCGCCCGCTCGGACACCACGATGATCGTGCACCTGTCGCCCAGTCACACCCAGGCGACGATCATCAGCATTCCCCGCGACTCGTGGGTGACGATCCCGAGCTGCAAGTCGTCGAACGGGAGCACCGTCGCGCAGCATCAGGACATGTTCAACTCGGCGTTCACGATCGGCGGTCCGTCGTGCACGATCGCGACCGTCCAGAAGCTCACCGGCATCGCCGTCACCCACTTCGTCGAGATCGATTTCATGGGGTTCGAGGCGATGGTGCAGGCGATGGGGTCGGTGACGATTTGCAGCCCGCAGGTCGTCAACGATCCAGGCAGCGGGCTGAAGCTGCATACCGGCAACAACAAGCTCAACGGCAAGCAGGCCCTCGCCTACGTCCGCGCCCGCGAGACGCTCGGTGACGGCTCTGACCTCGGCCGCATCAAGCGTCAGCAGATGTTCATGGGAGTGGTCCTGCGCAAGGCAATGGACGGGTCGATGCTGAGCAACCCGGCGCGGCTTACCTCGTTCCTGGACGCGGCCACGAAGGCGATCACGATCGACAAGGACACCACGTTCGGCGACCTGCGCACGCTCGCGACGTCGCTGCAGGGACTGAACACCAAGCGGGTGACGTTCTACACCGCACCGATCGCGAACGCGAACTACACGCCGCCGGGGACGTCGATGACCGGCCGGGTGCTGCTCGATGCGTCCCAGGGTCGCGCGCTGTACGACTCGGTGATCCAGGACCGCAAGCCGGTGTGGGTGACCGACAAGAACGGAAAGACGAGCATCGTGGACTCCGCCGACGGCGCAACCACTACGGCACCGACCAAGAGCCCAGCGCTCCCGAAGCCGAACCTGAACGCCGCGCAGAAGACCTGCTCGCTGTAGCGTCAGCGGCGCGGTTTGCGGTCGAACACCCGCCAGAGCGCCAGGACGACGATGCTTCCTCCGATCGCGCCGATGAACGTCGATGCCTTGCGCAGATCGAACTTGTCGTGCAGCAGGATCGCGCCGATCGACCCGCCCGCGTAGGAACCCACGACGCCGAGCAGCGCGGTACCCAGACAGCCGAGCCGCTGCGGGCTGCGGACGAACAGGCGGGCGATGCCGCCGGCAATCAGCCCGAGCAGCAGCAGCCCGAGCAGGTCCAGCACCATCGCTCGATTGTGCCTGGTCCGGTCTCGGGGGCGACGGACCGGGCTACGCCGGCGGGCGCATCCCCAGCAGCCGCACGCCGTCGTCGTCGCGCAGTACCGCGGTGATCCAGCCGCCGTGCCGGCCGTGATCGGTGAGCTCCTCGGAACTCGCGCGCAGCTCGACCGGCTCGAAGCGGCGGTGTTCCCAGTTCACGCGGGCCTCGTACCCGGCCCTGGCCAGCTCGAACATCGACTCGTTGTTGGCCAGGTGCGCGCGCGTGGTGCTCAGCCGGCCTATGACCTCGTCGAGAGCGGTCACGAGGGCGACGTTCCCGTCGCACCACGTGGCGACGAGATCGGGCCGGGTCCGGGCCACGCGGGAGCCCGAGCGGTACGAGCCGGCGGCGAGGGAAAGCCCGAGCGGTCCGCCGGCGAGGCCGGTCAGCGCCAGCACCTCGGCGAGCACGTGCGGCAGGCCGATGACGTGCGCCACCGCCCGGTCCTGCTCGGCGGCGGTGCTGGGCACCGGCTTCGCACCGAGGTCGCAGACCAGTTCGGCGACGGCGAGCCAGGCGTCCAGATCGGTGTCCGGCTCGACGGTCAGCGTCCACGGGGCGTCGCGGAACAGCATGGGATCGGTGGCCACCCACCCGCTCTCCTCGGTTCCGGCAAGCGGGTGACCGCCCACGAAGCGCGAGTGCGGCACGACGTCGCGGACGGCTGCGTGCACCGGCTCCTTGAGCGTGCCGACGTCGGTCAGCAGCGCACCGGGAGCGAGGTGCGGTGCCAGCGAGACGAGCGCGTCACGCACCTGCGGCAGCGGCATGGCCAGCACGACGAGGTCGGCCCCGTGCACCGCCGCGGCGTCCGTCGGTGTCACGGGATAGCCGGATGCGCTCGCTGCCGCGGCCGTCTGCGGATCGATGTCGTACCCGACCACGTCCAGGCCACTCTGCCGCACCGCGTGCATCAACGAGCCGCCGATGAGGCCGAGTCCGAGCACGGCGACCCGGCCGAATGCGGCGGTCATGACGGGCGACTGCAGGGTGAACTCACGCCTCGACGCTAGCGGGTGTGTATGAGCGACTTCCTACAGCCGGGACCGACGTGTCAGGATCGACACCTCGCGACGGTCACGGGACGAGAGGCGGTGGGGCAGATGGCACAACGGGGGTACGCGGTAGCGGCCTATCGCGACAGCGGAGCCTGGCATGTCTCGCCGCTGCCGCCAGCCGTCCTCGGTGATCTGAGCGGGCTGTTGCAGGCGCTGCGCGGGCAGTCGCCGGAAGGTGGACCGTTCGTCATCGCGAGCGTCGACGACGAGTTCTTCCTCATCGCTCGGCAGGACGGCGGCCGCATCGCGTTGCTGCTGTCGGACATGACGGCGGCGGTCGAGTACCCGCTCGCCGAGCAGGTGCTGGCGCGACTCGGCGAGGACCCGCCCGAGGACGACGAACTCGACGAGGTGTGGCCCGTCGGAGACCTGGACCTGTTCAGTGACCTGGACCTTTCCGAGGACGAGATGGAGCAGATCCTCGACGACATGGACGCCTACCCCGACGAGATGCTCGAGGAGATCGTCGACCGCCTGGGCCTGGCGGAGGAGTACTCGAAGGCGACCGAGACCGCGCAGGCGGTCCGCTGATGTTCAGCACGTATCGCACCGACGACGAGTTGGATCCGCACCGGAGGTCGTGATGTCGTACTTCGCATCCGTTCTCGCACGCACGGGGGACCGGTGGCGCGGTGTCGAGGTGTCGCTCGAGGACTGCGAATCGATCACCGACGTCGCCGATGTGGCTCTGGACGTGCCGGGCGAGTTGCGCCTTGTGCTGATCGAACAGGACGACGAGTACGCGGTGATCATCCGCGTCGACGGCGACGACGAGGACCCGCGCGCGTTCCTGTCGGACGGCCACGCCGCGGACAACTACCCGATGGCCGCGATCATCGCCGAGGAGCTGACCGAGATCGGTGAGGACGAGCTCAGCGACGACGAGGACGCTCCGCCGGCACACGACAGCGCACCGTTCGGCGAGGCGGACATCGTGGAGGACCTCGGCACGCCGGCGGCGGAACTGATCGACATGTGCGCGCACGAGGGCACCTTGCCGATGGATGTCCTCGTGCACGTCTGCGAGAAGGCCGGCGCCGCCGAGACGTTCGACGACCTTCGCGCGTGATCGACAGCCCGGCCGACGACGTCGCGATTCAGGCGGCGCTCGCCGAGGCCGACGCCGCACTCGCCCGGGGCGAGGTGCCGATCGGTGCGGTCGTCCTCGACCGCTCGGGCGCGGTGATCGCCACTGCACACAATGAGAGGGAGAGCGGTAGCGACCCGACCGCGCACGCGGAGATCGTCGCGCTGCGTCGAGCGGGCGAGGCGCTCGGGTCGTGGCGCCTGGACGGTTGCACGCTCGCCGTCACCCTCGAACCGTGCACGATGTGCGCGGGAGCGATCGTCCTTGCCCGCGTGCGGCGGCTGGTCTTCGGCGCCTGGGATCCGAAGGCAGGTGCGGTCGGTTCGCTCCGGGACGTCGTTCGGGACCGCCGGTTGAACCACCGCCCGGAGGTCGCGGCGGGGGTGCGCGAGCAGGAGTGTTCGACCCTGCTCGCGGGATTCTTCGCGGCCAGGCGCTGACGCGGCGATCCTGTAGCCTGTTCGACGGTGGCGTGTCCGAGCGGCCGAAGGAGCACGCCTCGAAAGCGTGTGAGG
>JBOGDQ010000323.1:0-2525 GCA_050742975.1 Jatrophihabitantaceae bacterium
GGCCGGCCCCCAGCCGCCGCCCTGGCCGCTGTCGTATCCGGCGCTCGAGGAGTTGCCGGGCGCACCGTACGGCGGCGGCGCCTTCACCACGATCGACTCCTTTGTGCGGCATCGGTGCGGCTGCGCAACGCGAAAACGCGGCTCGTCACGCAGCCCGGTGCGGATGTGGCAACGCTACCCGCCGTTCCTGAGGCAACGCTGCATTGAGCGCCCGAATCGGCGGATCCGGCGGCATCGTCGGACGGGCAGCGGCTAGCTCCCCTCACGGCGGAGCGGATCGGGGCGGCGGAGCGGATCGGGGCGGTGGAGCGGATCGGGCTCCACCTGTGCCCGCAGTGAGACGATCCGCTGGGCAGCCGGCTCGCTCAGCGCCACCGCGCGCGGCACGGCATCGCTCAACGGCAGCAACTCCTCGATCTCGACACCCGCGGGCGCAACGCCGAGGTCGTGCATCCGCCGGGCCTGGGTGAACACTCGCCGCTCGAGCGAGCCGACGGTGTCGTTGTAGGCGCCGACCGCGTTGCCGAGACTCTTGCCGAGCCGGTCGACGTGGCGCCCCATCGTGGCCAGCCGCTGGTACAGCTCCCTGCCGAGCGCGTGCACCTGCTCGGCGTTCTCGGCCAGCGCCTCCTGCCGCCAGGTGTAGGCAACCGTCCGCAGCAGCGCGACGAGCGTCGATGGTGTCGCCAGCACCACGTTGCGGCTGAACGCGTGCTCCAGCAGCGTGGAGTCCGCTCCCAGCGCTGCGTCGAGAAACGCGTCGGCGGGCACGAAGCAGACCACGAACTCCGGCGTCGGGGTGAACCGCTCCCAGTACGCCTTCGCGGCCAGCGAGTCGATATGCGCACGCAGGTGGCGGGCATGGGCGGCCAAGCGCTTGTCGCGCGTCGCCTCGTCCGTCGCCTGCATCGCCTCCAGGTACCCGCTGAACGCGACCTTGGCGTCGACGACCACCTGCTTGCCGCCGGTCAGGTGCACGACGAGGTCGGGACGTTGGATCACGCCGGACTCGTCCGTGACGCTCAGCTGGGTGGTGAAGTCGACGTGTTCGGTCATGCCCGCGGCCTCGACGACCCGTTCGAGCTGCATCTCGCCCCACCGTCCGCGCACCTGCGGCGCGCGCAGGGCCGTGACCAGCTGTGTGGTCTCGGCGCGCAGCAGCTCGGACGTCGCGCTCATCGCGCGGACCTGTTCGCGCAGCGCCGTGTCGGATACGGCGCGACCGCGCTGCACCTCGTCGAGCTGCTGCTGCACGCGGCCCAGTGAGTCGCGCAGCGGCGCTACCAGCGCGGCCAGGTTGCCGTTGCCCATCAGCAGTTGCTCGCGGTGCGCGGTCGCCGACCGCTCGGCATCGATGCCGGCACGCAGCCCGGCGGCGTCGGTGAGCGCGAGCCGCAGCGCGGCCTCGCCGCGCTGGCGCGCCACCAACCAGCCGATGACCAGGCCGGCGACGAGGGTGAGCAGGGCGATCATGAACTCCATGCGATGAGGTAAGCAGGTGGCACCGACAGTTTCGGCGGCTCCGTAGACTCAGCGCTCGTGGCTCTCACAATCGGCATCGTCGGGTTGCCCAACGTCGGCAAGTCCACCCTGTTCAACGCGCTGACCAAGAACGACGTCCTCGCGGCCAATTACCCGTTCGCGACCATCGATCCGAACGTCGGCGTCGTGGGCGTCCCCGATGCGCGGCTGGACGTCCTTGCCGGCATCTTCAACTCGGCCAAGATCGTCCCGGCAACCGTGTCGTTCGTCGACATCGCCGGCATCGTGCGCGGCGCGAGTACCGGTGAGGGGCTGGGCAACAAGTTCCTCGCGAACATCCGCGAGGCCGACGCGATCTGCCAGGTCATCCGCGCGTTCAGCGACCCGAACGTCGTCCACGTCGACGGCAAGATCTCGCCGAAGGCTGATATCGAGGTCATCGAGACCGAGTTGATCCTCGCGGACCTGCAGACGATCGAGAATGCGCTGCCCCGCCTGCAGAAGGAGGCGCGGCTGCACAAGGATCGCGCGACGCTCGTCACTGCGGCCGAGCAGGCGATCGAGGTGCTCCAGACCGGCAGGACGATCTCCGCGGCCGGCCTCGATCGCGGACCGCTGCGCGAGCTGCACCTGATGACGGCCAAGCCGTTCCTGTACGTCTTCAACGTCGACCCGGACGAGATCGCGAACGCCGGGTTCACCGACGAGCTGCGGGCGCTGGTCGCTCCCGCCGAGGCGATCTTCCTCGACGCGAAGACCGAGTCCGAACTGATCGAGCTGGACGCGGACGAGGCGCTCGAGCTGCTGCAGTCGATGGGGCAGGAGGAGTCCGGCATCGACCAGCTCGCCCGCGTCGGGTTCAGCACGCTCGGACTGCAGACCTATCTCACCGCGGGCCCGAAGGAGTCCCGGGCCTGGACGATCCCGGTGGGAGCCACGGCGCCCCAGGCCGCGGGAGTGATCCACACCGACTTCGAGCGCGGGTTCATCAAGGCCGAGGTCGTCTCGTACGCCGACCTCGTCGAGGCGGGTTCGATGGCCGC
>JBOGDQ010000324.1:0-11408 GCA_050742975.1 Jatrophihabitantaceae bacterium
GCCGCCATCCGGCCGCCCGGCGCCGAGCTCGACGGCGACCGGCTCGGCCGCGTGCCGCAGGTCCAGCGCGAACTCCGCGGCGGTGGGCCGGCGCGCGCCGTCCAACTCCAGCGCCCGGCCCACGACCTCGGCGACCTGCTCGGGGACGCCGGCCTCGTCCATCCGCGCGGCGACATCGCCGAGGTCCCCCGCCGCTGCCACGGCCAGCACCTGGTCCGGCGATTCCCCGGACCACGGCGGGTCGCCGGTGAGCGCGTGCAGCGCGAGCGCACCGAGCATGAACACGTCGGACGTCGGCGCCGGCATCCCGCCCGCCGCGACCGCCGGATCGACGTAGGCAGGTGTGCTGCTGACCGGTGAGTCGTCGCCACACAGGCGGGCAACCCCGAGATCGGCCAGCAGCGGGAGCCCGACCTCGGTGAACAGCAGGTTGGCGGGCGTGACATCCCCGTGCACGACGCCCGCGTTGTGCGCGTACGCCAGTGCCGCTCCGATGGGCGCCACGGCCGTGACGACCTCGCCGGGCGAGAGCCGCCGGCGCGATCGCAGCAGCGATGCCAGCGAGCCGCCGACCGCGAGATCGACGACCAGGGCCAGCCCTTGCCTGCACGGCACGACCTCGCGAAGGTGCAGCAGGTGCGGGTGCTCGAGCGCGGACAGCATCGCCGCCTCGGCCCGCACGGCCGCCAGCTGGTCACGATCCACGGCGGGCAGCAGCTTGACCGCGACAGCCGCACCGCCGGAACGCTCGTGAGCCAGCCACACCTGGCCCGAGCCTCCCGCGCCGAGCTGGCGCTCGATCACGTAGCCCGGCAGCTTCCACACCGACCCGGTCATGAGCGGACACGCTAGATGAATCGGGCATTTCGTGCTCGCGGTATCCACAGGTCGCCAGCTTCTGAGCTGCGCTGCTACTCCCCGGCGTGGGCCAGCTTGGACGGCCACCAGATCCGACGGCCGATGTCGTGGCTGAGCGCGGGCACCAGCACCGAGCGCACCAGGATCGTGTCAAGCAGCACGCCGAACGCGACCGCGAACCCCAGCTCGGCCAGGAAGACCAGCGGCAGCACCCCGAGCACGATGAACGTGGCCGCGAGCACCACGCCCGCGGACGTGATCACCCCGCCCGTCACCGAAAGCCCGCGCAGGATGCCCGTCCGTGTCCCGTGCTTGAGCGTCTCCTCGCGCACGCGGGTCATCAGGAAGATGTTGTAGTCGATGCCGAGAGCGACGAGGAACACGAACGCGAACAGCGGGAACGCGGGATCGGCGTTGGCGAAGTGGAACACGTGGTTGAACACGACGGCCGAGACGCCCAGCGCCGCGGAGAACGAGAGCACCACGGTAAGGATCAGCAACACCGGCGCCAGGATCGCGCGCAGCACCAGTCCGAGCACCAGCAGGATCACGATGAGCACGATCGGGATGATCAGGTTCCGGTCGTGGCGCGACGCCGCCTGCACGTCATAGGTCGCCGCGGTCTGCCCGCCCACCTTCGCCTGCGCGCCGGCGATCGCATGAACCGTCTTGCGCAGCGCGACCACGGCGTCCGCCGCCTGCGCCGTGTCATAGCGCGAGGTCAGGTTCGCATCGATTAGGATCTTGCCGCCCACTGGTGAGACCTGCGCGATCGGCGGCGCGCACCCGCTCGTCTGGGCACCGGGCGGGATCTTGCCTCCGTTGCCCTTGATCAGCTTGGCAACCTTCGCGTAGTCGGTCGCGATGCAGACGCCACCGTCTGTGGTGTCGATACCCGGCACCGTCTTCGCGGCCGCGATGACCTGATCGGCCTTACCCGCGGACGCGATGATCTGCGCCGGGGCGCCGGCGCCGTTGTCGAACGCCTTGTCGAACGTGGCCTGACCCTTCACCGCGTCCGGCTTGGAGGTGAAGCTCTCGGTGACGGTAAGTCCGTCCGTCTTGAGCGTGGTGATCCCCGCGACGCAGATCAGCAGGAACACGGCGGTGATCAGCCAGCTGCGGCGCGGGTGCCGGCCGATCGCGCCGGCGAAGCGGCCCCACGCGCCGTGCGTGGCGATGTCGGCCTGGTTGTCGACGTGCGGGACACGCGGCCAGAACACCCACCGGCCGAACAGGACCAGGAACGCGGGAAGGAACGTCAGCATGACGCCGACCGTGCACGCGATCCCGATCGCGCACACCGGGCCCAGGCTCTTGTCGGAGTTCAACTCCCCCAGCGTCAGGCACATCAGGCCGATGATCACCGTGATCGCGGACGCGCCGATCGCGGGCGCCGCGCCGCGCCAGGCCCGGGTCATCGCCTCGACCCGACTGGCGTGCGTGTGCAGTTCCTCCCGATATCGGCTCACCAGCAGCAGCGCATAGTCCGTCCCCGCACCGATTACGAGCACCGACAGGATGCCCTGACTCTGACCGTTGAGCGTGATGACGTTGTGCTTGGCCAGCGGGTAGATGATCAGCGCCGCCGCGCCCAGTGCCAGGACCGCGCTGAACAGCGGGAAGAACCAGAGCACCGGACTTCGATAGACGACGAGCAGGATCACGATGACGACCAGGCCTGCGGCGAGCAGCAGTGAGCCGTCGATCCCGTTGAACGAGTCGATGAACGCCACGATCAGCCCACCCGGCCCGGCCGGCCGCACGGTGAGCCCGGCAGGCACGTCGGTCTGCGCGATCTTGACGACCGCCTTCTCGACGTCGGCGAGCTTCTTGCCGTCGACCTCCTTGCCGTTGTCCTTGGCGATGAGCGGCGCCGAGACGTAGGCGGCCGGCTCCCTCTGCGAGAAGACCGGGGCGCCGACCTGGTCGGCTGCGACGCCGGCGACGGTCAGGAACTTGGCGCGGTCGGACGCGATCTTGGCCTTGTCCGCGGCGGTCAGGCCACCCGCGCGCTCGTAGACGATGAATCCCGGGACGGTCTCGACCGGGGTGAACTTCCCTACCTCGTTCGAGACCTTCGTGGACTCTGCTGACCCGGGCAGGTACGCGGAGTTGTCGTTCTTCTGGACCTCGCTGAGCTTGCCCTGGTACGGGCCGCCTGACGCGCCGATGAGGAACCACAGCACGGCCAGCCCGGCGACGAGGTAGACGCCGCGACTCCACCTGCGCCGTCTGCCCCCGGTGGCGTCCGGCTCGTCGTCGACCAACGCGGTGCGGCTCATAGCTCTCCCCTATGCGGCGTACAACGTGGTCACGCTAGCGAACACCGGTGACAGCGGGCGATCGGTTATGTCCCTGAGACCGACCCTGAGCTGCCTCAGCGTCTGCGCGTAATCTGGCCGACGTGAGTGACCTGCGCGTGATCCGGGCGGGAACCGTGCCTTACGAGCAGGCGTGGGACCGTCAACGCTGCATCCATGCCGACGTCGTCTCGGGCGCTACCGGGGATACCGCACTGCTGCTCGAGCACCCGCCGGTCTACACCGCAGGCAAGCGGACCGAGCCGTGGGAGCGCCCGATTGACGGCACGCCGGTCATCGACGTCGACCGCGGCGGCAAGATCACCTGGCACGGCCCCGGGCAGCTCGTCGGCTACCCGATCGTGCGGCTGCCCCATCCGATCGACGTCGTGGCCTACGTCCGCCGGATGGAGGGCATCCTGATCGATGTCTGCGCCGAGCTGGGCGTTGCGGCCGGGCGGGTCGAGGGGCGCAGCGGCGTCTGGCTGCCTGCCGATGACCGCGGGCCGGAACGCAAGCTCGCGGCGATCGGCATCCGGGTCGCGCAGGGCGTGACGTTGCACGGGTTCGCGCTCAACTGCAACCCGGACCTGACCTGGTTCAACCGCATCGTGCCGTGCGGCATTGCCGACGCCGGAGTCACATCGCTGTCCAAGGAGCTCGGACGGGACGTCACGGTGGCAGACGCGCTTCCCGTCATCGAGCTGCACCTGCCGGCGCTGCTCGACGATCCGCACGACGACAGCGCCCGCAACGGCAGGGCCGACCACGTCGCCGCAGTCTGACCGCGCGTGGGCAGGCACTCCAACCCGGTAGCGGGTACGTCCCGGGCCGTCCGCGGGACGACGCTCGTCCTGATCTGGCTCGCCGGAATCGCCGCCGGGCTGTTCGCGCTGCTCGGCGCGGCAGCCCGCTACACGACCTGCTCGTCGCACGCGACGACGCTCGCCTGCCGCAGCTCCGGGACGACGCTCGGCGCGGTGCTGGTCGTCGCGGTGGTCGCAGTGGTCACCACCATCACCGTGGCAACGCACGGCAGGGATCGCCGCTGGATCGCGATCGCGGGAGCCGTCGGCCTGCTCGTGCTGGCCGGCCTGTTCCTCGCCTCACGCGCCCTGCTCAGCACCGTCTGAGCCGGCCCGGCTCCCGGCGTAGGCTCGGCGGGTGACTGCAGTTCGCCCTGACACCGCCCCCGACGGCCGCCGTCTCCTGCGGATCGAGGCCCGTAACACCGCCGTCCCGATCGAGCGCAAGCCGGAGTGGATCAAGACCCGGGCCAGGATGGGTCCGGAGTACACCGAGCTGCAGGCGCTGGTGAAGCGCGAGGGGTTGCACACCGTCTGCCAGGAAGCCGGCTGCCCGAACATCTACGAGTGCTGGGAGGACCGCGAGGCCACCTTCCTCATCGGGGGTGACCAGTGCACCAGGCGTTGCGACTTCTGCCAGATCGACACCGGCCGCCCGCAGCCGCTGGACCGGGACGAGCCGCGCCGGGTGGCCGAGAGCGTGCAGGCGATGGGCCTGCGGTACGCCACGATCACCGGCGTCGCGCGAGATGACCTGGCCGACGGCGGCGCGTGGCTGTACGCCGAGACGGTGCACCAGATCCACCGGATCAACCCGGGCACCGGCGTCGAGCTGCTCGCTCCTGACTTCAACGCGGTGCCGGAGTTGCTGCAGCAGGTGTTCGACTCGCGCCCCGAGGTGTTCGCGCACAACGTCGAGACGGTGCCGCGGATCTTCAAGTCCATCCGTCCGGGCTTTCGTTACGACCGATCGCTGGACGTGATCCGCGCCGCGCGGGCCAGTGGGCTGGTGACCAAGTCGAACCTGATCCTGGGCATGGGCGAGGAGCGCACAGAGATCAGCCAGGCCCTGCAGGACCTGTTCGACGCGGGATGCGAGCTGATCACGATCACCCAGTACCTGCGCCCGTCGCCCAAGCATCACCCGGTCACCCGCTGGGTGAAGCCCGAGGAGTTCGTCGAGCTGCGCGAGGAGGCCGAACAGATCGGCTTCGTCGGCGTCATGAGCGGGCCGCTCGTCCGCTCCTCCTACCGCGCCGGACGCCTCTACCAGCAGGCCATCGCCGCCCGGGCCTAATGCCAGGTCGTGCCGTACTGGATGTCTGAGGACCAGATCTTCTGATAGCGCAGCCCGTCGCGCGGCGTCGCCTCGGCGTACTGCATGCCGTGCCCGGCGTAGATGGCGACGTGGTAGGCGCTGCCACCACTGAGGTAGAAGATCAGGTCACCCGGCAGTAGTTGGGAGCGGCGCAGATGGCGAACCGCCCGGCGCTGCTGCTCGGCCGTGCGGGGCAGCGTGGCGACGTGGGCGACGCGGTAGACGTACTGCGTGTACCCCGAGCAGTCGAAGCCGCGCGGGGTGGTGCCGCCGTAGACGTAGGGGGTGTGCGCGCGATAGAGCCTGGCCGCGACGGTCATGATCCGGGTGCTCGGCGGCGTCACATGCGCGACCCGCGCCACCGCGACGGACACCAGCTGGTGCGTCGCCGCGGACCTCACCCGGATCAGGATCTTGCTCACCGGCTTCGGTGCACGGAACACCAACCGGAAGCCGTGCACACCCCGGAGGTGATATGCGCGGTTGACCTTGCCGTTCAGGACGTTCGTCGGCCTCGAGCCCACGTACCGGCCGTCGAGGTAGATGCCAACGCGGACCGCGGTCGAGGATCGAGCCGGGTCGTAGGCCCAGCCGGTGATCGTCACGTTGCGGGTGGTGCTCAGTTGCGTCGCCGAGGCGAAGCGGCCCCTCGGCAGAGCGACCGCGGACGCGTTCGACGCGAAGACGAGCAGGCTCGCGAGGACTGCCACGGCGGCGCCGAGGGCGAAGAGCATTCGCTTGCGCACAGGAGAAATCCGTCCGAGATCGGGTGGCGGCCCGGTTGCGGGCGCTCGAAGCAGTATTCACACAAACTTCACGGATGCAAAATCGGCCGCCCACGATCGACCGGCCGCCCGAGACCGCCGTGGCCCCGCGACGCGGCGGCTCTATCCTTGGCTCATGCCGAAGTCCGCGTCCAGCAAGTCGTCGAACAAGCCACCCAAACTGACCCGTGAGGAGAAGAAACTCGCGCGCTCGGCGAAGAAGCAGTCCCGGCGCGAGACGTGGCGCAACCTCGTGCAGGCGTTCAAGCTGACGCGGGAGAACGACCCGCGGTTCATCCCGTACCTGGCGCTGTTCGGCATTCTCGGCGTGGCGATCGTCTACCTGCTCGTCATGTTCGTCACCGGCTCGGCGTACCTGCCGATCCCGATCGCGGTCCTGGCCGGGCTGCTGGTTGCGATGTTCGTGTTCAGCCGGCGAGCGCAGTCCTCGATGTTCTCCCAGGCGGAGGGGCAGCCAGGCGCGGCGGGCTGGATGCTCTCCCAGCAACTCAAGGGCGACTGGCGGATCACGCAGGGCGTGGCCGGTTCGGCCCAGCTGGACGCCGTGCACCGCGTCGTCGGGCGGCCCGGCGTGATCCTCGTCGGCGAGGGGGCCCAGCATCGGGTCCGCGGCCTGATCGCGCAGGAGAAAAAGAAGGTCGCGCGGATCGCCGGCGACACCCCGATCTACGACTTGATCGTCGGTACCGGCGAGGGCGAGGTGCGTCTGGGCAAGCTCAACCGGCACCTGATCAAGCTGCCCGCGAACCTGTCCAAGGAGCAGGTCAAGGCGCTGGAGAAGCGGCTCTCGGCGCTCGGCGGCGGCCGCGCGCAACTGCCGCAGGGACCGATGCCGCAGGGCGCGAAGATGCGCAACGTCCAGCGCACCGTGCGCCGCCGGTCGTGACGTCGCCGGTGACCAACCCGCAGGCCCATCGCGGCGAGCGGCTCGGGCTGCCTTCCTCCGGTCCCGGCTCACTGAGCACCGCCGGGCCGCGGCTCGGTGCGTTCGTGGTGGACGCGGTCGCGTCCTCACTGGTCGCCGCGCTGTTCGTCCAGTCCAGCGGGGGTAAGGGCGTCGTCGGTCATCTGCCCGGGTCGTGGAGCCTGATCCCGCTGGCGGTCGACTACCTCGTCGGTATCCTCGTCGCCGGGCGCACGCTCGGCATGTACCTGTTCGGCCTGCGCGTCGTCCGGGTGGATCAGGTCGCAGCGGTCACGCCGGCGCGGGCGCTGGCCCGTACCGCGCTGCTGTTCCTGCTCGTCCCTGCGCTGCTCTCGGACCGCGACGGCCGCGGGCTGCACGACCGGGTCAGCGCCACAGCGGTCGTCCAGGGCTGAGCCGTGACATCAGCGCGTGAAACATCGCCGAAACACTCGGGACACGACGCGGCAACCGCTCATCCGTAGGTTCACCCCAACCCAACCGGCACGAGTCATCGTCAGCGGAGGACGTATGTTCACCAGTCCTGAACAGGTCATGCGGTTCATCAGTGAGGAGGGCGTGGAGTTCATCGACGTCCGGTTCACCGATCTGCCCGGGCAGCAGCAGCACTTCAACGTGCCGGCGGCGACGCTGCCCGCTGACTTCTTCAGTGAGGGCGTCATGTTCGACGGGTCCTCGATCCGTGGGTTCGCGGCGATCCACAAGTCGGACATGAAGCTGATCCCCGATCCGACGACGGCGTTCGTGGACCCGTTCCGCGCGGCCAAGACGCTCAACGTCAGCTTCTCGATCGTCGAGCCGCGCACCGGCGAGCCGTACGGACGCGACCCGCGCCAGGTCGCCAGCAAGGCCGAGACGTACTTGACGTCGACCGGCATCGCCGACACCGCGTTCTTCGGTCCCGAGGCCGAGTTCTACGTCTTCGACGACGTGCGGTTCCAGACCGCACAAAACGAGGGGTATTACCACATCGACTCGATCGAGGGCGCGTGGAACACCGGCCGGGTCGAAGAAGGTGGCAACCGCGGGTACAAGACGCGGTACAAGGGCGGCTACTTCCCCGTCCCGCCCGTCGACCACTACGCCGATCTGCGCGATCAGATGAGCAGTGCGCTCATCGCCGCGGGCCTCGAGCTCGAGCGCGCGCACCACGAGGTCGGCACCGCGGGCCAAGCTGAGATCAACTACAAGTTCAACAGCCTGACCTACGCGGCCGACGACGTGCTGAAGTTCAAGTACATCGTCAAGAACGTGGCCTGGGCCGCGGGCAAGACCGCGACGTTCATGCCGAAGCCGCTGTTCGGTGACAACGGCTCGGGCATGCATTGTCACCAGTCGCTGTGGAAGGACGGCTCACCGCTGTTCTACGACGAGCTCGGCTACGCGGGACTGTCCGACACCGCGCGCTTCTACATCGGCGGCCTGCTGCACCACGCGCCGTCGCTGCTCGCGTTCACCAACCCGACGGTGAACTCCTACCACCGGCTCGTCCCCGGCTTCGAGGCACCGGTCAATCTGGTGTACAGCTCGGGCAACCGCTCGGCCTGCATCCGGGTGCCGATCACCGGCTCGAACCCGAAGGCCAAGCGCATCGAGTTCCGCATCCCGGATCCGTCGGCGAACCCGTACCTCGCGTTCTCGGCGATGCTGATGGCCGGCGTCGACGGCATCAAGAACAAGATCGAGCCGCCGGCGCCGATCGACAAGGACCTATACGAACTGCCGCCGGACGAGGCGGCCTCGATCGAGCAGGTGCCCGGCTCGCTCGGTGCGGTGCTCGACGCGCTGGAGCGGGACAACGAGTACCTGCAGGACGGTGGCGTTTTCACCGACGACATCATCGGCGCCTGGATCGACTACAAGCGCACCGCCGAGATCGACCCGATCCGGCTGCGCCCGCATCCGCACGAGTTTGAGTTGTACTACGACTGCTGAGCCCTCCCCCCGGCAGAGTCGTCGCCAGCGGTGATCGACAGGCCGTGTTACGGAGCGCGGCAGGATTGGTGCGGTAAGCGATAGTCCTCAGTCGAGGCAGAACTCGTTTCCCTCCGGGTCCTGCATCACGATGCAGACGCCGTTGATGCTGTCGGCCTCCAATCGCTGCACCCGACGTGCGCCGAGCGCGACCAGGCGGGTGCAATCAGCCTCGAGGGCGTCCGCTCGGCCCTCAGGCGGTACCCCGGCGGCCGCGCGGAGGTCGAGGTGCACGCGGTTCTTGGCCGTCTTCGGCTCGGGCACCTTCTGGAAGAACAGCCGCGGACCGGCACCGTCGGCGTCGACGAGAGCCGCGCGGTCGTTACGGTGGTCCGCCGGGACGCCCCACGCGTCGAGCGCGGCGTCCCACGAGTCGAAGCCCGGCGGCGGTGGCTGCTGGATGTAGTGCAACGCCTCGGCCCAGAAGGCCGCGTGCGTAGCGGGGTCGGCACTGTCGAATGTCACCTGGAACTCGGTCGCCATCAACCAACCTTGACGCACACCACCGACAACCACCACCCTGACGGGCTGCAGCCCATGACCGACCGGCCGAAGTGCGTGATCTTCGACTTCACCGGCACCTTTGGCATTGAGCGAGGCATCGGGCCGAGCTGATCGGCGCGGGCCTGGCTCGTTGCTACTTGTTGCAGTGGGCGTTGCAGTTGACAGTGGGCTTGTCGGCCGGGGGTCCGCTGACGGGCGGCTCGGACGTTGGACTTACCCGCAAGCCCTTCTCCAACTCCATCAGTTGGGTGGCCAGGTTGTCGCCGACAGCGAAGGTCTTGCCCGTGCCCGTGTCGATGGTGACGTACACCGTCGTGCCGTCCGGCAGCTTCGCCGGGAGGTAGGTCTGGCCCGCTTTCCAGTCCGTGTAGCCGGTGAACGAGGCGATGATGGCGCCGTCGTGGCCACCCTCGCCCATCGAGAACTTGCTCGCACCTGATGGCAGAGCACGCTCGACAGAGGTCACCAACAGCGGGCAACCGGGGGCGGGTGTGGTGACGAGGCGCTTGGTCTCGTCCGCGCTGAGGTGCAAGTCGGCCGTGCAGTTGGTGTCGGGCTTGCCGAGCTTGTAGTCGGCCGGAAGGGCAATCCGGTACCCGGCCAGTTCAATGGTGTTGCCCGACAGCTCCGGGCCGTGAGCCGAGGCCGTGGGGCGGGTGCCGCCGGTACCGGTCGCCTCGTTGGTGCTTCCTGAGTGCGCTGGAGCGGACACCAAGGTCACGACGACCGCCGCCGCAGCCGCCGCGACTCCAGCAGCGGAGGCAAGAGCGATGATCCCTCGCCGTGGACGGCCTGTAGAGCCAGTGTCGGCACCGGAGACGTGCAGGGACCGGATTGCGTCGTCAAGCTCTGCTCTGCCCCGGCCGATAGCGGTTGAGGCGAGCCCATCGACGTGCCTCGTGTCGGCAAGCAGGTGATCGAGTGCGTTCATGTCGGGTTCTCCTCGTACGTGAGCAGCGTCGAGATGAGGTCCAGGTCGTCGGGCTGAGCCGGAAGTAGCGCGTGCAGGGCACGCTGTCGCGCTCGGTGCAGCCGAATCCGTGCCGCACCTTGGCTGATGCCGAGAGCCTGGGCCGCCTCGGTGGGCGTGAGCCCTTCCCAGGCGACGAGTAGCAGTAGTTCGCGTTCGGAGGGCGACAGAACGCCTAACGCAGCGCGGAGCTGGTTTCGTTGCGCCTGGGCATCGATCCGAGCATCGACCTCGCTCCAATCCATCGCGACGTCCTGCCGCCACCTGACACCGTGTGGCTTGCCGCGGCGAAGGTGTCGCCGCAGGACGTTCGATGCGATGCCGTACAGCCAGGGCAGTGCGCTTCCACTGTCATGCGCCACGACCCGCTTACGGGCGGCGAGCGCCGCGACGAAGACCTCGGAGAGTAGGTCTTCAGCGGCAGCCGGTCCCGCGCGGCGAGCCAAATACCACAGGATTGCCTGAGCGTGCCGTTCGTAGAGCGTCCCGATCAGCTCCGGCTCGTTGCGGAGTCTGGTCAGAAGCTCGCCGTCGAGCCGCTCGTTGCCGTCCACGCCCCTCCTATGCCATCAGAGTCGAAAGCGTTACATCGGGCACATCCGAATGAAAATCCGGAGGACGTGTTCGGAGTCCCGTTCCCCGCGGTTGCTCTCACGAGATAGCGGCCAATGGATGGTCGTACCTCAGGCGGCAAGCGGACGGCGTGGGTCCTCCGGCAGAGAATCCGCTATCGAGACTTGGATCGTCGGCCCTGGCGCCGAATCACCGACGACTCGTTCATGCCGCGTGCTTGATGCTCATCTCGACGTGGAGTCCGGCCGCAACCACCATGTTGACCAGCGAATCCAAGCTGAACAAGTCGATCTTGCCGCGCATCAGATCGGAGATGCGGGGCTGGGTAACGCCGAGCCGGACGGCGGCTTGCTTCTGGGTCCAGGCCTCAGCCTTGATCCGCTCAGCGACTG
>JBOGDQ010000325.1:0-39267 GCA_050742975.1 Jatrophihabitantaceae bacterium
GGTCGCTGGGCCGCCGACGCGATCGATCAGGCCATCGAGATGGAGGGTCCGGACACCGTCGCGTGCGTGTTCCTGGAGCCCGTGCAGAACTCCGGCGGCTGCTTCCCCCCGCCGCCCGGCTACCTGCAGCGGGTGCGCGAGATCTGCGACAAGCACGACGTGCTGCTGGTCTCGGACGAGGTCATCTGCGCGTTCGGCCGACTGGGCACGATGTTCGCGGCCGACAAGTTCGGCTTCCAGCCGGACATGATCACCTGCGCCAAGGGCATGACCAGCGGCTACTCCCCTATCGGCGCGTGCCTGGTCTCGGATCGGATCGCCGAGCCGTTCTGGCACGGGGACGACTACTTCCCGCACGGTTACACCTTCGGCGGGCACCCGGTCTCGGCCGCGGTGGCGATGGCGAACCTGGACCTGTTCGAGCGTGAAGGTCTGAACGAGCACGTGCTGCAGAACGAGGGCGCGTTCCGCTCGACGCTGGAGAAGCTCACCGACCTGCCGATCGTCGGCGACGTCCGCGGCGACGGCTACTTCTACGGCATCGAACTGGTCAAGGACAAGGCGACCAAGGAGACCTTCGACGACGACGAGTCCGAGCGGCTGCTGCGCGGATTCCTGTCCAAGGCCCTCTTCGACGCCGGCCTGTACTGCCGCGCCGACGACCGCGGTGACCCGGTCGTCCAACTGGCGCCGCCACTGATCGTCGGCCAGAGCGAGTTCGACGAGATCGAGCAGGTCCTGCGCTCGGTCCTCACCGAGGCCTGGAAGCGCCTGTAGCGGCGGATCTTCCCGCGCTGTGCGGTGCCGGAGATGGCGCGTGCGGGAAGATCGACTTCGGCAGCTAGGGTCGGCCCATGTCCTCGGAGTTCGCCGCCGCAGTGGCGGCCCGTGCCCATCGGGCAACCGATTCGCTGCACTCGCTGGTCTACTTCTGCCCCGAGGCGCAGGAGCAGTACACCTCGATCGGGCTGCGACCGGGCTCGATGCCCTACTTCGCCAGCCGGTCCGCGCCGATGGGCGCGGTCAGCGCGGGCGTCACGACGGCGACGTTCTACAACTTCAACCCGGCCATGGTCGCCAGGCACATCCCGCGGGCCTGGACGCTCGCCCGGCCGGCGGAAGTCCTCGCCGCCCGCGTGCGCGTCGCGGACGCCGCGCTGCGCCGACTGCTCGGCGACGCCCTTGACAGCCCGCAGGTCGCCGAGCTCGCCGGGCTCACCCGCGAGGCCACGAGCGCGCTCACACCCGAAGGCCGCACGCTGTACGCGGCGCACGCCACGCTCGACTGGCCGGACGAGCCGCACCTGGTGCTGTGGCACGCCGCCACCCTGTTGCGTGAGTATCGCGGCGACGGGCACCTCGCGGCCCTACTCGCAGCCGGCCTGTCCGGCATCGAGGCCATCGTCACCCACGTCGCCACCGGACGCGGCTTCACCACGGAGAGCGCCAAGAAGCTGCGGGGCTGGTCCGACGACCAGTGGGATGCAGCGGTCGACGGGCTGGCGAGCCGCGGGCTGATGGACGGCGACCAGCTCACCGTCGCCGGCCTCGCGCTGCGCAAGGACATCGAGAGCGCCACCGACCGGCTGGACGAGGCGGCGTGGCGACACCTCGGCGAGGAGCGCACCGCGCGGCTGATCGAGTTGGGCAAGGACCTCACCCGTACCGTTGTGGCCAACGGCGCGTTCCCGGACGACGTGTTCGCGGCCGCCGGTCGATGATCAGCCCGGTACCCGGTAGACCGTGTAGCCGCCGGCGCGCTTGAGCACCCCGCCGGCCCTGATCGCCGCCAACGTGGCCCGACTGATCCCGGTACCGCTGATCCGGACGAGGACTATGGCCTGACCGGAGCGCAGGTAGTTCAGCAGATCGCGTTGCCAGATCAGGTTCTCACTTCGGCCTATCGGCTTGCCGGTGGCCGTGCGCCCGCGGTCGACTCCGTAGGTACGGCCCGAGACGTCCACCCAGTTGCGGCAGCCGTTGGCGAAGTCCCGGCTCAGGACATTGAGCTCGATCAGGCCCATCGGCGAGTCCGCCATGACGCACCTGTACGAGGGGGATGCGACTGCGCTTGCGAGCTGCCGGCTCGGGAACGGCCTGATCAACGCGGCCGGACGCATCACACCGATCGCGATTGTGATCGCGGCGAAGAAGGCGATCGGCACGGCAGCGCACAGGACCGGGCCGGCCCGCCACGCCGTACCTCGGCGCACCGCGGTGACCGCCGCGCCTCCCACCGCAGCGGCGAGTGTCAGCGCCAGCGCCGGGGTGGCGTAGTCGGTGTAGAACGCGAACCACGACGGCGCCACGACCAGCAGCAACAGCTGGGCAACTGCCAGCACGACCATCAGCCGTCCACCGCGTACCCGCCACGCGAGTACGGCTGCCCCGACGAACACCGCGCCGAACAACACGACAACCGCGACGACGGACGAATGCTGCAGATGGACCGTGAACAGTCCGACTGACGACAGTTGGTTCAACCGGCCGAGCGCCGTGGTCGGGCCCCGCCCCCGGCCCAGTTGCTCGGTGACCACCATGTGCCACATCTGGCTCGGCGCGGCCAGGAAGAACGGACCGTTGATCAGCAGCAAGGATGCCGCCGCACCGGCGGTGGTCAGCCCGAGCCGGCGTAGCGGCCGTCGCGCCACCAGGTGCCAGGCCAGGATCAGCACGAGCGGAACGATCCACCAGATCTTGACGCTTGCCGCGGCACCGAACCCCAGGCCGCAGAGTATTGCCGGGTACCGCTTCGGCGAGTTCTCGGCGACGACGTAGCCCAGCAGTCCGACCAGCAGGAAGAAGTTGCCCAAGGTCTCCAGCCGGAGCATGTACTCCGCTCCAGCCGAGCCGAACCACAGCGCATAGAACAAGCCACCCGCCAGCGCCGCCATCCGGCCCAGGCCCAACCGCGTGGCGATTCGCACGATGAGGACGGAGTTGACCCCTGCCAGGACGATGAAGGCGAAGTTCGCGGTGATGAATCCGGCGTGATCGGTGGTCAGCCTCCCCAGCAGCGCGAACGGCGCGAGGACCAGCATCAGCCCGGGCGGGTGCAGCAGGATGAAGTCCCGGTATGGGAGCCGCCCGAAAGTCAGTGCGTCGCCCGCGGCGTAGTACACGCCCGGGTCGTAGTTCGGCGGGCCCGACTGCCCGGCGTTGGTGAAGGTGAGCAACACGCGCGCCGCGATCGCGAGCACGAACACCACAAGTTCGATGCGCAGTCGTAGCCAGATCGACGACCCCCGCCGATCGCCGCCCGGTGTGGACGTCGGCAGCACAGCGGTGGACACCGCAAGATCGTAGGCAAAGCGGGCATTGCGTCAGCTGTGCGTACGAGATCTCTCAGGCGCGCCGGAACGTTCGCGTCCGGTCAGTGCGTCAGCCCGGCCCGGACGTGCTCGAAGATCAGGTTCGTCTCGGTCAGCGCGACGTCCGGGTCGCTGGACAGGTTGATGACGACGAAGTCGCGCAGGCTGTCGGTACCGGTGGCGGCGATGTGCACGTAGAAGTCGTCGGCACCACCGAGGAAGAACACGTTGAGCACCTCGGGCAGCTCAGCGACCCTGGCCACGAACTCGCGCATGTGCCCGCGCGCGTGAGCCTGCAGCCGAACGGCGATCATGGCCTGCAGCGGACGGCCCAGCGCGGCCGGGTCGACGTCGGCGTAGTAGCCGCGGATCACGCCGCGCTCGCGCAGTGCACGAACCCGTCCCAGGCAGGTCGAGGCGGCGATCCCGACCTTCGCGGCGAGCGCATTGTTCGGGATCCGGGCATCGGCGGCGAGCTCTGTGACCAGGCGCCGGTCGACATCGTCCAGGGCCAGGCGAACATTGTTCGGCGACTTCGAGACCGTCGCCGAACGTCTCGAATTATCTGCGGCCACGTGCCCAGCCTACAGAATCATCGTCAGGGTCCTTGGTCGCACGGGCGCGCTTAGTTCATGATTTGTTGGAACGTCCGTCTGAACTCCGGACTCCCCAACGGCTGTGGAGGCAACACCCATGAAGGTCGGCATCCCGCGCGAGGTCAAGAACCACGAGTACCGCGTCGCGATCACCCCATCCGGCGCGCACGAGCTGGTCCGCAACGGTCACGAGGTGTACATCGAGCGCGACGCGGGAGTCGGCTCGTCGATCCCGAACGAGCAGTACGTCGAGGCCGGGGCAAAGATCCTCGACTCCGCAGACGACGTCTGGGCGACCGGCGAGATGGTGCTCAAGGTCAAGGAGCCCATCGCCGAGGAGTACCACCGCATGCGCAAGGACCAGGTGCTGTTCACCTACCTGCACCTGGCCGCCGACAAGCCGTGCACGGACGCCCTGCTCGCCGCCGGCACCACCGGGATCGCCTACGAGACCGTGCAGTTGCCGGACAGCTCACTGCCGCTGCTGGCCCCGATGTCCGAGGTTGCCGGCCGGCTCGCGCCGCAAGTCGGCTCGTACCACCTGATGCGCCAGGGCGGTGGCCGCGGGACGTTGATGGGCGGTGTGCCCGGCGTGTACGCGGCGAAGGTCGTGGTCATCGGTGCAGGCGTCTCCGGTCAGAACGCCGCCGCGATCGCGCTCGGCATGCAGGCCGAGGTGCTGCTGCTGGACCGCAATGTCGCGCGACTGCGGCAGATGGACGCGATCTACCAGGGCCACTGCCAGACCATCGCGTCGAACGCCTACGAGGTCGAGCGGGCGGTGCTGGACGCCGACCTGGTCATCGGAGCTGTCCTCGTCGCCGGCGCCAAGGCCCCGAAGATCATCAGCAACGAGCTCGTCTCGCGGATGAAGCCGGGCTCGGTGCTCGTCGACATCTCGATCGACCAGGGCGGCTGCTTCGAGGACTCGCGCCCGACCACGCACGCGGACCCGACGTTCATGGTCCACAACTCGGTGTTCTACTGCGTCGCGAACATGCCCGGCGCGGTGCCGCACACGTCCACCTACGCGCTCACCAACGTGACGCTCCCGTACGCCGTCGAGCTGGCCAACCGGGGCTGGCGCGACGCGCTCAGGGCCGACCACGCGCTTGCGCTCGGCCTGAACACTCACGAGGGGCAGCTGACGAACGCCCCCGTCGCCGATGCGCACGGCTACTCGGCCGTCGCCCTCGACGAGGTGCTCGCCTAGCTCATGTCCCGCAGCTATCGGGGGCTCTCGCTGTGGTTCGACACGTTGCCCACGTCGCTCGCGCCGCGCACACCGCTGCCGGGTCCGGCCGAAGTGGACGTCGCCATCGTCGGCGGCGGGTTCACCGGGCTCTGGACGGCGTACTACCTGCTCGCGGCCGAACCGTCGCTGCGGGTCGCGGTGCTGGAGTCAGAGATCGCCGGCTTCGGGGCCTCGGGTCGCAACGGCGGCTGGTGCTCGACGCTCTACCCGGTCGGGCTCGCCACCCTGGCCGCCGAGTCCGGGCGCGACGCCGCGATCGCGCAGTACCGGGCGATGCGGGGCGCCGTGGACGAGGTCGTGCGCGTCGCGGCGGCCGAGGGCATCGATGCCGACGTCGCGGTCGGCGGCACGGTGGTGCTCGCGCGCACGTCCACGCAGCTCGCGCGGGCGCGCGCGGAGGTTGCCGAGGCGGCCGACTTCGGGTTCGACCTCGCGCTGCTGGATGCCGAGGCCGCGCGTGCGCGGCTGGCCGCGACGAATGTCCTGGGCGCCACGTTCACCCCGCACTGCGCGGCGATCCAGCCGGCCAAGCTGGTGCGCGGGCTGGCCGAGGTGATCGAGGCGCGCGGTGCCTGCATCCACGAGCAGACACCGGTCACGGGCATCGAGCCGGGCGTCGTCCATACGAAGCACGGCGACGTGCAGGCGCGGACGATCGTGCGCGCGACGGAGGGTTACACCGCCCGATTGCCCGGTTCGCGCCGCGCGCTCGCGCCGGTCTACTCGCTGATCATCGCGACCGAGCCGCTGCCCGATTCCGTGTGGGACGAGATCGGGCTGCGACAGCGCGAGACGTTCAGCGACTTCCGCCACCTGATCGTCTACGGCCAGCGCACCGCCGACGGGCGGATGGTCTTCGGTGGACGCGGCGCGCCGTACCACCTCGGTTCGCGGATCAAGGCGTCCTACGACCAGGTGCCGCGCGTGTTCTACGCCTTGCAGCGCACGCTCGTCGAGTTGTTCCCCGTGCTGCGCGACGTGCCGATCACGTATCGGTGGGGCGGCCCGCTCGGCATCGCCCGGGACTGGCACGCGTCGGTGGGGCTGGACCGCGAGACCGGCCTGGCGTGGGCCGGTGGGTACGTCGGCGACGGCGTCTCGACGACGAACCTGGCCGGCCGCACGCTGGCCGACCTGATCATCGGCCGCTCGTCCGAGCTGACCGCACTGCCGTGGGTCGGGCACCGATCGCGAAGCTGGGAGCCCGAGCCGCTGCGCTGGCTCGGCGCCAACGCCGGGCTGCAGGCGATGACCTGGGCGGACCGGGCCGAGGCGCGAACCGGCAAATCCTCGCGACTGGCGGGCCTGGTCAACGCCATGATGGGCCGGTAAGGATCACGTTTTCCCCGCTAGGCACCGGTTGGCGAGCGCGAAAGCGACGCCGGGCGGGGAAAACGTGATCGCGCGCCGACCAGAAAGCAGCATCCATGAGCCGAACGAAGATCACCCGCCTCAGCGAGAAGGGCCGCACCGATCGTGCAACCCTCGACGCGCTGCTGGACTGCACGCACGTCGGCCACTTCGGCCTGGTCCGCGCCGACGGGTACCCGGTCGTGATCCCGACGGCCGTGGTGCGCGACGGTGACCGCGTGGTGCTGCACGGCTCGACCGGCTCACCGTGGCTGCGGCAACTCGCCGGTGGCGCGCCGACCGCCCTGACGGTCACCGTTATGGACGGGCTGGTGCTGGCGCGCTCGGCCTTCGAGTCGTCGATCCACTACCGCAGCGCGGTGCTGTTCGGCTCGTGCACCGTGCTGGACGCGGCGGAGAAGGTGCACGCCCTCGACCTGGTCACCGACGCGCTCATCCCGGGGCGGGTGGCCGAGCTGCGGCGGCCGAGCGAGCGCGAACTGGCCGCGACGCTGGTGCTCGGGCTGCCGATCGTCGAGTGGTCACTGAAGGTGTCCGCCGGCTGGCCGGACGATCCGGACGAGGACGTCGCGGGCGGCGCGTGGGCCGGCGTGGTTCCGATCGTGACGAGCTACGGCGAGCCCCGCCCGGCGCCCGACCTGCGAGCCGGGATCCCGGTCCCGGAGTCGGCGCGCAACCTCTGAACGGAGTTGTCGCTTGTGCTGCGAGTGGTCAATTGCAGCTGTCCATTCGGCGCGCAAGTGACCACTCGCGGAAGGGGCTCAGCGCCCTCAGGCGGGCTTGGCACAGCCGTAGCGCAGGCCGTCCATGAGCAGTCCGACCAGCCGGACGGCCCGCTCCTGCCAGTCGGGCTGGTCGTTCGCCATGCAGAAGCCACCCAGGCCGCGGAGCAGGTCGAGCGGATCGGTGTCGGGTTTGATCGTCCCCGCGGCCACGGCCGCATCGACCAGCTTGGTCACCGAGTCGGCAACCAGGTTGTGCGTGTACGCGAAGATCTCGGAGTCTGCGGCGACGACCGACTTGATCGCGCCGACCAGTCCCCGCTTGATCGCGACGTAACGGACGAACCGCACCATCCACTCGGCCAGCGCCTCGTCCGGCTGCCGGTCGGCCAGTAGCTCGTCGACACCGGCGCAGAGGATCTCCACCTCCTGGCGGTACACCGCCTCGATCAGGTCGTGCCGGGTCGGGAAGTGCCGGTACAGCGTGCCGATGCCGACGCCGGCCTGTCGCGCGATCTCCTCCAGCGAGGTGTCCACGCCCCGCTCGGCGAACGCTGTCGCGGCCGCGACGATCAGGACCTCACGGTTGCGCTTGGCGTCCGAGCGCATCGCCTTGGGTGCCACGCAGTCAGGCAGTGCGGCAGGCGTGGTGCGCTCTGCCGTCTCCGCCATGCGAACTCCCTCGATAATTCCGTTGCGATCCGGAGGCTACCTCCGCTACAGTAATCGGAGGGCCCTTCCGTTTCATCGAAATACTACTCCACCGGGAGTCATCTCGTGTCCATCTCTTCCCCTCCGCGGCCGGTGCGGCAGTCGGCGATCCCGACCCGCCGCGGCTGGCTCTCCCCCGCCAACACCACCCTGGTCCTGGTCCTGATCCTGACCTGCCAGCTGATGGTCGTGCTCGACGCGACGATTGTGAACATCGCGCTGCACGACATCAAGAGCTCGCTGCACTTCTCGTCAGCCGGCCTGTCCTGGGTGATCAACGCCTACACCCTCACCTTCGGCGGCCTACTCCTACTCGGCGCCCGGGCCGGTGACCTGCTGGGCCGCCGCCGGGTGTTCCTGTCCGGCATCACCCTGTTCACCCTGGCCTCGCTCGCCGGTGGCTTCGCCCAGACGTCTGGTGAGCTGCTCGCCGCACGCGCGATCCAGGGCATTGGCGGCGCGCTCGCCTCGCCGTCCGCGCTGGCCTTGCTCATGACGATGTTCCCCGGAGTCAGGGAGCGCACCCGGGCCATCGGCCTGTACACGGCGGTGTCTATCGGCGGCGCTGCCGTCGGCCTGATCGCGGGCGGCATGCTGTCCGAGTGGGCGTCGTGGCGCTGGGTGCTGTTCGTCAACGTGCCGATCGGCCTGGTGCTGCTGACGCTGTCTCGGTCGGCGCTGCCCGAGACCGAGCGCCGGACCGGCCGCTTCGACCTGGCCGGTGCGCTCACCTCGACCCTCGGCATGAGCGCGCTCGTGTACGGATTCGTCCACGCCGCCTCCGACGGCTGGGCCAACGCGGGCACGGTCGGCTCGTTCGCGGCCGGGGTCGCGCTGCTCGGCGCGTTCATCGTCACCGAGACCAGGGCTGAGGCTCCGATCACCCCGTTGCGGCTGTTCGCCGACCGCAACCGCAGCGCCTCGTACGTCGCCCGCCTGCTGCTCGTCGCCGGAATGATGGGGATGTTCTTCTTCCTCACCCAGTTCCTGCGCGGCGTGCTCGGCTACAGCGACCTGAAGACCGGCTTCGCCTTCGTCCCGCTCAGCGTGATCGTGTTCATTTCGTCGCAGCTCAGCGCGCGCGTGCTGGTCGAGAAGCTGGGCTCACAGCGGATGATGATCATCGGCATCACGTTCTCCACGCTCGGCATGTTGTGGCTTACCCAGCTCGGCGAGCACAGCAACTACCTGTCGCTGGTCGGGCCGCTGCTGGTGTTCGGACTCGGCAACGGGCTGGCGTTCGTCCCGCTGACCACGACCGCACTGGACGGCGTCGCACCCGCCGATGCGGGTGCCGCGTCCGGCCTGGTCAATGTGATGCAGCAGGTCGGCGGCTCGCTCGGGCTGGCCGTGCTCGTCACCGTCTTCGGCGCGGCGAGCAAGGACGCGGCTAGGCACGTCGACCCGGCGCTGTCACCGGCCGAGGCCGCGCGGAACGTGTACGTGAGTGCCGCGGACAAGTCCTTCTGGACGGCGACGATCTTCCTGGCCGCCACGTGGCTCCTGGTCGCGTTCGCGATCAAGACCCGCCGGCCGGAGCCCGCGCCTGTCGAGGGCACCGTTACCGAGCAGGAGCTGGAGCTGGCCCTGGCCGCCGAGTAATCACGACAGGCACGGTCACAACAGCGGGGACGGCTGGAACGGCCGTCCCCGCACGTGCTGGTCGCAGAAGCCGAGCACCGTCTCGTACCAGATCTGCGCGTTGGCCGGCGAGAGCACCCAGTGGTTCTCGCCGGTCAGCTGCAGGAACCGGTGCGCGACGGTGCTCGGCTCGCCGTCATGGTGGCTGACCAGGTCCCACCACAGGCGCAGCGCCTCGCTGATCGGCACCCGGTAGTCGCGGTCGCCGTGCACGATCAGCATCGGCGTCACGATGGCGTCGACGAAGTTGCTCGGGCTGTTCTCGGCGTACCAGTCGGGGTGCTCGGTGACGGCGCCGAACAGGCCGCTCTTCCACTCCGCGAGGTCGGTTGTCTTGTGCTGCTGGTCCAGCGCCCACAGGCCGGCGTGCGTGACGATCGCGTCGAAGCGGCCGGTGTGCCCGGCGATCCAGTTCGTCATGTAGCCGCCGAAGGATCCGCCCAGGCAGGCGGTGCGACCGGCGTCGACGTCGGGGCGTTGCAGGACCGCTTCCAGTACCGCCTCGAGCTCGGACCAGACGATCGACGCGCGGTGCGGCCAGGCGCGCTCGACGAGGTCCATGCCGTAGCCGGTCGACAGGGCGGGGTCCGGCATCAGCACGGCGTACCCACGGGCCACCGCGGCCCACGGGTTCCACCGCCAGCTCCACGAGTTGTACGACGCGAAGGGGCCGCCGTGGATCCAGAGCATCAGCGGCGCCGGCTGCTCGGCTGCCGGTGGCAGGCAGAGCCAGGCGTGGACGTCGGACGCTTCGGCCGGGACGATCTCGACGAGCGTGCCGGGCAGCGGCGGGGTCGGGGCGGGCGTCGACAGCACGGCCGGTTCCTGGTCGACGAGTGCGACGTCGAGACGGACCGGAGTGCTCGCCGCATCGATCGCCGACCGCAGCGCGTACACGTGCCGTCCGTCCGGCGACGGGCACAGGTTCGTGTACGTGGCGTCGTCGGCCAGCCGCGACACCGAGCCGGTGTCGGCATCGACGGCGAGCACCGCCCCGCGCCCGCGCAGGTCCCCCGCGACGAACAGGGTCCGCGAGTCGCGCGACCAGCTCCACTCCTCAGGGTAGAGGTCTCCGAGGTCGACGCTCGACACCCCACCGTCGTGCAGGTCACGAAGCTGCAGCTGGACGGAGAAGGCGCTCTCGAACGTGCCGGCGTCCTCGCGGCCGAGGGCGAACCGCCTGCCGTCCGGGGCCAGCCGGGGTCGGTAGAAGCTGGCGCCGTCCTCGTCCGCGATCGTGGTGCGCTCGCCGCTCGCGACGTCGATGAGCACGGTGGTGAGGTCGGTCCTGCCGTTACGCCGCCGGACCCGCCAGCTGGTCAGCACGCTCGCACCGTCCGCGCTGATGGAGTATTCGGCCTCGTGCAGCGCCTGGCCGGCGTTTGGTGTCAGGTCGCGGGGCGGCCGGCCCTCGGCAACGGCGAGCAGGCGCGGCGACTGATCCCCGAGCTCGTGGTCCCAGTACCGGATCGGCATGCCGGTGTGCAGGATCGCGGTGATCTTGCGGTCCTTGCGGGTCCTGCGGCGCTCCGCGTCGTCGGCCTCGCCGGTCCACGCGAGCCGGCTGCCGGACACGACGATCGTCCCCGTGTCCGCCGCCACGACCGGGCCGGAGATACCGCCCGGGCTGCGCGCGACGACCCGGGGCTCGCCCGACGGCGGCAGCAGCCACAGCGCCGCGTCGTCGTCGTCACGGTCGGCGACCGGGCCGGCGTCGGCATCCGCCCGGCCCGACACGAACAGCAACGAGCCCCCCGGCAGGCAGGCCGGCGACGACTCCCCCTGCTCCGACCGAGTCAGCCGGAGCGGCGCGCCGTCGTCCAGCGGGATCTGCCACAGCGACGAGACGTAGCGCGAGCCCTTGGCGTCCGGCTCCTGCATCGACGCGACGAGCCCGGGCTCCGGGCCCGAACCCAGGGCCAGCCCGGTCAGACGCGGCAGCGCGGTGAAGGCGGCGAGGTCGGCGAAGGGGTGATCATCCACCCGCTGGACGCTAGCCCACCTCTGCCAGCCGGCCGAACTGGCGGCGCAATTCGCTCGCGAGCGTGTCCAGGCTGTTGGTGATCCGGTCGCACGCGTCGATCAGGGCACCGGTCGTCGCGATGTCAGGGATCGGGTTGGTCCCCGAGGTCAGGGCTGCGGTCAGCGCCTCCTGCAACGGACGCAGTTTCGGCACCGACCTGGGCGCGGCGCCGGTGCGCACGGCCTGCTCGCACAGCGTGAGCACACTCGCCGCCGCGCGCATGAGCACGTCCAGCTCGGGCACGCCACCGGCGTCGTGGATGGCCCCCCGCACGGCGTCGACGGTGAGCATCGCGTGGATGAACCGGTGGGTGTGGGCCAGGACCGCCTCACCCAGCTCGACCTGGTGCTGCCCGCGCACCGGCTCGGCCCGCGCCCGGTCGATCGAGGCCCGGGCGTTGGTGCGGGCCAGCCGCGACGCGGCGCGGGTGCGCTGCATTCGCGCGGCGTCGGACGCGGGATCGGACACCGCGGCGAGGTAGTTGCGGTACGCCCGGAGCAGCTCACCGAGCCGGGACGGTACGAGGTCGCGCTCCCAGAGCGGCGACAGCAGCATCGCGAGCAGGGCCAGGCCACCGCCGATCAGCGTGTCCACCGCGCGCAGCCGGACGGTCGCGTGCGGTGCTATCCCGCTTATCGCGAGCAGCACGACGACCAGCGCGGCGAGCGAGACGGCGCCGAGAGCCAGGTTCCCGGGGCCGGCGAAGCGCATGCCGAAGAAGAACACCGCGATCAGCGCCACCTGGTACCACTGGCCGCCGGGCACCCAGTGCACCAGCTCGGTCGCCAGCAGCAGCCCGACGATCGTCCCGACCACCCGCATCGACGAGCGCTGGAACGTCGAGGCGAAGTCCGGCCGCAGCACCACGAGAATCGTCAGCGGCACCCAGTACCCGCGGCCGACGCCGGCCAGCCGCACCACCAGGTCCGAGCCGGCCACGAACACGGCCAGCCGGATCGCGTGCCGCAGCACCTCCGAGCTCGGCGTCAGGTTCGAGCGCAGGATCGCCATCGGGTCGCGCAGCTGGCGCACGCCGTACACGTCCGGCTGTTCGCCACCGCGTCCCTCGGTCGCTCCGGTCCGGACGGTTTCCACGGCCGCACGCAGCTGCCCGCCGAGGCTGCGCATCCGCGCCGCCGCGGCACGGGCGGTCAGCTCGTCGCTCGCACCATCGAGCACGGCAACCTGCTCGTCCAGCCGGGCCCTCAGCCGATCGAGGGCGGTGCGCTCGATCCGTCGGCCCTCGTCCATGGCGTCGGCGATCTCGTCGAGGGTCTCGCCGGCGCAGGCCAGGGCGGCCCGGACGGCGTCGGCCGAGCGGCCCGCGTCCGCCGACCGCAGCCGCTCGGCCTGCCCGGACAGGACGATCATCTCCCGCCGGATCCGCTCGGCCTCGTCGAGCAGGACGCGGTACGCCTCCACGCTCGGCCCGTGATCGTGACCCAGCCCGTACAGCGTCTGGCGCACCGCGGTCAGCGAGTCCCCCGCTGGCGGTCCGACGTCGGTCGCCGGTGGGCGGCGAGCGACGCACGCCAGTTCGCGGTACAGGCCGGCGAGCGCCAGCCGCTCGGGGCGATGCCGGCCCAGCGGCCACGCGGCGAGAGCGAGCACTACCTGGCCGGCGCCGCCGGCCAGCACGAGCAGTCCGACGTGGACGGCGACCGACGGCGGCTCGGGTTGATGCCCGAGCACGAGCGCGGCCGCGGTCGCCGCGACACCGACCTGCGTGGCGCTCGGGCCGCCGGTCAGCAGCAGGCCGGCGAGGAAGCCGAGAACGAGCAGCAGCAGGGCCGACGCGTAGTCGCTTCGCGAGCACACGATGGCGAGGCCGCTGGTGATCGCGGCCGCCAGCGCCGTCCCGAGCATGCGGAGCATCCGCAGCCGGTACGGGCCGGGACGGTCCGCGAAGGCGGTCTGCAGTGCCCCGATGGTCGACGGCAGCCCGAACGCCGCATTGCCCGCGATCGCGCCGATGGCCAGCGGCAGCGCCACGCCGACCGCGTTGCGGAGGGAGACCACTGGATCGGACTGGGTTCGGTCCAGGCGCGCGGCGCTGCGCAGCAGTTCGACCAACGCCGAGCGCCGGGTACCGAGTTCAGCTCCCGCGGCCACGAAGTCGAAGCCTAGATGGCTGACAGCCGGTCTCCCGGGAGACGTGGCGGGGCCGGCTGCCCCTGGGGGAGAGGGACGCGCCCCGCCACGTCCCAATACCAGTGTGCGCGCGTTCGCCGATGCCGCACCGGTCCCGTCGCAGAATATCGGTCAGCCGGACGCCGCGAGCTGCCCGCAGGCCCCGTCGATCTCGCGTCCGCGGGTGTCCCGGACCGTCACGGCGACACCACGCGCCTGCAGTCGCCGCACGAACTCGCGCTCGACGCTCTTCGACGAGGCGTCCCACTGCGAGCCCGGCGTCGGGTTCAGCGGGATCAGGTTGACGTGCGCCAGCCTGGGCGCGAGCAGGTCGCCGAGCAGGTCTGCGCGCCACGGCTGATCGTTGACGTCGCGGATCATCGCGTACTCGATCGAGTAGCGGCGGCCCGTGCGTGCCGCGTACGCGTCGGCGGCCCCAAGCACCTCGGTAACCGGCCACCGGGTGTTCACCGGGACGAGCGTGTCGCGCAGCTCGTCGTCCGGGGCGTGCAGCGAGACCGCGAGCGTGACGTCGAGTTCGGTGTCCGCGAGCTTGTGGATCGCCGGGACGAGGCCGACCGTCGACACGGTGATCGAGCGACGGGACAGCCCCAGCCCGGCCGGCGCCGGGTCGATCAGCCGGTGCAGCGCGCCGACCAGCCGCTGGTAGTTCGCGAGCGGTTCGCCCATGCCCATGAACACCACGTTGGACAGCCGCCCGACACCGCCCGCGAGCTCACCGCGCCGGGCGGCACGAGCGGCGGCGACCACCTGGTCGACGATCTCGCCGGCGGACAGGTTGCGCTTGAGCCCGCCCTGGCCGGTGGCGCAGAACGGGCAGGCCATGCCGCAGCCGGCCTGGCTCGACACGCAGACCGTGATGCGCTCCGGCCTGGTTCCGCGCGCCGGGTAGCGCATCAACACGCTCTCGACCAGGGTTGCGTCGTGCAGCCGCCACAGCGACTTGCGGGTGGTGCCGGAGTCCGTCTCCAGGTGCCGCACCTCGGTGAGCAGCGGCGGGAGCAGCGTGCCGCGGACCTGCTCGCGCACGGCGGCCGGCAGGTCGGTCATCGCGTCCGGATCGCTCTCGAAGCGGCCGAAGTAGTGCCGGCTCAGCTGATCGGCGCGAAACGCCGGCAGGCCGAGCTCCGCGACGGCGGCGCGGCGACCGGCTTGATCCAGGTCGGCGAGATGGCTAGGCGGCAGCCCGCGCTTCGGCGCGTCGAACACGAGCGGCAGGGAGGTCATCTCGCTGTCGATTGTCCCATGGCACCGGGCAGCTTCAGGACGACGTCATGAACGCGACCGGCGGGTTCGGGCGGCCTTGTCGGCCTCGAGCTGAGCCAGCTCGTCGACGGTCATCGCGAACGCGGTCAGCCAGTCGGCGTCGATGCGGAAGTACCCGATGTCGCCCCACTCCTCCGGATCCTGGCCGTACGTGGCGATGAAGTGATCGTGCAGCATCCGGCGGTCGTCGGCGAGGCGAAGTCGTCGACGTGCACCACCACTGACCCTGGGATGCGCACCGCTATCGCGTTCGCGAGCCTCGACTTGCCCGCCGCGCCGAACCCGTCGATCCCCACCAGCGTGAGCCCGGTCCGCGCCGTCGCCACCGCGACCGCAGCCTCGACCGCCTCCGCCCGGCCGACCACCCGCGTGGCCACCTCAGACGGGGGCGAAGCCGGACAGGATCAGGTAGGCCACCGCGGCGCACGGCAGCAGCGAGTCGAGCCGATCCATGATGCCGCCGTGCCCGGGCAGCGCCTTGCCGAAGTCCTTGATCTTCAGGTCACGCTTGATCATCGAGGCACCGAGATCGCCTAGGGTCGCCGTGAAGCAGATCGCCAGGCCGAACAGCAGCCCCTTCCACCACGCCTGGTGGAAGGTCAGCGTCATCAGCACGATCCCGATCGCTGAGCAGAACAGCACCGAGCCGGCGAACCCCTCCCAGGTCTTCGACTTCGACACGATCGGCGCGAGCGGATGCCGGCCGAACAGCACGCCGGTGGCGTAGCCCCCGGTATCGCTGCACACCACGGTCGCGACGAACGCGATGATCCGCGCCGCACCGTCGTCGGCGTGCACCGAGAGGACCGCGAAACCGGCGAGCGTCGGCAGGTAGAGCAGCACGAAGGCAGACGCGGACAGGTCACGCAGGTAGCCCCGGGCGCCGTCACCGAGCCGCCACACGGCCACACCGCACAGCGTCACCAGCAACGCGACCACGAGCCCGTTCGGCCCACGCAGCCAGGCGGCCGCCAGCATCGCGACGCTGCCGACGGCCACCGGGACGAGCGAGGGCCGCACGCCGGTGCTCGAGATCGCCTTGGTCAGCTCGTAACACCCGTAGACGACCGCGGCTCCGACGATGAACGCGAAGCTCGGGCGGTACACGAACAGGCTGGCCACGATCAGCGCGACGAGTGCGACCCCGACGCCGATCGCGGCCGGAAGATCGCGCCCGGCGCGCGACTTCTTCGGTTGCGCCTCCGCCTCCATCACGTCGGGCATCAGACCTCGAGCAGTTCGGCTTCCTTGGCCCGAACCGCGTCGTCGACGGCACCGGTGTACTTGCCGGTCAGCTTGTCGAGTTCGCTCTCGGCGCGGTGCACGTCGTCCTCGCCGACCTCGCCGTCCTTGACGAGGCGGTCGAGCTTGTCCTTGGTGTGCCGACGGACCGAGCGGATCGACACCTTGGCGTCCTCGCCCTTGCCCTTGGCCACCTTCACCAGGTCGCGGCGGCGCTCCTCGGTCAGCGGCGGGAACACGATTCGCACGATCGTCCCGTCGTCGGTCGGGTTCACGCCGAGGTCGCTGTCCCGGATCGCCCGCTCGATGGCGCCCAGCGTGGACGCGTCGTAGGGCTTGATGACGGCCATCCGCGCCTCGGGGATCGTCACCGACGCCATCTGCGGGATCGGCGTCGGCGCGCCGTAGTAGTCGACGACCAGCCGGGCGAAGGCGGAGGCGTTCGCCCGGCCGGTGCGCAGTCCGCCCAGCTCCTCGCGCGCGACGTGGACCGCCTTCTCCATCTTCTCCTCGGCCTCGAAGAGCGCCTCGTCAATCACGGCCGCCGTCCCTTCACTTCGATCCAGCCCCTCAGTTCGATCCGGTCACGAGCGTGCCGAGCTTCTCACCGCGCACCACGCGCGCGATGTTGCCGTCGCTGAGTTCGAACACGACGATCGGCATGCCGTTGTCGCGGCACAGGCTGAACGCCGTGGAGTCGGCGACCTTCAGGTTCCGGCTGAGCACGTCGTCGTAGGTCAAGGCGTCGAAGCGGACCGCGTCCGGGTGGGTGTGCGGGTCGGCGTCGTACACGCCGTCGACGCCGCGCTTGCCCATCAGCAGCACGTCACAGCCGATCTCGAGCGCGCGCTGCGCCCCGGCCGTGTCAGTGGAGAAGTAGGGCATGCCGACGCCGGCACCGAAGATGACGACGCGACCCTTCTCCAGGTGGCGCTCGGCTCTGCGCGGGATGTACGGCTCGGCAACCTGGCCCATCGCGATCGCGGACTGCACACGGGTCGGGACGTTCTCCTTCTCCAGGAAGTCCTGCAGCGCCAGGCAGTTCATGACCGTGCCCAGCATCGCCATGTAGTCGGCACGATCGCGGTCCATACCGCGCTGGCTCAGCTCGGCACCGCGGAAGAAGTTGCCGCCGCCGACGACGACGGCGACCTGGGTCCCGGATGCGACCACCTCTGCGATCTGACGCGCGATCGAGTGCACGACGTCCGGATCGACGCCGACCCGACCGCCGCCGAACTCCTCGCCGGACAGCTTTAGCAGCACCCGGTTGTACGCAGACTGAGGGGCCGCCGACCCGGTCTCGGTCATCGTGGCGGCCCCTCTCTCGACACTGCTTTGCTCGACCCTATCCGGGTCCGCTATCCGACCTCGAAGTGTGCGAACTTCGTGATCGTCACGCCGGCCTCGTCCAGCAGCGCCTTGACGGTCCGCTTGTTGTCGACGACCGACGCCTGCTCGAGCAGCACGTTGTTCTTGAAGTAGCCGTTCACCGTGCCCTCGATGATCTTCGACAGGGCGGCGTCGGGCTTGCCGTCCTCGCGGGCCTTGCCTTCGGCGACGCGCTTCTCGGTCTCGATGATCTCGGCCGGGACGTCCTCGCGCACAAGGAACGCCGGGCGCATCGCGGCCACCTGCATCGCAGCGGTACGCGCGGCGTCGAGGTCGTCGCCGGTGAACTGGACCAGCACGCCCACCTGCGCGGGCAGGTCCTTCGCCTTGCGGTGCAGGTAGGTCGCTACCTGACCGTCCAGCTTGACGGCCCGGCGCAGCTCGAGCTTCTCGCCGATGACGACGGCCAGCGCCTTGATGCTGTCCTCGACCGTCTTGCCGTCCTTGAGCGTCTCGCCGGCCAGCGAGTCGGCATTGGTGGCCGACGACCCTGCGAAGTGCGCCACGATGTCGCCGGCCAGCGTCTGGAACTGCTCGTTCTTGGCGACGAAGTCGGTCTCGGACGCGAGCTCGATCATCGCGCCCTCGGCGGCTGCGACGAGGCCGTTGGTCGCGGCACGCTCGGCGCCCCGCTTGCCGAGCTTCGCCTCGCCCTTGATGCGGAGCACCTCGAGCGCCTTGTCGAAGTCGCCGTCGGCCTCCTCGAGCGCCTTCTTGCTGTCCATCATCCCGGCCCCGGTGGCGTCGCGGAGCTTCTTCACGTCGGCGGCGGATACGGTGCTCAATGTTGGCCTTTCTCCTGTGGTTGTCGAGCCTTCTCTTGTGGTGTCGAGATCAGGCGGTCGGTGCGGTGGGCGGCGTCTCGGCCGAGCCGGACGGCTTGAGCAGCTCCTGCTCCCACTCCGGCATCGGCTCGTCGGTCGCGAGCTGGCCGCCGCTGGCGACCGGGTCTGGCTTCTCGTCGCGGCCGGCGTTCGCTGCGGCGTTGGCGCGGGCGACCAGGCCCTCGGCGACCGCGTCGGCGATCACCCTGGTGAGCAGCGCGGCGCTGCGGATCGCGTCGTCGTTGCCCGGGATCTTGTAGTCGACCTCGTCCGGGTCGCAGTTGGTGTCGAGGATCGCGATGACCGGGATGCCCAGCTTGTGGGCCTCGCCGACCGCGATGTGCTCCTTCTTGGTGTCCACGATCCACACCGCGCTGGGCACCCGGCTCATCTCGCGGATGCCGCCGAGCGTGCGCTCCAGCTTGGTCTTCTCGCGGGTGAGCAGCAGCTGCTCCTTCTTGGTGGTCGTGCCCTCCCAGTCGGCCTGCTCCATGGCCTCGAGGTCCTTGAGGCGCTGCAGCCGCTTGAAGACGGTCTGGAAGTTGGTGAGCATGCCACCGAGCCAGCGCTGGTTCACGTACGGCATCCCGACCCGGGTGGCCTGCTCGGCGATCGAGCCCTGTGCCTGCTTCTTGGTGCCGACGAACAGGACGGTGACGCCGTGGGCGACGGTCTCCTTGACGAACTCGTAGGCGCGGTCGATGTAGGACAGCGTCTGGTGCAGGTCGATGATGTAGAGCCCGTTGCGCTCGGTCAGGATGAAGCGCTTCATCTTCGGGTTCCAGCGGCGGGTCTGATGCCCGAAGTGCACGCCGGACTCGAGCATCTCCTTCATGGTGACGACGGCCATGCCGGTCGTCCTCCTCTTGTTCTTTCGTGCACGCGCGGGCGTCGGCCCGCGGCGTGCGGCCTCGGTTGTTGTCGGCGACCCGGGTGGTTCGCCGGCCCTGGTGCCCGGTGTCGCGGCCGGTCGCCACCTGCGTTCGTCGAGAATGCGGATGGACCGAGATCGGCCGCCTACCGCCCGAAGTGGTACCGGGCGGCGGGCACGCGAAGTCAGCCCGTTTGCACGAGCTGCACCGCCGAGTCTAGCCGGTGCTCAGGACGGGTTCGACCACGGCCGGGCGGGCGCGTCAGGCAAGCAGTCCGTCGCGGCGGGCGAGGGCTGCGGCCTCGTTGCGGCTGCGCACCTTGAGCTTGGCCAGAATGTTCGACACGTGCACACTGACCGTCTTCTCGCTGATGTAGAGCCGCTGCGCGATCTGCCGGTTCGTGCGGCCGTCGACGAGCAGGGCCAGCACCTCCCGCTCGCGGTCGGTCAGCGCGTGCGACTCGCCCGCTCCCGGCCGCGGCGCGGCGCTCAGCCCGAGCGTGCGGATCTCGGCCAGCAGCGGCTCGGCCTTCAACTCACGGGCCTGCGCCCGCGCCAGGTCGGCCTGCGCGGCGGCCTCGGGGCCCCGCCCGGCGGCCCGCAGCACGGCGGCGTAGCGCGCTCGCGACCGGGCCTGCTCGATGACGTTGCCGTACCCGAAACCTTCCACCGCCGCGGCCCACGCCGCGATGTGCTCGTCCAGCGGCGGCGGGTCGATGTCGGCCAGCCAGCGGAGCCGGGCCCACTCGGCCTCCAGCCGGGCGAGCCAGGCGATGCCCTCGACACCCAGACGCCGTCCGGCCGGCAGCCCCTTCTCGGCGCTCGTCCGGCCGTCCTCGACCAGCTGCCGGGCCCGCTCGACCAGGGTGGCGCGCTCACGCTGCGGCGTGCCCGCCTGCGCGGCGGTCACCACCGCGACGCCCTGTGCGGACAGTCGGATCCGGCCGAGGAACCAGCTGTCCTGCCAGATCGCGCCCAGCATCGAGACGAGCTCGTCGAGCAGTGCGAGGGCGGGCTCGACGTCGGCGTTCTGCTCGTACAGGTCCAGGGCGGCGAACGTCGAGTAGAGCCCGATCCGGGTGTCCTGCTCCCACCAGGGCCGTAGTGCGGGGAACAGTTCCATCGCGTCCTGGTCGCCGCGACCGGCCCGCACCTGCATCGCGGTAGCGGCGAAGGTGGCTTCGGCCAGGGCTGGGGCCGCCTCGCCCGAGACATCGACGGTACAGAGCGCGGCGTCCCACTGGCCACGCACGTGCTGGATGACCCCGAGCATCACGCGGGCGTCCAGGCCGAACGCCGTCCACGGCCGGCCGACCTCGCGGGCTCGCTCGAGCGCCTGCGTGTACGCCTGCAGGGCCAGGTCGAGCTCGCCCAACTCGTAGTACAGGCTGCCGAGGTTGTACCGGCTGCGCAGCTCGGCCGCCGTCTCGCCCGCGCGGTGCGCCTCGTCGGAGACCGCCGTGAGGCGCTTGGCCGCCGCGATCGGGTCGTCGACCCGCCGGGCCAGCACGGCGAGGGTGGTCTCGGCGTCGGCGACCGGCGCGGCGCTGTTCAGTGCGCGGCCCGCGTCGGCAGCCATCCGGGCCCAGCGCTCGGCCTCCACCTCGCGGCCCATAATCAGGTTGAGCCGGGCGTGCAGCGCGGCCACATGCGCGCGGAACACGGTGCGCGGCTCCTTGGGGATGAGCTGCACGGCCTCGGTCGTCGCGCGCAGTGCCTCGGCGTCGCCCTCGGCTGCGACGCCGGCGAAGGCGGTTGCGTACAGCAGCCGGGCGCGGGTCATCGGCGGGGCGGACTCGGGCAGTGCGTCCAGGGCCTCCTGCGCCAGCCGCAGGGCGCGGTGCGGCCGGCCCGCGGCGACAGCGGCGTCCACCATCGAGAAGATCAACGTCGCGGTTTCCTCGGGCGGGGTGCTCAGCTGCGGCACGATCTCCAGTGCCGTCAGGTAGTGCTGCATCGCCTCCTGCGGGGCGGCCACGCCCATCGCCTGCTCGCCCGCGCACAGGCTCGCGTCGTAGGCGGTTGCCAGGTCGTGCGATGCGCGCGAGTGGCGGGCCAGTTCGGCATTGCCGGTCATGCCGCGCGAGGCGAGCGCCTTGAGGGCGGCGGCATACGCAGCGTGGATGCGGACGCGCTCGCCGGGCAGCAGGTCGTCGTAGATCGCCTCGGCCAGCAGCGCGTGGCGGAAGGTGTACCCGCGCCCGCTCGGTGTCGGTTCCAGGATGTGCGCGTCGACCGCGTCACGCAGGGCTGTGTCGAGCGCGCTGCCGGGCAGCTCCACGACGGACGCGAGCAGCTCGTGCGACACGCGCCGACCGCCGACCGCCGCCACGCGCACCAGCTCGCGACCGTCCTCGGACAGCCGGTCGAGCCGGACCAGCAGGAGGTCGGCGAGCTGCCAGGGCAGCTGCTGCGGATCGGTGTACTGCCCTGCGGCGGCGACGAGTTCCTCGGCGAAGAACGCGTTGCCGTCGGCGCGGGTGATGATGCCGCGAACCTCCGATTCGGCCATCGGGCCGGGGCGCAGCCCGCGCACGAGCGCCCGCACGTCGTCGGCGCCCAGCGGGTCCAGGTGCACGCGCTCGACCGCCGGCAGGCGGGACCACTGGGCCAGCGTGGGGCGGAGCGGATGCCTGCGGTGCAGGTCGTCGCTGCGGAAGCTGGCTACTATCGCCACCTGCTCGTTCGTCAGCCGGGTGAACAGGAAGCCGAGCAGGTCGCGGGTGGCCTGGTCGGCCCAGTGCAGGTCCTCGACGATGAACAGGACGGGCTGCGCCTGCGCCAGCGACGTGATCGCCCCGACGACGGCCTCGAACAGCTCGCCGCGGTCGGCCCGATCCCCGGGCGCGCCGGGCAGCTCGCCGCCGCGGGGCAGGAGCCGACCCAGGTCACCGAACGCGGCCCGCAGCCCGTCGACGACCGCGGGCTGGTATGCCGCGAGGCGCGCGAACGCCTCGGTGAACGGCAGGTAGGGCGGTGGCGCGTCCCCGAGATCGACACAGTGTCCGATCAACGGCAACGCGCCGATGTCCCGCGCCCGCTCGAGCAGTTCGGTCAGGACGCGGGTCTTGCCGACACCGGCGTCGCCGTCCAGGACGACGACGGACGCCTGGCCGGCCTGGGCGTGCCGCACCGCGTCGACCAGGGTCGCCAGCTCGGCGGAGCGGCCGACGAGGGTGGTCACGGAGCGGGGCACCCCTTCATCTTGGTCGTTCCCACCGACATCCGTGCGGTGGATTTCAGCCGGACCGGGCGCCACTCTTGCGGTGCAGCCGCGGCCACCGGCGCCCGCGAGTCAGGTCGCGGTAGTCGGCGCCGTCGCTCACCCGGTGCCGGTACGCGATCTCGGCGGCGATGACGTCAAGGTTCTGGCTGCTCAGATCAGACATGGTGTGCTCCTGTAGTTGCCTGTGTGTTCGTGATCGACAGTGCGCGCCTAAGGACGGCCGGGGCATCGGGAGAAGTCCCTATTCGCCCCGGCCCGGCGTCCTTAGCCGACGTGGTGGTGCACCTTGCGCCGGCGCTGCCACCAGCTGCCGTGGACCGGGGGCAGCCTGCGGTAGTCGCGGGTGATCATCGCGAACCGGTACTCGGCGGCGGCCCGGCGCTGGGCCGGGTCGGGTTCGGTGGATCGGTACATGTCTGGGCCTCCTCACGGCCGGTGTCGATGGCATCGAGACTGCTGGCCTGAGGTGGGCGCGCACATCGGAGGAAGTCCCTATTCGACAAGCACTGCGCGGCACTTACGGCAAGGGCCTGTGGACGAGCGGCGCGGCCGTCCACAGGTCGCCGTCGCGGGCCGCGGGCGACGCCGCCGGCGGCCAAGGTGGGCCGATGACCCGCGCCGCCACCGTCCTCGTGCTCGCGGTGCTGGCCGGATCCTCGCTCGTCGGATCCTCGCCGGGCGGGCGGCGCACGTCCGTCGGCACGGCACCGGGTGCGGATGCACCGTCCGGCGCGGGCCGCACGTCGCCGAGCCGCTATTCGGCACCGGTGACGCCGGTGGACGTGATGCGCCGCTTCGAGCCACCGCCCACCCCGTACTCGGCCGGGCACCGTGGCGTCGACCTTGCGATGCCGGCCGGCGGCCTCGTCCGTGCCGCAGGCGCAGGGCGGGTCAGCTTCGCCGGGCCGGTCGCCGGGCGCGGCGTGGTGGTCATCGCCCACCCCGACGGCGTGCGCACCGAGTACGAGCCGATAACGCCCACCGTCCGCGCAGGCGCTGCTGTGGCACGCGGACAGCCGATCGGGCACGTGCGCGGCGCCCACGGTTCGTGCCCGGTGGATCGCTGCCTGCATTGGGGTGCGCGCCGCGACGGTGTCTACTTCGACCCGCTCACCCTGCTGCAGGCACTCGGGCCGGTGCGCCTGCTGCCGTGGAGCGGACGTTCGCCACGATTGCGGGCGAATGCGCTGTCTTCTGGGTGATCTTGTTGCGGTACCGCCCCGGACGCGACCGAAACGGACCACGGTCGGCGGGAGAACGTCGTGACGAGGCACGCTTGCTCACTGAGGCAATGGCTCTGTCACTACTGTATGACCGCCGTATTACAGCTGTGAGTGACAGTACTGTCGCGGGCGGCAGCCGGATGCCCACGGTGCCGGAGATCGCCGGACGGGTGTAGGTCGTGGGCAAGCTTGTTGCACCAACTTCAGGCGCGGGACACTAGGCGCGCGGGTGCGCCTGCGCGTACACGCTGCGCAGCCGTTCGACCGAGACGTGGGTGTAGATCTGGGTCGTCGCCAGGCTCGCGTGGCCGAGCAGTTCCTGGACGGTGCGCAGGTCGGCCCCGCCGTCGAGCAGGTGCGTCGCGGCGGAGTGCCGCAGCCCGTGTGGGCCGAGATCCGGCGCGCCGGCGACCGATGCGACCCGCCGGTGCACCACGGTGCGGACGGTGCGCGGGTCGATCCGCGCGCCCCGGGCACCGAGCAGCAGCGCGGCTCCGCTGCCCTCGCGGGCGAGTTCGGGGCGTCCGGCGCGCAGCCAGTCGTCCAGCGCTCGTTCGGCGGCCAGCCCGTACGGCACGGTGCGCTCCTTGGCCCCCTTCCCGAGCACCCGCAGCACGCGGCGCTCCCGGTCCACGTCGTCGACGTCCAGCCCGGTCAGCTCGGAAACCCGGACGCCCGTGGCATAGAGGAGTTCGACGATCACCCGGTCGCGGCGACCGAGTGCCGTCGGCTCGGGCGGGTCGGCCTGCATGGCGGCCGCGGCCTCGTCGACGTGCAGCACTGCCGGCAGCGTGCGGTGGGCACGCGGGCTGGACAGGAGCTGGCCGGGGTCGGTGTCGGCCAGCCCGCTCCGGCAGGCCCACGCGCTGAACGTCCTGAGCGCCGCCGATCGCCGGGCCAGCGTGGTCCGCGCCGCGCCGCGGTTCCGCTGGATCGCCAGCCAGCCGCGCAGGGTGGCGAGGTCGAGATCGCCGACCCGGCGCCCGCCGAGCCGGGCCAGATGGTCCAGCAGCCCGACGACGTCCCCGACGTAGGCGCGGACGGTGTGGGCGGAGCGGTTCAGCTCCAGCCGCAGGTGCCGCTCGTACGCGTCCACGGCCTCGGCCATCGACGTCGGCAGCGCGCCCCGCAGTGCGAGGAGATCGACCCTGCGCGGCGCTGCCATATGCCGACCGTCCGCGATCGGAGCGGGCCGGTCAAGGCGCCACGCGGAGCGCTCGCGAAGCGGGCATGATCAGGCGGTGGCTGCCGCCTGGCTAACCGAGACCGACCTGCCGCCCGACGTGTTCGCGGTGGTGATGGCGACCGGCATCGTGTCGATCGCCGGGACGGACCACCACTACCCGCGGATCAGCCAGCCGCTGGCCGTGATCGGGGTCGTCGCGTTCGTGCTGCTCCTCGTCGGCCTGGCGGTCCGGGTGATCGCGCGGCCGCGGTCGGCGCTCGGCGAGGTCGGCGATCCGGACGTGGCGCTGGGCCTGTTCACCTTCGTCGCGGCCTGCGCGGTGCTCGGCGCGCGGCTCGACGATCACCCGAACGTCGTGTGGGCGCTGGGCGCGGCGGCTCTCGCGGCGTGGCTGGTGCTCGTTCCCCTCGCCGTCCGCGACGTGCGCTCCCGGCCGCGCGCCGAGCTCCGCGACCACGCGCACGGCGCCTGGCTGCTGCCCAGCGTGGGTACGGCCGGGCTCGCGGTAACGGCGTCTGACCTGGCGGTCCACAGCGACTCCGCGGCCCTGTTGCTGGTGGCCAGCGTGGCGTGGCTGCTCGGCCTGCTGCTCTACGTCGCGGTTACCTGGCTCATCGCGTGGCGGGCCGTCGCGGCGCCGTTCGTCCCGGACGAGGTCACGCCGGACAGCTGGATCCTGATGGGTGGGCTGGCCATAGCGACCCTGGCCGGAGCTCACCTGCTGGCCGCTGCGGACGCTCTCGGCCTGCCCGGGTACGGCACCTGGGTCAGGCCGATCACGCTGGTCGCCTGGATCCTCGCCGGGCTGTGGATTCCGGTGCTGCTGTATGCCGAGGTCTGGCGAATCGACCAGCGCGCGGGATCGCTGCACTACACGCGGGTGTGGTGGGCCGCGGTATTCCCGCTCGGTATGTACTCCTCGGCGACGCAGGCGACCGGGGTCGAGCTGCGGATGCGCTCGCTGACGACCATGTCGCTCGTCTTCTTCTGGATCGCGCTCACCGTGTGGCTGCTCGTGACCGTCGGACTCGCTCATGTCGGGCTGGCCCGGGTCGGCCTGGTTCGCAGGCGCGCGCCGATGCGATAGCCGCCATCGGCGGACTCGATCAGGTCGGCAAGTTCGAGGGTCGGCAGCGCGCGGATCACGTCCAGCGGCGGCACCCCGCTGCGGGAGGCAATCTCGTCCGGCCGGGTGAACCGTCGCGCCAGCAGCCCGTCGAACACGCGGCGTGCCGTCGGGTCCAGCCGGTCGAGCTCGGACCGGACGTCGCTCGCTGCCAGCTTCGGAGCGTCGCCGTCAGGGACATCGATGCCCTCCCCGATACCGCCCACGACCGCGAGCACCTCCTCGACCGTGCCGACCAGCAACGCCTGCTCACGCCGGATCAGATCGTGGCAGCCGGCCGACATCGGCGACGTCACCGGCCCGGGGACCGCCATCAGCGGGCGCTGCAAGGTCACCGCGTGCTTTGCCGTGTTCGCCGCACCCGACCGGTTGGCCGCTTCCACCACGACCGTGCCTGTCGACAGTGCCGCGATGAGCCGGTTGCGGGTGAGGAAGCGACGCCGTTGCGGCGCGCACCCGGGCGGGCTCTCCGACACCAGCAGCCCGGTCTCGGCTACCCGCTCGAACAGCGTGGCGTTGCCGGGTGGATACGGCCGATCCAGGCCGCCGGCCGAGACGAGCACCGTCGTCCCGTCAGCCGCAAGGGCCGCGCGATGCGCGGCGGCATCGATGCCGTACGCGCCACCGGACACCACGGTGACCTCGCGGCGAGCGAGCCCGTACGCGAGCTCGGCCGTCACGTGTTCGCCATACGGTGTCGCCGCCCGCGAACCGACGATTGCCACCGACCGGACCCCGACCGACGCCAGCGCTGCCGGGCCGCGCACCCACAGCGCGAGCGGCGGCATCGGCTCACCCGACTCGCTGTGCGTCCTCGCGCCGCGGCGGTACTCGGCCGCGCGCGCCGCACCGGTCCGCTCCAGCGCGGAGAAGGCGAAGTGCGGCCAGTCGGACGACTCCGGTATGACGAGACGGACGCCCGAGCGCTCGGCTGCCTCCAGGTCGGCCTCCGGATCGGCCGTGTCGCGACGCGCGGCCGTCGCGGTGAGCGCATCCGGACCGGCCGAGCCGTCACGCAGCGCCGATGCCGCGGCCACCGGGCCGAGCCGGCGTACCAGCTCCCAGACCGGGATGCTGGCCGGCTCCCCCACCCGGCTGAGGAACGCCCGCGCCAGCAGCACCTCCGTCCCGACCTCGTCCACCGCACCGCCACTCGGCGGCCACGCGCCCGCGCAGCTGCTCTTCGGATCCCTTACGCAGCCCACGAGTCGCTCCGCCCGGTCCGGAAGAACACCGCCTCGGCCACGTCGCCGGCATCGGGCACGACATGGCCGGAGAGATCGGCAACCGTCCAGGCCAGCCGCAGCACCCGGTCGAAACCGCGCGCGCTGATCTCACCGCGCCGCAGGAAACCCTCGGCAGGTTCCAGTACCGCGTGTGGCAGGGCCCACGGGGCGACCCGCAGGGCCGAGCCCGGCACCGACGCGTTCACGGTCCACGGGCTGGCTCGCCACCGCTCCCGGGCAGCCGCACGGGCCTGCGCAACGCGATCGGCGACCACCGCGCTCGGGTCGCGGTCGGCCGCGCTGCCGAACAGGTCTGCGTGCGGCACGGGATCGACCTGCACGCGCACGTCGATCCGGTCCAGTAGCGGTCCGGACAGCCGCTGCTGGTACCGCCGCCGTGCCTGCGGTGCGCAGCTGCATTCGAGCGCACGGCTGCCGCACGGGCACGGGTTCGCCGCAAGCACCAGCAGAAAGCGGGCCGGATAGCTGACCACACCCCCGCCGCGGTGCAGCACGACCAGACCACTCTCCAGAGGTTGGCGCAGCGCCTCCAGCGCTCGTGGCGAGAACTCGGGCGCCTCGTCGAGGAACAGGATGCCGTTGTGGGCCAGCGAGATCGCGCCGGGCCGGGCCAGGTGCGATCCACCGCCCACCAGCGCCGCGACCGACGCCGTGTGGTGCGGGGCCTGCAACGGCGCGCGCCGGACCAGCCTGGCCCGCTTCATCAGACGCCCCGCGACCGAGTGGACAGCGGTGACCTCCAGCGCAGCCTCGTCGTCGAGAGCCGGCAGCAGACCGGGCATCCGCTCGGCGAGCATGGTCTTTCCGGCCCCGGGCGCGCCGACCAGGTACAGGTGGTGGTTGCCGGCCGCGCTCACCTCGAGCCCGCGCTTGGCCGCGGACTGACCGGCGACGTCGGCCAGATCGCCGGCGGTCTCGCCCTCGCCGTCGTCGGGTTCGGCGTCAGCGAGCGGCGGGACGCTGCCCTCGCCGCGCAGCCACGCGATCACCTGGCCGAGGTCGCGGGCAGCGCGGACCTCGACGCCCTGCACGAGCGCCGCCTCGGCGGCGTTGCCCCGCGCCACGATCACCCGGTCCACGCCCGAACGCTTGGCGGTGAGGATCGACGGCAGCACCCCGCGAACCGGACGCAGCCGCCCGTCCAGCCCGAGTTCGGCCAGCCAGACAGTGTTGGCCAGCGGCTCGGCCGAGCCTTCGCCGGCGGCCGCCAGCAACGCGACCGCCATGGCGAGATCGAACCGCGAGCCGACCTTGCGCACGTCCGCGGGCAGCAGCGCCAGCGTGATCTTGTGGTTGGGCCAGCTGACTCCCGAGTTCCCCATAGCAGCGCGGATGCGGTCCCGGGACTCGACGACGGAGGTGTCCGCCAGCCCGGTGAACGACAGGCCCGGGATGCCGCCCGAGACGTCGGCCTCGATCTCGACCAGTTCGCCAGCGACCCCGGTGAGCGCCACACCGAACGTCTTGGCCAGCGCCATCAGAACGCCCCGCGTAGGTGCCGCACCGACGGGCCGCCCGGAGCCAGCCGGACGATCGAGACGACGTCGAAGCGCAGCTCCGGCCAGCCCAGCCGGCGCGGTGCCCGGTGCTCGTCCAGCCAGCGCATCGCCAACCGGTGGATCCGCGCCGCCTTCACCGCTGTCACCGCCTCGGCGCCATCACCGTACGCAAGGGTCGAGCGCGTCTTGACCTCGATGAAGGCGAGTACCGAGCCGTCCCTGGCAACGATGTCGAGCTCGCCCTCGGGGCAGCGCCAGTTCCGCTCCAGCACGTCCAGGCCGGCCTCGCTCAGATGTCGCGCTGCCAGGTCCTCACCGAACCGTCCGACCAGATCCTTCGTCCGCATGGGGCAACCCTGTCGTGCCTGAACGATGCTGGCAGCCGGTCGACCGCGGTCTGTGGATAAAGCCCGCCCTGTGGACGGGGAAACGCAACTGTCGGACCTAGCTGCCGAACCCGCTCTTGCCGCCGGGAAGCTCCAGGTCCGGCTTGTCCAGCTCCTCGATGTTGACGTCCTTGAACGTCAGCACCCGGACGGTCTTCACGAACCGGGCCGGCCGGTACATGTCCCAGACCCACGCATCGCGCATGGTGACCTCGAAGTACACCTCACCGTCGGCGTTGCGCGGGGTCAGTTCGACCTCGTTGGTGAGGTAGAACCGGCGCTCGGTCTCGACGACGTAGCTGAACTGGGCCGCGATGTCCTTGTACTCGCGATAGAGCTGCAGCTCCATCTCGGTCTCGTAGTTCTCGAGATCCTCGGTACTCACGCGCTCTCCAAGCTCAGTGCCGGGTCGGAGTCCCCATTGTCGCCTATCAGCGGCTCGCCGCGTACGGCACGGCGGACGTTGACGTACCGGTGCCGGTGCTCCTCGCACGGGCCGTGCTCGTGCAGCGCGGCGGCGTGGGCAGCGGTCACGTAGCCCTTGTGCCGTGCGAAGTCGTACTCGGGCCACCGCTCGTGCAGGTCCGCCATGATCGCATCGCGCGTCACCTTCGCCAGGATGGACGCGGCGGCGATGCAGGCCACGGTCGCGTCACCTTTCCAGACCGCCGTCACCGGTATGCCGACTCCCGGCACCGGGAAGCCGTCGGTCAGCGCGTAGTCGGCGGACGGCCGGAGCGTGGACAAGGCGCGGCGCATGCCGGCCAGGTTCGCCACGTGCAGCCCGTACGCGTCGATCTCCGCGGCCGGGACGATCACGAGCGAGTACGCGACGGCCCGCTTCACCACTTCCCCGTACAGGCGCTCGCGGGTCGCTGCAGTGAGCAGCTTGGAGTCGGTCAGCCCGTCGATGTCGCCACGCCGACCGCGAGGCAGCACGCAGGCGGCAACCACGAGCGGACCCGCACACGCACCTCGCCCGGCCTCGTCGGCCCCCGCGACCCGTGCGAAGCCGGCGCGCGACAGCGCCGATTCGTACGCCGAGATCCCGACGTCGCGTCGCACCAGCAGGCGCGGTGGGTCGAACAGCAGGGGGCTGCGCAGACGCTTTGCCATGACCGGCCCGAGGTTACCCGCCCGCCGCACCCGCGCCGAGCGTCGTGGTCGATCTCCTCCGCCGCGGAACCGGGCCGTTCACGCGCGGCGCGAGCGCCGACGCCGGCGGCGGACGAACCAGATGGGCAGCACGAGAGCCATCGACCCGGCAGCCGGAGCGGCGCCTCCGGCACTCAGCGCCGCGTGCTCGAACGTGGACGGGGTGCCCAGGGTGCGCCAGCGCGACGGCGGCCAGGCGATCACCGCCGCCTTGCCGATGACCTTGTCGATCGGCACCGTCGCCGACTTCGCGTCGCAGTCCTGGCCGTCGTTGGAGCCGCTCCCGGAGGCGTCGCAGTGAAAGCGCGAGTCGGCCGAGTCGTTGCGATGATCGCCCATCACCCAGAGCCGGCCGGCGGGCACCGTCACCGGGCCGAACGCGGCGTGCGAATCAGGGCCGTCCTCGTACACGAAGGGCTCGTTCAGCGTCCGCCACGGTCCAGCCGCACCGTGCGTGCTGATCATGACGTGCCCGGACGCGTCACCCTTGACGGTCTGCCCGCCCACCGCGATCACCCGCTTGACCAGCACCAGATCGTCCGGCGGGACGAAGCCGATCAGCTGCCCGAATCCACGCACGGTGCGGACGATCGGATTGCTCGGCGGCTTGGTCACCGGCTCGTCGTCCCACCCGTCGGGGGCGTGGAACACCACGATGTCGCCGGGGTGCGGATCGCGCAGGTCGTAGATCGGCTTGTTGACCAGGATCCGGTCGCCGGAGCAGCCGGGACAGCCGTGCAGCGTCTTCTCCATCGACTGCGACGGGATGTAGAACGGCTGGACGACGAACGTCTTGACCAGGATCGCGATGAGGACCGCGAACAGGGCGAGGGCGGGCAGTTCCCACCACGGCGCCTTCTTGTGCTTCTTGTGGCGTCGGCCCCGACGCGTTGCCGGCTCGTCCTCGCTCGCATCACCGGGCTGCGCCGACCGCGGGCGGGCCGACTGGTCTCGCGCGTGCCGCGGGCCATCAGTGGGCGGGGCGGCCGGGGGCGGCGCGGGCTGCTCGCCTGCCTGGCCCTCGTCGATCGCGTCCTCGATCGCCAGGTGATCGGCCAACTCGCCGTCCAAGGGGGCACCGTCGGGTGGGTGGTGCGGCGGCTCGAACTCGTCCTGGCGGTCGGCGTCGCTCATCGGGCGTCGCTGCGAAACCGCGGAGCGCCGCCGGAGCAGGTCGGAGGAGTGCTCATACGCTCCCGTCGAGGCGTCAGCGCGCGACGGTGTCGCGCTTCTCCTTGATCTTCGCCTTCTTGCCGCGGAGGTCACGGAGGTAGTACAGCTTGGCGCGGCGGACGTCGCCGCGGGTGAGCACCTCGATCTTCTCGATCACCGGGGTGTGCACGGGGAAGGTGCGCTCGACTCCGACGCCGTAGCTCTCCTTGCGGACCGTGAAGGTCTCGCGGACGCCGCCACCCTGGCGACGGATGACCGCGCCCTGGAACACCTGGATACGCGAGCGGCTGCCCTCGATGACTCGGACGTGCACCTTCAGCGTGTCGCCGGGACGGAAGTCGGGCACATCCGTACGCAGCGAGGCGTTGTCCAGGGTGTCGAGGGTGTTCATCTCGGCTTCGCTTCCTTCAGCTCAACTCGGGCATGCAGGCGGAGTTCGGCCCGCCGACAGGTCTTGGATTCCCGCGCGCAACAGCACAGCGGGCAACCACACGATGATGCCACATGGCCCGCTCGATCCCGAAACGCCACTGCCCAGGCGGGCTCTGCCTGGCGAAGCGCTTGGACCTACGGTCGGCGCGAGTCGCGGTCCGGCGGCGCGTCAGCTCGGCGTAGCAGGTCCGGGCGTCGTTCCGCGGTGCGCTCGCGCGAACGCTCGGCGCGCCACCCGGCGATCGCGCCGTGGTTGCCGGACAGCAGCACCGGCGGGACGTCCAGGCCCCGCCAGGACGCCGGCTTGGTGTAGGCAGGGGCCTCGAGCAGCCCCGCCGCCCCGTCGGCGAACGAGTCGTCGACGGCGGACTGCGCGTTGCCCAGAACGCCGGGCAGCAGCCGTGACACGGCTTCGGCGATCACCAGGACGGCGACCTCCCCGCCGGACAGTACGTAGTCGCCGAGCGAGATCTCGTCCACCGGCATCCGCTGCGCCGCGTACTCGCTCACGCGCGTGTCGATGCCCTCGTAGCGGCCGCACGCGAACAGCAGCCATGGCTCGGCCGCGAGTTCGGCCGCCAACTCCTGGGTGAACGGCTGGCCGGCCGGCGTCGGGACGATCAGCCTTGGCTGCTCGGCGCCGGACGGTGGTGCGAGCTCGTCCAGGGCACGTCCCCAGGGCTCGGGCAGCATCACCATGCCCGGGCCGCCGCCGTACGGGGTGTCGTCGACGGTGTGGTGCACGTCCTCGGTCCAGCGGCGCAGATCGTGCACGCGGACGTCCACCTGCCCGCGGTCGATCGCCTTGCCGAGCAGCGACTGGCGCAGCGGCGCGAGGTACTCGGGAAAGATTGTGACGACGTCGATCCTCATGGCCAGCGCGCCAGTCGCCCGGCCGCGGCCCGCGCAGTTCCCCGTCGGGGAGGCGCCGCGACCGAGCGCGGGCTGGGGAAACTGGTGCGGCCGGCGGGGGTCACAGGTCGAACAGTCCGTCGGGCGGGTCGATCTCGACGAACCGACCGGCCAGATCGACGGTGGGGACCACGGCCGACACGAACGGCACCAGCCGCTCGACGCCGTCGACCTCCAGGACCAGGTAGTCGGCGCCGCCGGCATGCAGCACCTCGCGGACCGGGCCGAGGTCGGCGCCCCGCACGCTGCGGGCAGTGAGCCCGACCAGGTCGGTGTCGTAGAACTCGTCCGGATCCTCGATGGGCGCGCGCTCACCCGGCGCGATCACCAGGCTCGTGCCGCGCAGCGCCTGGGCCTCCGACCGGCTGCCGACGCCGTCGAACAGGACGACGAGCTTTCCGCCGGACATGGACATCTCCGCGACCGTCAACGGGCCGGAGCCGGCGGGATCGGTGCGCAACACCGTCCCCGCCGCGAAGCGTTCCTGCGGCGTGTCGGTCATCGGCTGGACGAAGACCTGTCCGCGGACGCCGCGAGGCGGGCCGATCCGCCCCACCGTGATGTCCTCGGAGTCGGGCCGACTTCCAGTTCCCCGGCTCAACGGTTGCTCGCCGACCGCTCGCTACGCCTGGGCCGGCTCGGCGCCCGATCCGGCCGCGCCGGCGATTGCACCGACGGTGCGACGGGGGTACCTCCCGCTTTTGCGGGTGCTCATCGCTGCCGGTCGACATCGACGACATCGACGCGGATTCCCCGCTGACCGATGTTGCCGCCGACGCCGTGGATCACCTGGCGCAGTGCCTTCGCGGTGCGGCCGTTGCGGCCGATCACCCGGCCCAGGTCCTCGGGGTTCACCCGGACCTCTAGGCGCTGGCCCCGCCGGTTGTCGACCAAGTCGACCTGTACGTCGTCCGGATGGTCGACGATGCCCCGCACCAGGTGTTCGAGGGCTTCCTCGAGCATGTCAGCTCTCCGCCGACTCGGCCGCCGAAGCCGTCGACTCGCCGGCCGGCTGCTCCGCCTTGACCTCGTCCGCCTTGACCTCGTCCGCCTCGGCAGCCTTGTCCGCGGCCTTGGTCTGGTCGGCCGGCTGCTCAGCCGTCTTGTCGGCCGGCTTCTCGGCCCTGGCCGCCCGCTTCCTCGGCGTGGTGGCGGCGGTCTCCGGCTCGCCCCCGGCGTCGGCGAGGGCGGCGTCGAACAGCGCGCGCTTGTCCGCCTTGGGCGCGGCGAGCTTCATCGGCTCCGGCGCGGGCTCGCCCTTGAATTTCTGCCAGTCGCCGGTGACCTTGAAGATCGCGGCGACGGCTTCGGTCGGCTGCGCGCCGACACCGAGCCAGTACGCGGCGCGTTCGGCGTCGACGCGGATCACTGACGGGTCGTTCTTCGGGTGGTACTCGCCGATCGTCTCGATGGACCGGCCGTCACGCTTGGTGCGGGCGTCGGCGACGACGATGCGGTAGTGCGGCTCGCGCATCTTGCCCAGGCGCATGAGCTTGATCTTGGTGGCCACAGGTGTGGGTGCTCCAGACTTCGTCAGGGTCGGGCGCGTGGCCGTCCGGGTGGGGTTCGCGGATGCCGTGCGCCCAGGTGGACTGGCCGGAGGCGGGGAGAGGGTCCGCGCACCGACCGGTACTCAGCCGCTCATTGTGCCAGACGGGCCCGGGTGCCGATGACACGACCGCGCCCGCGCCGGGTCGGGCCATAGACTGCACCGATCGCGCGGCCCTTCACACGAGCAAGCGACGGCAGCGGCAGATGGAGGGTACGAGTGGTCACGACGGACGAGCCGGAGATGGCTGGCCGGCCGACCCTGGAGGTGGTCGCGGCACGCGCGGGCGTTTCCCGGGCCACGGCGAGCCGGGTGCTGCGCGGCGCATCCAACGTGAGCGAGGACGCCCGCACGGCCGTGCTGCAGGCCGCCGCGGAGCTGCGCTACACAGTGAACCGGGCTGCGCGCTCGCTGGTCACCAGGCGCAGCGACTCGGTCGCCTTCCTTGTCGCGGAGAATCAGGATCGGACGTTCCACGACCCGTACTTCCTCGGCATCCTGCGCGGCGCCCAGGCCGAGGTCGCCGCAGCCGGCCTGCAACTGGTCTTCGTCATCGCGTCGACCCACGCCGACACCGCGCACTTCGAGTCGTACGCGGGGGGCGGGCACGTCGACGGGGTGCTGCTGATCTCGCTGCACGGCGACGACGCGCTGCCCCAGCACCTGGAGTCCATCGGCGTGCCGACCGTGCTCAACGGCCGGCCGCTGTCCCGTGACGTCTCGCTGTACTGCGTCGACTCGGACAACGTCGGTGGCGGCCGCCGGGCGACCGAACTGCTCCTCGAGCGTGGTGCGCGCCGGATCGCGACGATCACCGGCCCGCAGGACATGTGCGCGGGCCAGGACCGGCTGGCCGGGTACCGCGACGCGCTGACCGAAGCCGGGCTCGAGCCGGCCGAGCGGCGGGTGGCGGAGGGCGACTTCACCGTCGAGGGTGGAGCCAGCGCGATGACCGCCCTGCTGGCGAGCGACCCGGAGCTGGACGCGGTCTTCGCCGCGTCCGACCTGATGGCCCTCGGGGCGATGCAGGTGCTCGCCGGCAACGGGCGCCGCGTCCCCGAGGACGTCGCGGTGGTCGGCTTCGACGACGTGCGCGAGGCGCGGCTGAGTGCCCCGGCACTGACCACGATCCGCCAGCCCATCGACCGGCTCGGGCACACGATGGCGGCCGTCCTGCTCAGCCGGATCAACGGCGAGCAGACGCCGCGGACGACGGTTCTGCCGACCGAGCTGGTCCGGCGCGCGAGCGCCTGACCGAGGCCGGTTCGGGCCTCCGCTTGACTTTTGCCGGGGTGTGACCAAACCTGTGACCCGACAGTAGAGCGCTCTCACACCACGCGCACCGTGCCGGTGCTCGTCGTCTTCGCACTTCTCGGAAAATCACATCGTCGGAGGCATCATGCAGGCAGCGGTAAAGGGATGACACCAACGGACAGCAGGATGCTCGACACGGCCAGCGCCGCTCGCACCTTCCCACCGGACTTCGTGTGGGGGACGGCGACAGCCGCGTACCAGATCGAGGGGGCCGTCCACGAGGATGGCCGCGGCACGTCGATCTGGGACACCTTCAGCCACACGCCGGGCAAGATCCACAACGACGAGAACGGGGACGTCGCGGACGACCACTACCACCGCGTGGCCGAGGACGTGGCGCTGATGGCCGAGCTGGGCATGGCGGCCTACCGATTCTCGATCGCCTGGCCGCGGATCGTCCCGACCGGCTCCGGCGCGGTGAACCAGGCCGGGCTGGACTTCTACTCGCGCTTGCTGGACGAGTTGCTCGGCAAGGGGATCGCCCCCCTGGCGACGCTGTACCACTGGGATCTGCCGCAGCCGCTGCAGGACGCCGGTGGCTGGACGAACCGGGAAACCGCCCACCGTTTCGCCGAGTACGCGGCCGTTGTCGGCACCGCGCTCGGCGACCGACTGCCGACCGTCACCACGCTGAACGAGCCGTGGTGCTCGGCCTATCTGGGCTACGGAGCGGGCGTGCACGCGCCCGGCATCCGGGACAGGGCGTCCTCGCTCGCGGCTGCGCACCACCTCAACCTCGCGCATGGGCTCGGCTCGTCGGCACTGCGCTCCACCCTGCCCTCGGGCGGGCGGGTCTCGATCACTCTCAACCTGGCCGCAGTGCAGGCCGCGTCCGACTCGCCCGCGGACCTTCGCGCCGCGCAGCACGTGGATGCGGCGAGCAATCGGATCTTCCTCGACCCGATCCTGCGGGGCAGCTACCCGGACGAACTGATCACCGACCTGCGCCACCTCACGGACTTCTCCTTCGTCCGCGACGGTGACCTGGCCGCGATCCACGCCGGCGTCGACGTGCTGGGAGTGAACTACTACTCGCCCACCCTCGTCGCTGCCGCGACACCGAGCGCCGTCACCGCTGCCGAACCAGAGGCCGACGGTTCAATGCCGTACCTGGCCACCGACCTGGCCCGGGCGGTCCCGCAGGACGGCCCGTACACCGCGATGGGCTGGCGCATCGAGGCCGGCGCGCTCACCGAACTGCTGCTGGGCGTGCACCGTGACTACCCGGGCGTGCCGCTCATGATCACCGAGAACGGCGCCGCGTTCGACGACGTGATCTCGCCGGACGGCGCGGTGCACGACCCGGACCGGGTGCAGTACCTGAGCGGGCATCTGGCTGCGGTGCATGCCGCGATCGAGGCGGGCGCGGACATCCGCGGCTACTTCCTGTGGTCGCTGATGGACAACTTCGAATGGGCGTACGGCTTCTCGAAGCGGTTCGGGATCGTGCACGTCGACTACGAGACGCTGCAGCGCACGCCCAAGGACTCCGCGCTCTGGTACCGCGGGGTGATCACCGCGAACGCGGTTCGCTGAGGCCGGTCCGCGGCCCGCGGCAGAAATAGGTGTGGGCCTCCTCGAAGTATGAGTTCGAGGAGGCCCACGGTCGGCTCGCCTATGTGATGGACGGACCTGCACCTGCTCTCCCCCGAACCCCGCAGCATCACCTGCGGTTGCCACCGAGTTGCCCCGGCAGCCGATCCGGCTTCCTGCCTGTGCCCGCCTCCCCTTGCGGAGCGGCGTAGGCATATTTCTACCGGCTCGAACTGCGCCACGCAAGGGGCAGTTTCCCGACCTCAGGTAGAGGGTTAACACCCTTATCGCATAAGGGGATCCGACGATGTCGACAAGGCGATTCGAACCAGCCGTGCGGTCAGTATCGCAGGTCCCACCGGCGGCGCACGACGCTCACCGGGACGTCCTCGCCCGCCGCCTGCCGGCCGAGTGCGAACGCGCGTAGGCGGAGCAGCCAGATGCCCATCCGCAGCGTCCCGAACAGCTGCACGCCGACGGCGACGAGCACCGCCGCGCGCAGCGTGTGCGGCGTCGTCCCGCCGAGCGCGTCGAGTGCCCAGCCGATGCCGAGCGCGATGAGGACGGTGGACGTGAACCCGCCGACGTTGACGACGCCGCTGGCCGTCCCGAGCGTGCGCGCGTGGTTGTAGTCGCGGGCCAGCGCGAACGCGGACATCGAAGCGGGGCCACCGAGGCCCATGACGACGAACAGCGCGAGCACGTACCCCTGCGGCGGGCGGTCCCCGAAGACAGTGACCAGAACGATCCACCCGGCGGCCGTCGTCAGACACACCCCGAGCGCTATCGGTACCCGCACGTGCGGTCGGTGGCCGATCAGCCAGCCGAGGAGCGGGCTGGCGATCGCCGCGGTGATCACGCTGTACATCAACACCGCACCGGCGCCGGACGCGGAGAAGCCGGCGCCCCGGATCAGGTACGAGTTGCCCCACAGGACCGCGAACGCGGTCACCGACGACATGCAGGCGAAGTGCACCCAGAAGCCGAGCCTGGTCCCGGGAAGCGCCCACGCCGCCCGCACGCGCGAGCGGACGGTGCCCAGCCCGTCGCGGATCTCGCTGACGCCGCGGACCGGGCGCGGCGCGGGCGTGTGGTCGGGCAGCAGCGCGAACACGGCGACCCCGGCGATCAGCGAGGCGACGGCCGCGACACCGAACCCGATCCCCCAGCCGACCCGGTGCAGTACGAGCGCGAGCGGGAGCGTCGCGATGATGTTGCCGACCGTCCCGACCATGCTGGTGAGCGCGACCAGGACCGGGTAGCGGCGGGCGCTGAAGTGCGTGCCCACGAAGCGCAGGACGCTGATGAACGTGAGCGCGTCGCCGCAGCCGAGCAACGCGCGGGCGAGCAGTGCAACCGGGTAGGAAGGCACGATCGCGAACAGCAGTTGCGCGCAACCCATGAGCAGCGACGCCACGACGAGCAGCCGTCGCGGGCCGTAGCGGTCGACCAGCACGCCGGTCGGAACCTGCATCACCGCGTAGACGCCCAGTTGCAGGAAGATGAATACGCTCAGCGACGCCGGCGAGATGCCGAACCGGTGCTCCGCCAGCAGCCCGGCCACACCGAGCGAGGTGCGGTGCAGGACCGCGAGCAGGTACACCGTGACGGCGAGCAGCCAGCCGGACACGGCACGCGGGCTCGCGGTCACGGGGGCGCGCAGCGGAAGCATGACGCGTCGAACTTTAGCCTAGCTAAGGGCCTGCTCGGGCCACCGCTCAGGCGATCACCACACCGCGCAGGACGGCACGGCGCGGCGAGTACAGGGTCGCCAGCTCGACGCGCGGGTCGGCGTCGTACACCACGAGGTCGGCATGGGCGCCCTCGTCCAGGCCTGGCAGGCCGAGCCACTCCCGCCCGCGCCAGGACGCCTGGGCGATGACCTCGGCCTGCGGTATGCCGGCTCCGACCAGGGCCCGGATCTCGTCAC
>JBOGDQ010000326.1:0-9156 GCA_050742975.1 Jatrophihabitantaceae bacterium
CTACCGCTGGACGCAGTGGATCTTCTTGAAGATCTTCAATGCGTTCTACGATCCGGCACTGCGCACAGCTCGTCCGATCGCGGAACTGATCGCGGAGCTGGACGCCGGCACTCGAACGCCCGGCGCCGGCACCAACCCGTTCGGCCGTGCCTGGGTAGAGCTGGACACCGTCGAGCGCCGCGTCGTGGTCGACAACCACCGGCTGGCCTACCGCGCCGAGTCGACCGTGAACTGGGCACCGGGCCTGGGCACCGTGCTGTCCAACGAGGAGGTCACCGCCGACGGGCGCAGCGAGCGGGGCAACTTCCCGGTGTTCCGCAAGCCCCTGCCGCAGTGGATGATGCGCATCACCGCATACGCCGATCGCCTGGTCGACGACCTGGAGCAGATCGACTGGCCGGACAAGGTGCGCACGATGCAGCGCAACTGGATCGGCAAGTCGATCGGTGCGCACGTCGCGTTCGCATCGGACGCCGGCCCGATCGAGGTCTTCACGACCCGTCCGGACACCCTGTTCGGAGCCACCTATCTGGTGCTGGCGCCCGAGCATCCGATGATCGCCGAGCTGACATCCGCTGCCTGGCCGGACGGCGTCGGCGAGCGCTGGACCTCCGGTTTCCCGACGCCGGCCGAGGCCGTCACCGACTATCAGGCCCGCAGCGCGCGGGTCTCCGAGCTGGAGCGTCAGGCCGGCGACGCGAAGGACAAGACCGGCGTGTTCACCGGCTCGTACGCGAGCAATCCGGTCACCGGTGCCGCGCTGCCGGTGTTCGTCGCCGATTACGTACTGATGGGTTACGGCACCGGAGCGATCATGGCGGTTCCGGGTCAGGACGAGCGCGACTGGGCGTTCGCCGAGAGGTTCGAGCTGCCGATCGTGCGCACCGTTCAGCCGCCGGAAGGCTTTGCCGGCAAGGCGTTCACGGGCGACGGCCCGGCGATCAACTCCTCTATCGACGGGCTGAGCCTGGACGGGCTGGGTGTAGCCGAGGCCAAGGCCAGGACGATCGCCTGGCTGGAGGCGAACGGCCACGGCAGGGGAGCGACCACGTACCGCTTGCGGGACTGGCTGTTCAGCCGCCAGCGGTACTGGGGTGAACCCTTCCCGATCGTCTATGACGAGAGCGGCCTGCCGATCGCCCTGCCCGACTCGATGCTGCCGGTCGAACTGCCCGAGACCGACGACTTCTCGCCGAAGTCCTTCCCGCCGGAGGATGCCGGCTCGACGCCCGAGCCGCCGCTCGGCCGGCTGGCCGACTGGGTGAACGTCGAGCTGGATCTGGGCGACGGCCCGAAGAAGTACCGGCGGGAGACGAACACCATGCCCAACTGGGCCGGCTCCTGCTGGTACGAGCTGCGCTACCTCGACCCGACGAACTCCGAGCGCTTGATCGATCCCGAGATCGAGCACTACTGGATGGGTCCGAGCGCCGACCGTCCGCTCGGTGGAGTCGAGCTGTACGTCGGCGGGGTCGAGCACGCCGTGCTGCATCTGCTGTACGCCCGGTTCTGGCACAAGGTGCTGTACGACCTGGGCTACCTGTCCTCCTCCGAGCCGTTCCACCGGCTGGTGAACCAGGGCATGCTGCAGCTGCCCGCCTACACGAACAAGGACGGGTTCTACGTCGAGGCAGCCGAAGTCTCGGAGACGGACGGCCATTTCTACTTCGAGGGCGAGCCGGTCACCCAGGAGTTCGGCAAGATCGGCAAGAGCCTGAAGAACGTCGTCACGCCCGACGAGTTCATTGCCGAGTTCGGCGCCGACACGTTCCGCCTGTTCGAGATGTTCAGCGGCCCCCTGGAGCAGTCCCGGCCCTGGGACGCCAAGGCGATCGTCGGGCCGTACCGGCTGCTGCAGCGCATCTGGCGCGTCGTCGTCGACGAGCAGACCGGCGAGGTCCACGTGTCCGACGACGAGATTCCGGACCAGCTCAATCGCTTGCTGCACAAGGCGATTCACGCCGTTCGCGACGGCTACGAGACGCTGCGATTCAACACGTCGATCGCCCGCGTCACCGAGTTGAACAACGCGATCACGCAGGCGTACCCGCACGGCGGCGCGCCGCGCGCGCTGGTCGAACCGGTCGTGCTGATGCTGGCGCCGATGGCCCCGCACATCGCCGAGGAGCTGTGGTCGAAGCTGGGCCACGACTCGTCGCTGGCCTGGGCGGTCTTCCCGATGGCCGACCCGGCCCTGCTCCTCGACGACACGATCGAGGTGCCGGTGCAGGTCAACGGCAAGTTACGATCGGTGATCAACGTTGCGGCCGGCTCGGACGCCGCCGGGCTGGAAGCGGCTGCACGCGCCGATGCGAAGGTCGTGGCGGCGCTGGGCGAGCGGGCCGTCCGGCGCGTGGTTGCCGTGCCCGGCAAACTGGTCAACTTCGTCGTCTGAGCCGGGCCTTCCATGCTCTGGCGGCCTTCCTGAACCTAGCGGCCTTCCAGGACGTAGTGGCCGGGCTCGCTCGTGGTGAGCACGGCAAAGCCGGTCGGGTCGCGGGCGATCCTCACGTCGGACGGCGTCTGGTCCTCGTGCACGGCGGTCAGCAACGGCGACCAGCGGGTCCGCACCGTGACCGCGCACGCGCACGGGATGTTGACCGTCATCGTCGCCTGGTCGATCGAGATCAGCGTGGCCGGCAGCGTGACAATCGGCGTGGGCTGCGACACCTGCAGGACCACCCAGTCGGCGTTGTGCCACACGTCAGTCAGGTAGCTCGGGCGGTGGTCGAGGATCAGGCTCGACTCGGCGGTGACCTTCGGCGGGTGCAGGTTCGCCGCGACGTAGCCGACCGCGTTCTGGTCCAGCCAGTGGCGGTACACCTGATCCGGCAGCGCCTTCTGCGTCCGGATGGCGGCGTTGTACTGCAGGTCGGTCTGCGTCTCGAAACCGCGGGCCAGGGTGGCGTGGTCGAGCAGGGCGTACGAACCGGTGTGCGTGCCGTCGTCGACGATCTCGAGGCGGTAGTCGGCCAGGTGCGGCAGCCGGCCCAGTTCGGCCGTGAGCGGCTTGTAGTAGTCCACCGACGACGACGGCCCGCTCGCGCCCCGCAGATCGAAGAACAGGCCCACCGATCCGACGGCGACGGCGATCGCGGCTAGCGCGGCGAGGTACGCCCGCCGTCCCGGGGTCAGCGAGACGACGGCGACGGGGAGGCAGAACCAGACGAACCGCGCGAAGTTGCCGCCCATGCCGTCGGGGACGACGCTCATCGCGAGCACTGCGAACAGCGAGAGGTACAGCGTTACCCGGACGGCCTTCGGCGGGCGGGCCAGCAGGAACGCGATCAGCAGCGACGACATGCCGGCGATCAGCCCGGCGGTTAGCGGCTCGGGTCCCGGGTTGCCGAACACCACAATGATGAGGACGGCGCCGGCCAGCAGCGTGCCCATGGGCAGCAGGAGCGAGCGTCGCGGCATCGCCCGGGTCAGCCACATCGCCGCGAGGGCGATACCCAGGAACGCAGCGCTGACCGGCGAGCCCAGCAGCGAGAGGAACCCGAGCGCGGAGCCGAGCACCCAACGCCGACCCCGCAGCGCGAGCAGGGAGCCGGCGGCGACGGCGCAGCCGAACACGAACGGGACGCGGCCCTGCCACAGGTTGATGCAGGTGGTCACCGCGGCCAGGTAGCTAGCTGCGACGGGATGCTGCGTGGCGCGAAGCAGCACCGAGCAGATCGCGACCGTCGCGACCGCGGACAGCGCGAGCACGACCTCCGAGGTCAGCAGCCGGGACAGGTACGGCGTGAGCACCGAGTAGGACCCGGGCGTCGACGCGCCGCTGAACCAGGAGAACCAGTACGTCAGGCCGACGCCGTGCGCGCTGGCGTCGGCCCTCGCCCGCGCCGCCCAGAGGTCACTGACACCGGGACGGACGATGAGGAACGCGATCGCGTTCAGCACCGCGAACAGCAGCGGGCCGCCGTCGCGCCAGGATGCGGACCCGATCAGCGGCAACCGCGATCCTGGGTCGCCGGTCCGGGGCGGACGCGCACCCAGGACCACGGTTCCCGACATCGTCCGAGTATCTCACCCGGCTCCGACTGGCCCCGGTACGGTGAGGCCCTGACTCAGCCGTTTGCTAGGGGAGAGCGAGGCGCCCGATGAATGAGCGCGTCGCCGTGATCACCGACTCCACCGCGGATCTGCCGGCTGGGCTCGTCGCCGACCTCGGCATCGGTGTCGTCCCGTTGCGCGTCTCGCTGGGCTCCCGAACGGCAGTGGACGGCGTCGATGTCACGCCGCGGGAGGTGGCGGACGCGCTGCGCGCGAGGGTGTCCGTCACCACGTCGCGCCCGACACCTGGTGAGTTCGCAGCCGCCTACCGAGAGTGCCTGGACGCCGGTGCCACGCGGGTCGTCTCGGTGCACCTGGCCGCGGCCCTGTCGGGGACGTGGGAGTCCGCGACGCTCGCCGCCCAGGACTTCCCGTACGGCGTCGTGCGCGTCGTGGACTCGCGCTCGACGGCGATGGCACTCGGCTTCGCGGTGCTGGCTGCGGCACAGAAGGCGCGTGAGGGCGCTGATGCCGCCGAGGTCCAGGGCGTGGCCACCGCGACCGTCGACCGCACCCGGACCCTGTTCTACGTCGACTCGCTGGAGTACCTGCGCCGGGGCGGACGGATCGGTACCGCCGCGGCGTTGCTGGCCACCTCGCTGTCGGTCAAGCCGTTACTGCAGATGGTGGAGGGACGCATCGTCGCGCTGGAGAAGGTGCGCACGTCGTCGAAGGCCATCTCGCGGCTGGTGCAGTTGACGGCGGCCGCGGCGGGGGACGGGCCGGTCGATCTGGCCGTCCACCACCTGGACGCCGCGGCGCGCGCGCAGTCGGTCGCCGATCAGGTGCGGGCCTTGATCCCCGGCATCGGCGAGCTATATGTGTCCGAGCTGGGGGCTGTGGTCGGCGCCCACCTCGGGCCGGGCGTCATCGGGACCGTCGTCGTCCGGCGCTGATCCGCTGCGGCGTAAGGCGATGGCCGTAACGGCCAGCGAGCCGAGCACGATCGGCACGGTGCGCCAGCTGCTCTCCCAACCGAAGCCGGACGGCGTGATCATCACGGGGAACATGACGGCCACGGCTGCCAGCACCGTGACGGCTGCGCGGCGCAGCGACACCAACCCGATCACGACGAGACCCCACGCGTAGTACCAGGGCTGCACGGACGGGGCGAGCAGCGCGGCGGCACCGAACGCGGCGGCCAGGTGAGCGATCGGCCGGTGACGCAGTGCCAGGCACCAAAGCGTGATCAGCAGCAGCACCGCCAGGACCTCACCGATCGTGCGGCAGGTCCGCATCATGTCGTCGAGCTCACGGACCGGTCCGGAGCCGGCGACCGCGTGGACGATCATCCCGGCGGCCGACGGCAACGACAGCCAGCTCACCCACTGCGCGTCGGAGGTGACCTGCCCCGTCCAACCGAAGCCCAGACCGGTCGAGGCGGTGATGACTGCGACGGCGACGGCCGAGCCGGCGATGGCGGCCGCGCCGGCCCGGACGATGCTGCGTGGCGCGTGCCCGGCGGCGTTCGCGTGCAACCAGACGGGGACGGTGAACGCGACCGCGACTGCGGCCGGCGACTTCACCATCACGCCGACGCCGGCCACTGCGGCGCCCACGGCCACCGCGCGCAGACCCGGGCGGGTCGCGACGGCGAGGCCAGCCAGCGCGAGCGCGATCATGAGCAGGTCGTTGTGGCCCCCGCCGACACCGAGAACGATCGTCAGCGGGCCGGCCAGGCCGAGCCACAGCGCGGTGCAGAGACGGCCGGTCAACCGTTCGGCCAGCACACGAAGTGCCCAGCAGCAGACGAGCAGCGCGGCGAACTCCGGCAGGCGCAGCAGCAGGGCGGCGACGGCGGGATGACCGTGGCTCGCCCAGGCCGCGAGCTGGCTGATCCGCAGCCACAGCGGGCCGTACGGCGCGGCGCTGTCCAGCCAGCGTGCGCTCACCTCTTCGGTGAACGCCCCCGGTACCGCGCTGGGGCCGTGGCTGTACGGGTCGAGGCCCGAGCCGGTCAGGTGTCCCTGCGCCGCGTACGCCCACAGGTCCCGGCCGAACGGGGCGGCGAACAGGAACGGGACTGCCGAGCAGATGATGAACCGGTGCAGCACCGCCGGTGTCGCGTGCCCAGCCTCGTCCAGCACCTGACGACCCAGGATCAGCCAGGCCAGGGTGAACGCGATCAGGCCCGCGTAGAACGCCAGATGCGCCGGGTCCCCGTGCCAGAGGAACCACGGCAGCGGGGCGTATCGGCCCGGGACGCGGTGCACCGAAATCGCGCCGATCCACCAGGACGAGGCGCTCATGGCCACCGCGCCCGCCGCGGCCAGGGCGACGAGCCGTCGCGCATCGACGTGGTGTGCCATAGCGCCGCCAACGCTACCGGGGCCTGCGGCGCTCGCGCCCGCTAGCACAGGGCAGGGACAGAACGCCGGTGCGCGTCCACATCCCCCGGCTTCGTCCACAGTCGGTTGTTTGGCTGCTTGCGTTCGCGCTCGGCTGCCTAACGTCGGCCGGGTGCGAGCAACTGGGCGTCCCGGCCGGGGCGAGCGTGGCCGGGTCGCGAGCCGGGTGCGCGAGCTGATCGATGGGCCGCGGCTGGGTGGTGGGACGGCGCTGGGTGGTGCGGAGGTCGGAGCCGCGGACGTGGGCGGAGCGGTAGACGGTTTCGTCGGTCCGGCCGATGACGGTGGCGGCCGAGCGCCGTGGCTGCCGGGCGAGCAGCTCGGACCGCCGCTCGGGCGGCACGCGGCCGGCTCGTCGGTCGCACCCGAGCGCCGGCGGTTCTCGATCGATCGGCTGCGCTGGGCGCCCGAGCGCCGCACCGCGGTGGCGGTCGCGCTCGCGGTCCTGGTCGCGGGTGCCCTGACGCTGTGGTGGGTGCTGTCCGCGCGGCCGCGCGAGCTGGCCGTGCACGCGTCCGACCCGGTACCCGCCACGGTGAACACCGGGGGTCCGACGCTGTCATCCTCCTCGACTCCCTCTGCCCGGTCGGCAGCCGATCCCGGCCCGTCACCGCCCGCGAGGCTCGTCGTCGACGTCGCCGGGAAGGTCCGGCGCCCAGGGGTCTACCGAATCGCCGACGGGTCCCGCGTCGTCGATGCGCTGCGCGCGGCGGGAGGCGCATTGCCGGGCACCTCGACGACCTCGCTCAACCTTGCGGAACCCCTGCGCGACGGTCAGCAGGTCGTGGTCGGTCTACCGGGCCAGGCCGGGGCAGGTGGGCAAGGCGCGGGCACCGGATCCGGTTCCGCTGCGCCCGCCTCGTCGGGCGCAGCGGTCGACCTGAATGCGGCCACGCTCGAGCAACTGCAGGCGCTGCCCGGCGTCGGACCCGTGCTGGCGCAGCACATCCTGGACTGGCGCACCCAGCACGGACGGTTCACGTCGGTCGACCAGCTCAACGACGTGACCGGGATCGGCGAGGTCAAGTTCGCCGCGCTCCGGTCCCTGGTGACGGTGTGAGCGCCGAGGGCCTGGACGTCCGGCTGGTCTGCGGCGCGAGCGGGGCCTGGCTGGCGGTGCTCGCGTGCACCGGTCGCGCTCCCTGGACGGTCGCCGCGGTCGCGTTCGCGGCGATCGTGGTCGGTGCAGGCGCGCTCGCGGCGGCGAGCCGCGGTGGCGGTGGCAATGGCGGCCGTGGCGCAGCGGCTGTCGCCCTCGTGGCGTTCTGCGTCGCACTGGTGCTGATCCCGTTTGCCGGACGGCTGTTCCGGGCGCGGGCCTCCCCGCTGAGCGGGCTCGCGTCGGCACGGACGTCGATCACGGCGGACCTGACGTTGACGACCGACCCGCACCCGCTGGCGGCGAACGGTGTGGCCGGCGCACCCAGGGTGGCGGCGCCCGCCGACGCCGATGCGGTCATGGTCACCGGCGTCCGACACCGGGTCGACGGCCAGGTGCTCGTCCTCGCGCCCGCGGCGGGGTGGCTCGGACTCCTGCCCGGCCAGCGGGTGCGCATCGACGGCGTCCTGCAGCCGCCCCTCGATCCGGGCGCGATGTCGGTGACCCTGTCCGCCCGCGCGCCGCCGGAGCTGCTGGGCCGGCCGCCGTGGTGGCAGCGGGCCGCGGGCGTCGTTCGCGCGGATCTGCGGCGGGCCTCTGCCGGCCTGCCCGACCAGGTGCGCGGCCTGCTGCCCGGCCTGATCGACGGCGACACCAGCCGGCTCGATCCGGTGCTTTCGGAGCGGTTCAAGCTGGCCGGGCTGACCCATCTGGTCGCGGTGTCCGGAACGATTGAACAGTAGCTATAGTCATGCGTTATGGCAACCCGACACGGCACGGCGCGGCGCGCAACCACCTATGAGCGAGTATCCCTGGACCGGCGCGACGTTCGCCGATCCGTGACCGAGCAGCGCGACGACAACATGGGCACCGTAGAGCGCGAGGCATGGGCGTACGTGGACGATGGGCGGCCGTTCGTAGACAACGACCGTTCCGCGTCCCGCTACGCGAAGAAAACGCGGCCGGGGTATGTGCGGCTCGTAGAGTTCGTCACGGCCGGGTTCTGTGACGTCGTCGTGGTGTGGGAGCTGTCCCGACTGTCACGTGACCTGGGGGCGCTCGTCGCGTTCCGTGATCTGTGCCGCGACCGTGGCGTGCTGTGGTCGATCGGTGGCCGCACCTATGACCCGTCCGACGAGCGCGACACGCTCCCTCTGATCGTGCAAGCCTGCCAAGCTGAGGGCGAGTCCGCGAACACGTCGAAGCGGGTACGGCGCGGGATGAACGCGAACGCTGCAGCCGGCCGGCCGCACGGACGGCTCACGTACGGGTACCGGCGCGAGTACGACCCGACGACGAAGGCGTTTATACGTCAGGTTGTCGACGACGACCAGGCCACGATCCTGCACGAAATCTCGGACCGGTTCCTGACGGGTGAAGCGTTCTACAGCATCGCCCGCGACCTGACCGGACGCGGCGTGCCGTCCCCTGCCGGTGGCGTGAAGTGGCATCCGACGAACTGCGCACGGCTGATGCGTAACCGCGCCTACGTCGCGCAGCGCGTCCAGAACGGCGACGTGGTCGCCGATGCGGTGTGGCCGGCGATCTTCGACGGCACGACGTGGGCTGAGCTGCAGGGCAAGCTCGACGACCCGACACGGCGCACACGGAAAGAGCCCGCGATCCGGTACCTGTTGACCGGGTTCGCGACGT
>JBOGDQ010000327.1:0-4247 GCA_050742975.1 Jatrophihabitantaceae bacterium
GTCCCGGGCTGCGTGGTGGCCGGTGTGCGCGATGACCGGGCATCGGCCCCGGCACGCATTGACGACGTATTCAATTGCGTGTTCCCGCTCTGCGCGGCTCAGCGCCCAGAACTCGCTCATCACTCCGCCACAAAATATTCCGTCGATTCCGAGCGGGCCGGTGAGGTGGGCGAGGTCGCGGCTAAGGGCCGCCTCGTCGACTTCGCCTGAGGCGGCGAACGGCGTGGTAATGGCGGCCCAGACGCCCTGGAACGTGTCGCGGGCGGCCTGCTTGGCGTCCGCTCGAGCGTAGTTCACGATGCCTCCGACAGGACTTCGGCCAACCAGTCGCCGACCATGGGTCGGGCTTTGAACCAGACATTGTTGAGGATGTGTACCCCGTCCGGGTACACCACGGTGGTCACATGCCCGGTGACCTCCGAGGTAATGCGTTCGGCGTTCTCCGGTGGTGACATCGCGTCTAAGGCGCCGTACACCTGCAGCACGGGGACCGACACGTTTCCCAGCACGCCGGCCAGTGTTATCGACTCCATGACAGCGGCCGGATCCTCGCCGAGGTACTGGTACTGGCCCGTCCTGGTCAATGGCTCCATGCCGGCGAACCGTCCGGCAGGGGTGTACCAGCTGGAGATGGAGACCGCTGCGCTGATGCGCCTGTCGATCGATGCGGCCCGCAGGGCGAACAGGCCGCCGTAGGAGATTCCACCGACCGCCACTCGTGTGCTGTCGATATCGGTCCGTGCCAGCAGTGCGTCGAGGATGGCCACGATTGCCGTCTCGTAGTCCGCGCGCAGCTTCATCACCAGGCTCACCGGGCCCTGCCCTGGCCCGTCGAACACCGCCACGGCAACGCCTCGTCGCAGTACGTGCTGCGCGAGATCGAACAGTTCCTCTTTGGTGGAGTCCGCTCCCGGTAGCAGCAGCGCCAGGGGCGGCCGGTTGCTGTCCGACGGCCTTAGCAAATAGCCGGGGAGGCTCACCCCTTCGAAGTTGACGGTCAACATTTCCATTACCGGGCTATGCACCGCGGCCGCTTTCTCCCAAGCCCGCGCAGTCCCACCGAGTGTGGCCCGAAACTGATCCTGATCGTGGGTAAACATGAAGCCTGCCCAGTGGTAGAAGAGGCCGGCGCGGACATATGCCTCCGCGGCGGTCACGGTCCGGCCGGCGTGCAGCGCCTCGTCGCCGCGAGCGAGATGGTCAGCCGCGCAGGCGCTCCATTGAGCGCACCATTGCTCGTATTCGGAGATGCTGCCTCGAAGCTGGTCGAATTCCCACGGTGAGACGTGATTCGACAGAATCCGCCAAGTGAAGCGACGGTACATGGACTCGAGACGGTCGTCCTCGGATGTCATGCGATCACCTCCGTCTGCGCTGGACCGGAGCCGTTGACCCCGGCTCCTCGGGCCTTGATCCGGGCCTCCGCTTGACTGGTACCGATGTGCATCGTCAGCAGCGCGCTCGTGCCGTTCCCGTGGGTCAAGGTAAGTGCGTCGCGGGCCAATTTCTCGACCGGAAATGACGACATGATGCCGCGCCCGCCGTAGAGAGCCAACGCCTTCTGGGTGACTTCGATGCACACGTCGGCTGCGAACACCCGGATCTGCCAGGACAGTTCCGGATCGAACGTCGCCGCACTCGAATACTCTCGCGCCACGTGATGTAGATGGCTGCGCGTTGTCTCCAACAGCATGCGCATTCGGCCGAGGTCATGCGCCACCAGTTGATGCCGATAGATCGGCTGCCCGCCCTGCACCCGATCGATCGACCAGTCCAACGCCGCCTCGTACGCTGCTCGAGCCACGCCGAGGCACATTGCCGCGTTGGTGATGTTCGCCGAAGTCAGGCCGCGCTCGGCCGCCGCGTATCCGGCGCCAACGACGGTGATCGCAGTGTCCAGCGGCAGCAGACAGTTCTCGAACCAGACGTCAGCCTGCGGCGAGCCCCGCTGGCCCAGCTTGCGATACAGGGCGCCCGTGTGCACGCCAGCGGTCGCTGCGGGAACTGCGAACATCGTCGCGCCCGTACGAATCCCGACGCTCGGATCGGTGCGGGCGAGTACGAAGTACAGCGACGCGATGCCACCGTTGGTGATCATGAGTTTCTTCCCGTGCAGGCACCAACCGTCGCCCTCGCGACGAGCGGACAGCATGGCCCCGTGGCCGGGTGCGTCGTACGGCAACGCGTTGTCGCTTCCGGCGTTCTCCTCGGTGCTCGCGCTCGCCGGCACGAACCGCTCGTCGTCCGCGATGCCTCGTACCACTGTCTCGCGTATGCGGGCGGGCAGCCGGGGGATCAACCGCGCAAACCGCCAGTAGTGGCGAAAGAAATACCCTACCGAGATGTCACCTGCGGCCAATTCCTCGACGACGAGGCACTGGGTCAACATATCCGCGCCACGCCCACCGAACTCGGGAGGCAGCGGCAGTGCCTTCAGGCCGAGCGCGGTGCCCTCACGCATGAGGTCGAACGGGAACTCCTCCGGGCTGTTCAGCGATTCCAGCCGATCGATCGCCGGGCGGATCACCCGCGATGCGTAGTCCCGCGTTGCCTCGACGAGTTCACTCTGCTCGCTCGTGAATCCTGCGACACCGCAACTGTCCGTCATACGTCTGACCCGGGCACAGTCGACGTAGCCTGATCGCTCTCATCGATCGTCCCGCCGAGGTAGAGCGCACGCATCTGCGGGTTGCCCAGGATCGCCGCACCGGTCCCCTCGAGGCGCACCCGGCCGGACTCCATCACAACGCCATGGGTGGCCAATTCCAGGCCAGCACGCACATTCTGTTCGACCAGCAGCACGGTTCGCCCACCGTGGTTCATCTGCCTGATGTGGCCGTACATCGCCCGGGCGGCGCGCGGTTCCAGGCCCATCGAGGGTTCGTCGAGCACGACCAACGCTGGATCAAGCATCAGAGCACGCGCGAACTCGACCATCCGCTGCTGCCCACCGGAGAGTTCGCCGGCTCGGTCGGACGACCGCTCGGCGACGATCGGAAACTGTTCGGTTACCTCCGCAAGTCGCTTCCGCACGATATTCTGATCGCGGATGAGGAACGCGCCGAGTTCCACGTTATCCCTGACGGTGAGGTCAGGAAACAGGCTTCGTGCCTGCATGACCTGCACGATCCCGCCACGCAAGATGTCGCGAGGCGACTTGCCGCCGATCGATTTTCCCTGGAAGGTAACCGAGCCCACCCGTGGGCGGAGCAGGCCGCTGATTACCTTGAGCAACGTCGATTTCCCGGCCCCGTTCGGGCCCACAACGCAGGTTATCGAGCCCTCTTCGACGGTGAGGTCCACGCCGCGGAGCACATCTCCGCCACCGTAACCAGCGAAGACACCGGTGAGAGTCAGCACGTCAGTCCGCCTCCGCCAAATCTGCGTCGGTGCCCAGGTAGGCCTCCAACACGGCGGGATCGGCCCTGACCTCGTCCGGTGGTCCGCTCCTCAGCGCTCGCCCGTTGTGCATCACCGAAACCTGATGACAAATACCCATCACGAACTCCATGTCGTGCTCCACGATCACGAAGGTGACGCCCTCGGCGTTCAGGGCCTTGATTCGCCCTGCCAGATGGCGCAAAAGTGTCGGATTGACCCCACCGGCCGGCTCGTCCAGCAGCATGACTGCAGGGCGCGCAACCATGATGGACGCGAACTCGAGCAGCTTCTGCTGACCGTAGGAAAGACTTCCCGCCGCCTCCCGTGCAAGGGGGGTCAGGCCCACGAAGTCCAGCGCCTCGGTCGCACGATCGTGTTCGGTCACGGTTGTCCAATTGCGCATCTGTGCTAATACCCCGGGCCGACGGGCGCCCACGTGCACGTTTTCCAGCACGGTGAGCCGGGGAAATATCCGGGTGAGCTGGAAGGTCCGGCCAACGCCGGCCTCGAAGATGGCGCTGGGATTCGCTGAGGTGATATCCGCGCCCCGCAGCAACACCCGACCGGAATCCGCGCGCTCATATCCGGTCATGACATTGAACAGGGTCGTCTTGCCCGATCCGTTCGGTCCGATGAGACCATTGACCGCGCCCTCATCGAAACTCATCGTGCAACCGTGCAGGGCCTGCACGCCGCCGTATGCCTTGTGGACGTCCTGCACCGTGATCAGCCCCATCAGCCGGCCCCGCCCAACTCGGCCGACACCGGCAACCGCGCCCCGGAGCCTCCCGGTGGCCCGGCCCCGGAAGCGGTGTCCCTGGAACGAGCTCGGGCCACCACCCATCGTCGCCAGAGCATCGTGATGC
>JBOGDQ010000328.1:0-2816 GCA_050742975.1 Jatrophihabitantaceae bacterium
CGACGAGTCCGCGGCCGGGCCCTGGCCGGCGTGGGCGGTGCCGCAACTGCAGGCCGCCGTCAAGGTCGCGACGCGCGCCGCCGCACAGCGGGACGGGAGGGAGCGGGCCGTGCGCCTGTACCGGGAGTGGTACTCCCCCGTCACCGACCGGCCGGCCGGCAGCCTACCTGGAGCCACGCCGCTGGCCGGTCAATATCGACGTGCGCACGCGGGCAGCTCGGTCAAGCTCCGCGTCGACGGCGTCCTGGTCGTCGGGCGGCACGACGTCGTCGGGCGGGACGGCTGGTGGCGGACCTGGGGCGACGCGTGGCGACCGCTGCGCAGCCGGCGCCAGTGCGTGCGCGTGCTGTTCACGCCGCGCGCCGATGCTCTCGCGCTGTTCGTGCATGCACTCACTGCCGGGCTCGGGGGCGCTGAGTTCCCGTGGCTGCTCGCCTGCCCGACCGCACCGCGCGCGACCCGCCGTCCGGGACACGCGGTGCTGCACGTTCCTGACGCCGGCTACCTCGGCGGTCTGCTGGCCGAGCTGGTGCCGCTGCTCGAGGACACCCGCCCGCCGCTGTCGCTACCGCTCGCACCCGGCGTCGGGCTGGCTGCGGACCCGGACAACGGGATGACGTTCGGCGAGCACCGCTGCCACCTGATCGCGCTGGCCCTGGCCCCGCAGCACGCCCGCGAGGCACCCTTTGAGGCGATAGCGGAGGCGTTCCGCACCCACGGAGTCGATCCGGCCGAGCCCTATCGCAGTAGCTGAGTTCAGGCGTCGACCGCGATGTCGACCGCATGGCTGATCGTCGGTGTGGCGACCACGCTCGAGATCGCCCGGTACAGCGCAGTCCATCCTTGCTGGGCCGTGAGCTGCCAGGGACTGTCCGCGTGCTCGGTCAGCGCGCCGGCGAAGAACAGCCCGCCGTGCTCCGAGCCGTCGCCGGTGGCATCGATGTCCGCCCACTTGATCGCCTCGGTCGGGAAGTAGACCTGAGGAAGAACCTGCACCTGGCTGCCGTGGTGGGCGAGGCTGTAGTACTGCTTCTGCGACCAGCCGTAGGCGCAGAATCCGGCGGTCTTCCCGAACGTTGTGGGGCAGTCGTTGGCGTCGCCGTTGTAGATCAGCTTCGCCGCGGTCCCAGCGAAGTAGGCGTTCTCCCACTGCTGGGCCTGCAGTTCGGTGCTCGCAAAGCCGGCCTCAATGTCGTCCGCCCCGACGACGATCAGGGAGGTGTCGGCGCGGCCGGCCAGCGTGTTCACGACCTGCGACCAGTCGCGTCCGCGGTCGACCGGGCGCATAGTAGTTCGGCTCCTTCGGATCCCAGGCACCGTCGTTGTTGGTGCCGACCGCGATGGTCGCCTTCTTCCCGCCGGCACATCGTGCGTAGCCGTCGAGATAGGCGCCGATGTCCGACTCCAGGTCGCCGTAGGTAACCGGCACGCGAGTCGCAGTCTGGGCGAGCACCACGCCGGGCTGGGCCTTGGTCAACGGGCTGGTCACCGACTGGGCTCCGACGATCTTCGTGTGCGACCCGAGCCGTACCCGCGCCTCCCCTCGGATACGGCGGTGGCCCGACAGGTGCTGCCGGGCCACCGTCGGAGAACAGGGGCTATGCCTGCCTATGCTTGGGTGCTGTCCTCGAGCAGGTTGCGGGTGCGGTTGGAGTCGACCGGGATACCCGGGCCCATCGTCGTGGTGAAGGTGACCTTCTTCAGGAACTTGCCCTTCGACGAGGACGGCTTGGCACGCAGCACCTCGTCCAGCGCGGCGGCGTAGTTCTCCACCAGCTGCTCGATGGTGAACGACGCCTTGCCGATGATCAGGTGCAGGTTGGACTGCTTGTCCACCCGGAAGTTGATCTTCCCACCCTTGATGTCGGTGATCGCCTTCGCGACGTCCGGGGTGACGGTGCCGGTCTTCGGGTTCGGCATCAGGCCGCGCGGGCCGAGGACGCGCGCGATGCGGCCGACCTTGGCCATCTGGTCCGGCGTGGCGATCGCGGCGTCGAAGTCCAGGTAGCCGTCGGTGATCTCCTGGATCAGGTCGTCGCTGCCGACCTTGTCCGCACCGGCGGCGCGGGCCTCCTCGGCCTTGTCGCCGGTCGCGAACACGATGACGCGCGCGGTCTTGCCCGTGCCGTGCGGCAGGCTGACCGTGCCGCGGACCATCTGGTCGGCCTTGCGCGGGTCGACGCCGAGCCGCATGGCGACCTCGACCGTCCCGTCGAACTTGGACGGCGAGGCCTGCTTGGCGAGCGTCGCCGCCTCGAGCGGGGAGTAGATCCTGTCGGCCTCGATGAGGTCGGCGGCCTTGCGATAAGCCTTGCTGCGCTGCATGTTCTTCTCCTAGTTAGTGGTCAGGCGGACGGCGACGGTCGACGTCCTCCCACGATTTCTGCTTTTGATCTTTTGGGGTCCCCGACAAGTTTTCGAGCCCCTGGCGAGAAAACTTGGTGGGGCTACTCGACGGTGATGCCCATCGAGCGGGCGGTGCCGGCGATGATCTTTGCGGCCTGATCGATGTCGTTGGCGTTCAGGTCCTCCATCTTGGTCTCGGCGATCTCCCGGACCTGGGCCATGGACACCTTCGCGACCTTCTTGATGTGCGGCTCGCCGCTGCCCTTCTCGACGCCCGCGGCCTTCAGCAGCAGGCGGGCAGCCGGCGGCGTCTTGGTGACGAAGGTGAACGAGCGGTCCTCGTAGACCGAGATCTCGACCGGGACGATCTGCCCGCGCTGCGACTCGGTGGCCGCGTTGTACGCCTTGCAGAACTCCATGATGTTGACGCCGTGCTGGCCCAGCGCGGGGCCGACCGGCGGCGCCGGGTT
>JBOGDQ010000329.1:0-3292 GCA_050742975.1 Jatrophihabitantaceae bacterium
CTCGAGGGCGAGAGCCTCGTCAACGATGCCACCGCCCTCGTCGCACTCAACACCGCGATCGCCGCGATCACCGCGTCGGTCAGCCCCTGGCACGTCGGGTGGGATTTCGTCCGCGCGGCCGGTGGCGGCCTGCTCGTCGGGCTCGTGGCGGCGTTCGTGCTGGCGATGGTCCGCCGGTGGATCAACGACGTCGTGCTCGACACGACGTTGTCCTTCGCCGCGCCGTACATCGCGTTCCTGCCGGCCGAGGAGATCCATGCGTCCGGCGTGCTCGCCGTGGTCGTCACCGGCCTGATCCTCGGGCACAAGGCGCCGGTGCTGCAGTCGGCCGGGTCCCGGATCGCCGAGAACATCAATTGGCGGACGGTCCAGTTCCTGCTCGAGAACGTGGTGTTCCTGCTGATCGGCCTGCAGGTACGCCGGTTGCTGAGCAGCGTGATCGACGAGCACCTGCCGTGGACCCGGGTCGTCGGGCCGTGCCTGGCGATCCTGGCCGCCACCGTGCTGGCCCGCGTCGTCTGGATGTTCGGCGTCGTCTCCGTGATGCGGCTGCTGCGCATGCGGGTGTGGAGCTGGCAGGTCAGCACGGTCGTCTCCTGGGCCGGCATGCGCGGCGTGGTCACGCTGGCCGCGGTGTTCCTGCTGCCGGCCGAGACGCCCGAGCGGGCGTTGCTCTCGCTCGCCGCGTTCACCGTCGTGGCCGGCACGCTCGTGATTCAGGGGCTGAGCCTGCCGTGGCTCGTCCGCCGGCTGAACCTGCCGAGCCCGGACGCCGCCGAGGACGCGCTGCAGACCGCCGGTCTGGTGACCGACGCGGCCCGCGCCGGGCTCGCCGTCCTCGACGAGCTCAAGACCGACGACGACCCGCCCGAGGTGCTCGACCAGCTCCGCGAGCGGGCGACCCGCCGGAGCAACCAGATCTGGGAGCAGCTGGGCCGCTCGCAGGCCGAGCTGGAGCCGCCCGCGGCGACCTACCGCCGGCTGCGGCTGCAGATGCTCTCCGCCGAACGGGGCTCGATCCTGCAGGCCCGCGACCGCGGCGTGTACGACGACGAGGTGCTGCGCGGCGCGCTCTCTGCGATCGACATGGAGGAGTCGCTGCTCGACCGGATCGAGGACGCCGCCGCACGCGTCGACGACGAGTTGGTCACGCCGGAGAAGCGCGCCGGCGACTGCGACCACCTGCGCGACGCACCCAGGATCGTCAAGGCCAACACGCCGGACGGCTGCGAGGAGTGCCTGCGCGACGGCACCCGCTGGGTGCACCTGCGGCTGTGCCTGTCCTGCGGGCACGTCGGGTGCTGCGATTCGTCCACCCAGAAGCACGCGTCCGCGCACTACGCCGAGACCGAGCACCCGGTGATGCGTTCGATCGAACCGGGCGAGGCCTGGCGCTGGTGCTTCGTCGACGACCTGCTCGGCTGACGCGGCGACACCGCCTCGGCGCGATTCGCCGGGGCGGTGTCGGGTCCGTCAGCGCCCGAGGGTTCCGACGAAGTAGGCCTTGACGATCTTGTGCGTCGAGAGCTTGCCCCGGCACGCGGCGGTGGTGACGGTCCATTGCCGGTGCGACTCGTCGATGCCGCTCGTCCTCGCCCGGCTGCGCGACGCGTACACGTCGTACTTCCCGCACGAGTAGTACCCGACCCAGCTCGGATGCTGCTTCGGAGCGGACCAGGCTCCGCCGTCCCGGATGGTGCACCGCGCACCGGTGTCGAGGGCGATCCCGAACGGGGCGGTGGCCTCCCGCGGATAGGTGGCATGCCGCGGCGCATAGCCCCAGAGGTTGGTGACCGCCTTCCCGAAGGGATTCCGGTAGCACAGGACGTGGCCGCTGGCGTGCGCGTGCCAGCAGGCGACGGGGTACGCGGCGCTCGGCCCGCAGGCGAAGATCCCCGAGTTGATCGCCACCGTCGAGACCGTGGTGGCGGAGCAGTCGATCTCCCCGCTGTGGTGATCGGCCACCTGCCGGTACCGCGTGCTCACGTGCCCGGACGCGCTCACCGGGCGCAGCACGATCCGCTTGGTGGCCGCCGTGGACGACGCGGATGCCGCGCCCGGCAGGGCTACGACGACCAGTCCGCCGGCCAGGGCCAGCGCGGCGGCGAGGATTGACAGACGGGAGAGGCGCATCGGATTCCTTCGGGTCGGCGGGACGTCGGTTGCCAGGAGGACGCCGCGCAGCCGCGTCCTGATGCACTCGTTACCGATCCGTTGCGGACGCAGGCTCTTCGCCGCCCCGCAGGCCAAGCGCACGCCCGGAGCATGACGAAAGGGCGGCCCCGGCGAACCGGGACCGCCCTTTCGTTTCGAGCAGGTGGACTCAGAAGTCCATGTCACCGCCGGGCATGCCGCCGCCCGCAGGGGCAGCCGCCTTCTCCGGCTTGTCGGCCACGACGGCCTCAGTGGTGAGGAACAGCGCGGCGATGGACGCCGCGTTCTGCAGCGCCGAGCGGGTGACCTTGGTCGGCTCGACGATGCCCTCCTTGAACATGTCGACGTACTCGCCGGTCGCGGCGTTGAGGCCGTGACCCGCGGCGAGGCCGAGCACCTTCTCGGACACGACGCCGCCCTCGAGGCCGGCGTTGATCGCGATCTGCTTGAGCGGGGCGAGCAGCGCGACCTTGACGATGTTGGCGCCAGTGGCCTCGTCGCCGGTCAGGTCCAGCTTCTCGAACGCGGTCACCGTGGCGTTCGCCAGGGCGACACCACCACCGGGGAGCAGGCCCTCCTCGACAGCCGCCTTCGCGTTGCGAACGCCGTCCTCGATGCGGTGCTTGCGCTCCTTGAGTTCGACCTCGGTCGCAGCGCCGACCTTGATGACCGCAACACCTCCGGCCAGCTTGGCCAGGCGCTCCTGCAGCTTCTCGCGGTCGTAGTCCGAGTCGCTCTTCTCGATCTCGGCGCGGATCTGGTTGACGCGACCCTGGATCTGGTCGGCGTCACCCGAGCCCTCGATGACCGTCGTCTCGTCCTTGGTGACGACAACCTTGCGTGCCTTGCCGAGATCGTCGATCGTGGCGTTCTCGAGCTTGAGGCCCACGGTCTCGCTGATCACGGTGCCACCGGTCAGGATCGCGATGTCCTGCAGCATGGCCTTGCGGCGGTCGCCGAAGCCCGGTGCCTTGACGGCAACGGACTTGAACGTGCCACGGATCTTGTTGACGACCAGCGTGGCCAGCGCCTCGCCCTCGACGTCCTCGGCGAGGATCGCGAGCGGCTTGCCGGTCTGCATGACCTTCTCCAGCAGCGGGAGCAGGTCCTTCACGTTGGTGATCTTCGACTCGACGAT
>JBOGDQ010000330.1:0-12636 GCA_050742975.1 Jatrophihabitantaceae bacterium
AGGTGGAGGCGCTCGATCGTGGCGACGACACACGCCACTGGGGCCCACCGTTTCTAGGCGGCCAGGCCGCCTACTTCCTGTCGGTCAATCGCAACAAGCGCAGCATTGCCGTCGACCTGAAGGATCCGGATGGGCTTGCGGCCGTGCGTGCGCTGGCCACCCAGGCCGATGTGCTGGTCGAGAACTTTCGGCCCGGGGTGGCCGAGCGGCTCGGGCTCGGTTACGAGGAGCTGAGCCGTCTCAATCCGCGGCTGGTCTATGCCTCGATCAGCGGTTTCGGTCAGACCGGTTCCGACGCCCAGCTACCGGGCTACGACGCGATCGCTCAGGCTCGAAGCGGATTGATGAGTGTGACCGGTGAGGCGGATGGCCCGCCGTTGCGCGTTGGTGTCGCCTCGGCGGACCTCGCGGCAGGTCTGTGGACGATGATCGGCGCGCTCGCGGCGTTGCTCGAACGCCAGACCAGCGGCCATGGGCGATGGGTCGATGTCGCGCTGCTCGACGCGCAGGCCTCACTTCTCACCTATGTCGCGGGTTCCTACTTCGCCACCGGCGAGATCCCTCGTCGGTTCGGCGCGGCACACCCCACCATCGCGCCCTATCAGGACTTCCGCACCGCACACTCGTCGGTGATGGTCGCCGTCGGCAACGATCGCTTGTTCGTGCGCTTCGCGGCGGTTCTCGGGCTGGACTGCCTGGTTGCGGACGAGCGATTCCGGACGAACGCCAACCGTGTGGAGAATAAGGCTGCGCTGATCGACATCGTCTCCGCGCATATGCTCACGAAGTCCTCCGCCGAGTGGGTGGATCTTCTGGGCCGGCAGGGCATTCCCGCCTCGGTGATCAACACGGTGGACCAGGTCATGGTCGATCCTCAGCTGCTTGCCCGCCGGATGATCGTCGAGGCAGACCATCGGACCGCGGGGCGGATCCGAATGTTGGCGTGCCCGGTGAAGCTGTCCCGTACGCCCGCACGCTTCCGGCTCTCACCACCTGTGCTCGGCGAGCACACGACCGAGGTACTCGGCGGATGACAGCGAGTGCGAAGTCCGTCGAGGACGCCGGGCGCTGTGGTCGGGTGTCGGTCCAGTGTGCCGGGCCGGTGGCTCACGTCTGGTTGGGCGCGGGTGAGCGACGCAACGCCCTGCGGACCTCGGACTGGGCCGAAGTGGAGGCAGCCGTCGATCGGCTGGGCCGGCTTGCAGACCTTAAGGTCGTGCTGCTACGCGGGGTGAAGGGCACATTCACCTCCGGCTCCGACATGACCGAGTGGGTAGGCGCGAGTGCCAAGCATGTCGACGAGACGTTCGCCGCGATGGAGACGGCGCTGGCGGCACTCGAGCGGCTCGACCTGGTCACGGTTGCGGCGATAGAGGGCGCGGCCACGGGTGCCGGCTGCGAGCTGGCGCTGGCGTGCGACCTCCGGGTGATGGCTCGGTCCGCACAGATCGGCATGCCGGTCGTCCGCCACGGCATCCGGGTGAGCCCTACCTTCGCACTTCGTCTCATCGACATCGTCGGTCTGGCCCATGCCCGGGAACTGCTATTCACCGGCCGGCTTGTCGATGCCGATCGTGCCGAGCACTGGGGGCTGGTCTCCGAGGTTGCCGCCGACGAGGCGTTCGAGCAGAGCGTGACGTCGCTGGTCGAGCGCGTCGCCGCCCAGCCGCGGGGTGGCCTGGTCGCAGCCAAACGCAGCACGAACCGGGTGATGGCGTCCGCTCGGGAGAAGCTTCGCGACCCCGAATGGACGTACCTGGACGAGACAGAGTTCTTCGATCGGATCGCAGCGTTCTTCACCCGCAGAAAATGAACAGTGCAGATCGTCCCAAGCAGCCTTCCGGCACGAGGATAAGGAGTCTCCGTGACACTCGTCGACAACCTGGACCAAGCCGTCTCGTGGCAGAGCGGTGAGATATCGCCCGCGATCTACTTCGACGAGGATCTCTATGCCTTGGAGCAGGATCGGATCTTCGGCTCGTCGTGGGTTCCGGTCGGTCACTCCGACATGGTGCCCGAGCCGGACATGTATGTGACGAACTATGTGGGCGAAGTGTCGGTGATCATCCTGCGTGATTCCGGCGGTACGGTGCGCGGCTACGTCAACCGTTGCCGGCACCGCGGCAACAAGGTCTGCCTGTTCGATCGCGGGCGGGCGCACAGCTTCACCTGCTCGTACCACGGGTGGACGTACGGCCTCGACGGGGGTTTGGTGGGCGTGCCCAAGGAACGTGATCTGTACGGGCCCGACTTCGACAAGGCGCAGTGGGGTCTGGAAGAGATCAAGATTGCCGAGTTCCACGGGCTGCTCTTCGCTTCGCTGGACAAGAACATCGTGCCGTTCGAGCAGTGGCTCGGCGATGACGCTCGCTGGTGGCTCGAGACGTTCGTGCTGGCCGGGCCGGTGGGTGGGCTCGAGGCAATGCCGGGTTGGCACCGGTGCGAGACGCCCGGCAACTGGAAGTTGATGGCCGAGAACTTCATCGGCGACAACTACCACGTCGCGCTGACCCACGCCTCCTGGTTCCGTGCGGCGGGGGAGATGCGCGAGCGGGGCTCGCAGGAAGCGATGATCACCTCGCCGCTCCCGTTTCGGACTAAGGCGGCGACCTATGAGGTGACAGCTGGGTTCGGTGCGGGCTGCCCGCTAGGTCTGGGCGCACTGCTTCCCAACGGTGAGGCGATGTTCGAACGCGACATGGAGGAGGCCAAACGGCTTGGCCCTGAGGTCGTCGAGTGGCTGCGTTACCGCCAGGACCGTATGGACAAGGCGCTGAGCGACGTCAAGCCCAAGCCGTACGGCTTCATCAACGGACTGCTCTTCCCGAACCTCGGCCTGATGGGCTACATCTCGCCGATGATCGGCCGGCACTTCATTCTCTTCCATCCGCAGGGCCCGACCAAGCACGAGGCCTGGCAGTGGACCATGGTCGAACGTGAGACCCCCGAGGTCGTGCGCGAGATCGCGATGCAGCGCGTCTACCAGGGCCAGCACATGGCCGGCGTCATTGCTCCCGACGACGTGGAGAATTTCGAACGCCTCGTCGAAGTGATGCAGACCCGACGCGCGCAACGGTTGCCCTTTAACTTCGCGGTGCACATCGACGACGACGGCGATCAGTTCCCCGGCCTCCCCGGCAACGTGGGCAGCGAACCTAGCGAGGTCAACCAGCGGCAGTTCTACCGGTTCTGGCTGGAACTAATGCGGCGTAAGCCGGCCACGACGCAGGGGGAGTCCCGATAATGCTCACCTTCGAGGACAAGTGCCGCATCGAAGAGTTGCTTCGCCGCGAGGCTTACCTGCTCGACGACCGCAAGTTCCGCGAGTGGCTGGAGCTGTTCACCGATGACGCCGAGTACCTGATTCCGCTCAACGAGGCACTCCAGGGGGATGTGCCGCCTGCGGGACATCCGATCGTCAGGGACAGCAAGGAAATGCTCCTTGCCCGTGTCCTGAAGGACGAGACGGGCTTCTCGCACGCAGAGACGCCCGTGTCGATGACCTGCCATCTGATCACCAATGTCGTCGTGGACGAGAGTCCGAAGGAGGACGCCGAAGTACGTTCGGCATTCCTGGTCCGGCAAGGGCGCAAGATTCGCGATGAAGCCTGGTGGGTCGGGCACCGCACCGACCTGGTGCGCCGGGTCGAAGGCGAGTGGCGCATCGCGCATCGCGTGATCAACCTCGACACGACCCTGCTGCCGCGGGGGATCTCGATCTTCTTCTGATGTACGACCACTGCTTTGAGAGGATGCCATGACGACGCAAGACAACCTTGAACACCACCGGCAGATTCAGCACGAGATGGTCGCCCGGGCGCTTGACCAATGGCGGCCATATGTGTCCGACCAGGTCGCCGTGATCACCGGCGGCGCCCGGGGTATCGGCAAGGTGCTCGCGGAGGGCCTGCTCGAATCCGGGGCGAGGGTGGTCTGCGCAGACGTCTCCTGGAAGAACGCCGACGAGTTCCGTGTCCGGCTGGAGTCCTCCGGCCGTGGACTCGCTCTGGAGATGGACGTGACCGGCGACGAGTCCGTGTCCGCCGCCTGCGACGCGGTCATGGGGCGGTTCGGCCGGGTGGACACGCTGATCAACAACGCGGGCCTCGTCTCGGAGACCCTGTTCGCGCCCAAGGGCAAAGTGCCCACGCTAGAGACCACGAACGAGGACTGGCAGCGCATGTTCGGCGTGAACGTCTTCGGCACCGTCCGTGTGATCCAGACGTTTGTGCGGCCCATGCTCGCCCAGGGGCACGGCAGCATCGTCAATGTCGTCAGCAGCGGAGTAATCATGGAGGCGAGCGGCGGCGGGTATTTCGCGGCTCGGCCGTGGACTACCGAGATGCCGTACCAGGCGAGCAAGTCCGCGCTGGCGACGCTGACGTTCTACCTCGCCGAGGAGCTGAAGAAGACCGGCGTCGCTGTGAACGCGTTCATGCCCGGCCACACCCGCGCCTCGTGGTTCGACGACACTGCGCGCGCGATCAGCGATGAGGGGCGGATCTACGCGTTGCGCCCGATGGCGCCCGAGCACGTCCTACCGCTCGTGCTGTTCCTCGCCGCTCAGGCATCCTCGCAGTCGGGGGAGCCGGCCTCCGGGCGCTTGTACCATGTGCCGGACTGGAACTACGACCACGGCTACGGTGGGCTGCAGTCCTGGGGCGACTACGATCTGCCGGCGGACATCGAGGCGGGTTATCGCAAGCTCGAAGCCGCGATGCCTGACTACTGGCGCTCCGGTCTTGCTCGCGCGCGCTTCGACGCTGAGCGCGTGGCCTACGCGGCGGGTATGGCGAAGATCAAGAGCTCAGAGAACGGCGCGGGGTAGCCGTGTACTTCACCGCCCAGGACGGCGTACGGCTGTACTTCGATGACCGTGGCAGCGGGCAGCCCGTCGTGATGATCCATGGAGCAGCAGGATCGGGCATGTCCTTCGACGCGCTGGCGCACCAACTCGAGGGCGACTTCCGTGTGGTGACGATCGACCTGCGCGGGTTGTCGCGCAGCGACCGGGTCGAGACGATCAGTGCGACGGCCTGGTGCGACGACGTCATTGGCGTCGCCGATTCCCTCGGCCTCGACGCGTTTCACCTGGTTGGTTGTTCGCTGGGCGCGCGCATCGGCGGCCGCATCGCGCGAGACCACGCCGATCGGGTTCGCAGCCTCTCGGTGGACGCTCCATTGCTCGCGGTCGCACAGGGCGCCAGCAGCTCGCTGAACCGCCGCTTCGAGGACCTTGATCACGCGATGCCCGAGGACGTGGAGAAGTGGCAGCGCTATCACGGTGAGGACTGGCGTCGAGCCGTGACCTTCTACGGTCGGGTCCGCAACCATCCCGACCTGCAGCAGCACCTCACGATCCGGCCGTGGCTGGCAGAACTCACGAAGCCCACGCTGATCACTCGCGGCGATATAGACGACACCGTGCATCCATTGGCCCATTGCACGGAATGGCACGCGGCTCACCCAGCCTCGTGGTTGTGGATCGCGGCCGGCTCTGGCTTCTCACTAACCCAGCGGCGGCCGGTCGAGTACGCCGACCTCTTCCGGCGGTTCGCCGCCAAGACCGCCTGACAGTACGCGGAGGTTCGAAGTGAAAACATCACCGGTGACCGGCATGGGCTATCTGCTCGTGCATTCGGACGAGCAGGACGCCTGGCGCGCGTTCGGCACCGACGTGCTGGGTATGTCAGCGTTACAGAAGGACGCTGACCTGCTGCTACGTATGGACGACCGAGTCGGGCGGATCATCGTCACCCCGCCGTCGGCCAGTCGCCCGGCTGGCGCCAAGGCGCCGTTCGCCGTGGGCTGGGAATGCCCGGGCGAAGCCGAGTGGCAGCGGGCGGCTACGGCTATCGAAGGGGCGGGCCTGCTGGTCGACTCAGCGCCGGCCAGCGGTTGGTACACCGAAGCATTCCGCTGTATCGATCCAGCCGGAGTCGAGTGCGAGTTCTTCTACGGCGGCAAGGTCGACCCCGCCGATCATTTCGTCTCGCCGACCGGGGTGCGTTTCATCACCGGCACGCAGGGACTCGGGCACGTCACGATCAGCACTCCGGCCTGCAAGGAGGCGGTTGAGTTCTACAACGGCGTGCTCGACTTCCAAGTCCGCGAAACCAAGATCGTCGGGTCGGAGCGCATCTGGAAGTGGGCTTTCCTGAGCCCGAGCGAGCGGGAGCACAGTATCGCGGTCATGGATACCGGCCAGGACGGGCAGTTGATGCACGTGATGGTCGAGGTGGACGACCTGGACTCGGTCGGGCGCGCGATGGACAAGTGCCTCGACGGCCACGCGCCACTGGCCGTGTCCCTGGGGCGGCACTGGAACGACGAAATGGTGTCCTTCTATGTCCGTACGCCGTCTGGCTTCGCGGTCGAATACGGCTATGCGGGCCGGAGGGTCGACTCGGCTCAGTGGAGCCAGCGAGCTCAAGGCGGCAGCGGTGCGGTCAGCCTGTGGGGGCATCGGATCGTCCGGCCCGACGGCACGATGGGGCCGCAGCTCGGCAGTGGGCACTGACGCCCCCGCATCAGACCTATCCATCGAACCCGTATCTATCGAAAGGCAAGTGCACTGTCATGACCGCAACCGAGGACCCAATCGTCGCGGAGATTCTTAGCCACCTTGCCGCTGAGAGCGCGCAGGACCTCGACACTCTGCTCGAGGGGATGACCGACGACTGCTTTAACCTGGTCGTGCCCGACCCACACCGGCTCTATGCGGGCCCGGAGGAAGTGGCGCGCCGCTACCGCGGGCTATGGACGACCTTCCCCGACCTGAAGGTCGAGATGCGCCGCATCGTCTCGGTGTCGGAAACGGTCGCGGTTACCGAGCACATGCTGTCGGGCACGCAGGACGGCCCGCTGTTCGGCTTCCCGCCCAGCGGGAAGCGCATGGAGGTAGAGACGGCCGTGATCTGGGACATCGTCGACGGGCGGATCCGGGGCGAGTCCGTGTACTTCGACGTGGCTACCATGCTGCGACAGGCCGGACACCTCGCGTCGTGGGCACAGGCATGACCAGTACGCGAATCGAAACGGAAACCAGAGTGGGTTGGCGGGTCCGCCTCGACCAGGGCGTGTGTCAGGGTTACGCCTGCTGTGTTATGGCGGTGCCCTCGGTGTTCGATCTCGACGACGACACCGGCAAGGCCGTCGTCATCAACGCGGAGCCGGATGACTCGCTGCGTGAAGCGGTCGACGGCGCGATCCGCGGCTGTCCGGTTCGTGCGATCACGATCGATGCCGGTTAGCTGATGCGGCGGATCGTCGTTGTGGGTGCCTCGATCGCTGGGGTCCACGCCGTGGAGGCACTGCGCGCCGAGGGCTTCGACGGAGAGCTCACCTTGATCGGGGCGGAGGATCTCCTGCCCTACGACCGGCCGCCGCTGTCCAAGGCGGCGTTGACCGAAGAGGTGTCGAAACCGGATCTCCTGCTTCGGCCGGCTGACTGGTACCCCGCGCAGGGCGTCGACCTGAGGTTGGGGCACGCGGCCACACGGCTGGATGTCCCCAGCCGATCGCTACGGCTGGCCGACGGCACGGTGCTCGGTTTCGAGGGACTCGTTCTCGCTACCGGATCGGCCGCGCGGGTGCCGACAAATATCGTCGGCGACGTCGCAGCGATCCAGGTGCTGCGAACCGCACGCGACAGCGAGCGCCTACGAGAGCGGCTCGTCCGCGGTACCCACCTGGTCGTGATCGGCGCCGGCTTCATCGGCTTGGAGGTTGCGGCCAGCGCTCGGAGCCTCGGCGTCGAGGTGACGATCGTCGAGGTCGGTCCCGCTCCGCTCGCCGCGGTGCTAGGCGCCGAGGTGGGTGGGTGGTTCGCGCGCTTGCACGCGCGACACGGGGTTTCGATCCGGTGCCGGGAGTCAGTACGGGCGCTAGAGGCCGACGGTGCACGGTACCGAGTGCATCTCGTCGGCGGCGCGATCCTGATGGCCGACACGGTCGTAGCCGGGGTCGGGGCGACGCCGGCGACCGAATGGCTGCACAGCAGTGGGCTAGCCCTGGCCGCGGGCGGTGTCGTCTGTGATGGTTGGCTGCGCACGGCAGTGCCCAGTGTCGTGGCGGCAGGTGACATCGCGCATTGGCGCAACGAGTTGTTCGACGCGCACATGCGTGTCGAACACTGGACGACGGCGGTCGAACAGGGGCGGTTCGCGGCCTTGTCGCTGTTGGACGCGGCCGATCAGCCGTACGCGGCGCCGCCCTATTTCTGGACCGACCAGTTCACGGCGCGAACGCGCACGATCGGTCGGGTCAGCGGTGCCGACCGGGTGTGCATTCTGCGAGCGGACGACGAATCGCTGGTGGCGCTCTACGGGCGCGGTGAGAGGTTGCAGGGCGCGGTCTGCGTCAACGCTCCGCGGGCGTTGGTGGCGTGGCGCCAGGCCGTAGTCGCAGGCATCGCGTGGCCTGACGTACTGGCTGTCGGGAGGGGTTGACGTGTCGCTTACACGATATAGAGTCACTCACAGCACTAGTGGTCGACTAGCCTGGCTGCCTAGCCACTGTGCAGCCGTATCCTTGCATCGGGCCTACTCGGGTCCGTTACCCAGGCCATCATCGAGGGGGCCCAGCGTGACTACGGGAACGGATGTCCACCAACGCGCGGGTCGCAGCGGCTCCGGCGAGGCGACCTCATGACCATGCATCTCGCCGCGACCTCGGCAACCCAGATTGACTGGAGACTGCTCCGCGATCGCGTCTTCAACGGTGACTCGGTCTTCTGGCGGTCGCTGTGGACGACGGTCTATATCGCCGTGAGCGCCGAGGTCCTCGGCATCCTCATCGGGATCGTGACCCTGGCGACGCTGCGCTCGCGCATCGCCCCGCTGCGATGGTTGGCCTGGGTGTATCGGCTGGTCATGCGGGGCACACCGCCGATCGTGCAGATCTTTTTCGTCTACTACGGCGCGAACCTCGTCCTGGGATTCGACCTGTTCCCTTCTCAGCTCACGATCGGGTCGTGGGTGTTTTCCGGTGCGGTGCTGGCCGGTATCACCGCACTCGCTCTGAACGAGGGCGCCTTCATGAGCGAGATCATCCGAGCGGGTGTCGACTCGGTCGACCCTGGCCAACTCGAGTCCGCGATGGCCGTCGGCATGACGCGGCGGCAGGCGATGCGACGAATCATCGCGCCACAGGCTGCCCGCGTCGTGACGCCGGCGGTCGGCAATCAGTTCAACTACATGCTTAAAGCCACCTCGCTGCTGTCGTTCATCGGTGTGTACGAGATGTTCCAGGATGCGCAGGTCGGCTACGCGGCCTCCTTCCGGCCGGTGGAGTACTTCATCGGGGTGGCGGTCTGGTACCTCGTCCTCACCTCCCTGTGGGGACTGATCCAGGCTCGGATCGAGAAGAAACTTGGTGCATCCGACGCCGACATCACAGGAGGGCGACGGCTATGGAGATCGCGGAAGTGGAACGTCGGGTCAGCGGAGTCGGCGTCGCGGAAGTTGGAGGGCACCGCAGTGTGAACGGTGCTGCGGATAGTCGAGTCTCGCTGCGGGCCTCCGGGGTCTGCAAGAGCTTCGGTCATGTCGAGGTTCTGCATGACGTGTCTACCGAGATGCCGTCACACGGCACGACGGCCATCATCGGGCCGTCCGGTTCGGGCAAGACAACGTTTCTGCGTTGCCTCAATGGGCTCGAGATCCCGAGTGCAGGTCGTATCGAGATCGAAGGCGAGGTAGCGCCCTGGTCGGATGGTCGAGCCATCGCCGGCCGCCGGCGCGAGCGGGAAGCGGTGCGTGTCCGGCAGGAGTTCGGCTTCGTCTTCCAGCGGTTCAACCTGTGGCCGCACAAGACGGCGCTCGAAAACGTGACCGAGGGACCGACCCTCGTACGGGGCATGGTGAAGGAGCGTGCGGAGGAACTGGGCCGATCGCTGCTGACGCGGGTCGGTTTGGAGGAGAAGGTGTACGCGTATCCGCGTCGCCTGTCCGGCGGCCAGCAACAGCGGGTGGCGATCGCGCGCGCACTCGCCATGGAGCCGAAGATCCTGCTGTTCGACGAAGCAACCAGCGCGCTCGACCCGGAGATGGTCGGCGAGGTACTACAAGTCATGAAGGATCTCGCCCTGCAGGGAATGACGATGGTCTGCGTGACCCACGAGATGGGTTTCGCACGCGAGGTGGCCAGCAAGGTGATCATGATGGATCACGGCCGGCTCGTCGAGGAGGGAACTCCTTCCGAGATCTTCGATTCGCCGAAGAGCGATCGCACCGCACAGTTCCTCTCGAAGGTCCTCTAGCGGGTAGTCCTGTCCGCTCCGCCGAAGTAAGGCCACGACAGCCGGAGGCTGATCTGTCACATGCGGTCCATCGACGAGGTTTTCACCCAGCACGCGCACTGGATCGACGGCCGCTGGTCGTCCTCGAGTGGGGGTCTGTTCGCCGTGGAGAATCCTGCCTCGCAGGAAGCGATCGGCCATGTTCCGGCTGGTAATGCCGAGGACGTGGATCGCGCGGTTCACGCCGCTCACCGGGCGCTGCCGGGCTGGCGCGACACCACGATCGAGAATCGGCTCGCCCTCCTCGATCGGCTGTGCGACGTACTCGATGACGACCGCGACATGATGGCGCAGATCATCACCGCCGAGGTCGGGGCGCCGGTCGCCCTAGCCGGGCCGGCACACGTGGGGCTCACCACGGAGATCCTGCGCGCGTTCGTCAAACTCGGGCGGGAGTTCGAGTTCGTCTCCTCGACGGGAGCTTCGACCCTCGTCTACGAGCCCATAGGCGTCGCCGGCTGCATCACGCCATGGAACCTGCCGCTGATCCTCATCGCGCAGAAGCTCGGCGCCGCATTGGTGACCGGCTGCACCACCGTATTCAAGCCGAGCGAGCTCACGCCACTCAGCGCATTGCGTCTCGCCGAGTGTATGAGCGAGGCAGGCTACCCGCCCGGTGTGTTCAACGTGGTCACCGGCGACGGGCCCGCGGCCGGTGAGCCGCTGGTCAGCCACCCGCTCGTCAGCAAGGTCTCGTTCACCGGCTCCACCCGGGCGGGGCAACGGGTAGCCGCGCTGGCCGCGCAAACGGTGAAGCGGGTCAGCCTCGAACTCGGCGGCAAGAGCGCGAACCTGGTGCTGCCCGACGGCGATCTGGAGGCCGCCGTCACCACCGGCAGTCACCAGGCCTGTTTCAACGCCGGTCAGTCGTGCATCGCGTGGAGCCGGTTGCTCGTGCCGACCGAGCGGCTGGCCGAGGCCACCGAGCTGGCTGCTACCGCTCTTGGCGGCATGCGCGTCGGTGATCCGGCGGACCCGACCACCGACGTCGGCCCGCTGATCTCGGCCGCCGCCGCGGATCGCGTGCGTGGCTATATCGCCAAGGGGGTCGAACAGGGCGCCCGCGTGGCGGTCGGCGGCACGGACCGCCCCGACGGCCTCCCGCGCGGCCACTTCGTGCGGCCCACCGTGCTCACCGACGTCCGTCCGGACATGACGGTGGCCCAGGAGGAGATCTTCGGCCCGGTCCTTTGCGTCATCCCTTATCGCGACGAAGCGGAGGCAGTCGCGATCGCGAACGGAACGCCCTACGGACTGCACGGCGCCGTATGGTCGCGCGACGAGGAACGCGCCATGGCGGTAGCGCGTCGGATCGAGACCGGCATGATCAATATCAATGGCTACGGGTTCGATCCGTTGGCGCCCTTCGGTGGCTACAAGCACTCGGGCGTGGGCCGGGAGATGGGCACGGCCGGGCTGCACGAATTCCTCGAGGTCAAGGCAGTACAGCGGTTCGGACCGTCGTAGCCCTGTCCGCTGCCAGCAGGACCCCTAGACAGAAACTACGACACCCACTTGAGCGAGGACGACTTTCAACGATGACGAATCAGAGCTGGATCGAACGGGACCGAGCTAGTCGGATCCAATCGCGCTACACCTTTCCCGAGGTGCTCGAGCGCGGAAGCGGAACGACCGTGTACGACACCGAGGGCCGGAAGTACCTCGACTTCGTGTCCGGTCAGGTGTGCGCCGTCGCGGGGCACGCACACCCGAAGTACGCCGACGCGATCGCCAAGCAGGCCCACACCTTGGTGCAGCGTGGCTCGGCGTTCACCGATACCTGTCAGATCCAACTGGCCGAGAAGGTCGCCCAGATGTGCCCGGGTGATCTGAACAAGAGCTACTTCGCGTGCACCGGCTCGGAGTCCAATGAGGCGGCACTGCGAATGGCCAAGCTCGTCACCGGACGGTTCGAGGTCGCGGCCGTGGTGCGCGGATATCACGGCCTGACTGCGGGTTCGTTCGGGATCACCGGCCTGGGCGGGGTGTTTCGCGACGGCTACGGCCCCATGCAGCCGGGTGCGGCGTTCCTTCCGGCTCCGTACGTCTACCGTTGTCCGTTCAAGGGCTGCGACCAGGACGGCGATACCTGTGCCTTGACTTGCATGGAGCACGGTCTGGACACCTTGCGGCGCACGACTTCGGGGCGCCCGGCAGCGGTGTTCGTGGAAGTGATCCAAAGCGCGGGCGGCGTGATCGTGATGCCACAGGAGTGGCTGACGGAGGTCCGCCGGTTGTGCGATGAGTGGGGCGCGCTGCTCGTCATCGACGAAGCCCAGACCGGCTTCGGACGCACCGGCAAGATGTTCGGCTTCGAGCACTATGAGGGCGTCATG
>JBOGDQ010000331.1:0-4788 GCA_050742975.1 Jatrophihabitantaceae bacterium
GTCTACGACCCGCAGGCCCTGGACAACGCCCGCCGCATGCACCCCGAACTGACCTACGCCGAATCGACCAGCCAGGCAGTCACCGGCGCCGACGTCATCATGCTGCTGACCGAGTGGGCCGAGTTCACACAACTGTCACCGCACGCACTGGCCCAGCACGTCCGCCACCGCAACCTCGTCGACGGACGCAACGCACTCGACCCGGTCCAATGGCGCACCGCCGGCTGGACCTACCGCGCCCTCGGCCGCCAGTAAGCCGTCAAGGCGTATTCGCGGTGATGACCCCGAACTGCCGCTGCGCATCTGACGGCCACGCTGCGGTCTTGGGGCGGCGCGAGGAGCCCGGGCAGGGGGAGTGCACCTGGCGTCCCCGCGCCGCCGGATTTGGGCGCCGCGTTACGGTGCGGTCGCGGTCGCGATCACGGCACCGACGGCGCAGCCGTCGGTGCCGGATCCGCGCGGAACGTTCGGCTCGAATTGCATCAAGATATTGATCATGGTCCCCCGACTTGCCGCTCGACGCAGAACGAGCGGTTCCCCCGTTCGATCGCAACGCCAGGGAAAGGACACGTCGCGTATCCCCCGATGTGGCGACTGATGCGCTGTTTATAGCGCGAACGGGCGGTGAAGGAAAGCGGCGCGGGCAGATCCGTTCGCGGCACGCGCTGGGAAAGTCCGCTTGATCCGGTTCGGGCGCGAAATCAGGCGGCTCAGAATCCGCGCGCGGTGCTGGCCTGCAGCAGCCCGCGGATCTGCTCCGAGCGCATCGCGGCACCGAGCAGGTTGCCCTGCGCGCGAATGCAGCCGAGGCGGATCAGCTCGGCGGCGGTCTCGTGGGACTCGACACCCTCGGCGACGACCTCCAGGCCGAGCGCGCCGGCCAGGTCCATGATCGCCGCGACGATCCCGTTCGAGCGCGCGTCGCTCGTCAGGTCCGCCACGAAGCTACGGTCGATCTTGATGGTGTCCACGGGGAGCTCACGCAGGTGGGTGAAGCTGCTCTGGCCCGTCCCGAAGTCGTCGATCGCCGATGTCACGCCGGCCTTGCGCAACCCGCTTAGCGCCGACGAGATGTCGGCCAGGTTCGCCGGCATCGACCGTTCAGTGATCTCGATGCAGACCTGCTCGCCGCGCAGCCCGTGCTTGGCCAGTTCGACCACCACGAGATCGACCAGCCCGCTGTCGGCGAACTGCGGCGCCGCCACGTTCAGCCGCAACCGCAGCGCGAGCGTCGGGAACTCGGCCTGCCACTGCGCCAGCTGACGGAACGCCTCCCGCACCACCCACTCGCCGATCTCCCTGATCGAGTGCGATGCCTCGGCGACCTCGATGAAGTCGTCCGGGATCAGCAGGCCCCGTTCAGGGTGCTGCCAGCGCAGCAGCGCCTCGACGGCCAGCAGCTCACCCGTCCGCAGATCGAACTCGGGCTGGTAGTACAGCCGCAGCGAGCTGTCGCGCACCGCCTCCTGCAGTTCCAGCACGAGGCGCAGCTCGGCGAGCCGCCGCGCCTGCTCCTCACCGTGCAGCCGGACCGCGTTGCCGCCGGCCGTCTGCGCCTCCCGCATCGCGGCGAAGGCGGACGCCAGCAGCACCGCCGGCGCCTGCGAGCGGCCGGCCGTCGTCGCGATCCCGACGCTGACCGTGCGGGCTACGCGGTACCTGCCGACCTCGATCGGTTGCACGAGCAGGTGAAGCAGCCGGTCCGCGTCGTGCACCGCCGACACGTTGTCCGGACGGTCGTTGCGCAGGGCAAGGAAGTCGGCGCCGGCCAGCTGGACGACCGGCCGGGTCGCGCCGACCCAGTCCTGCATGCGCTGGCGCGTCGTCTCGACGATCTCGCCGGCGACGTCCGCGCCGAGCACGTCGGCCACCAGCGCAAGGCTGTCGATCCGCACGGCGTAGGCGCTGAGCAGACCTCCGTCCAGCCGGCCGAGGCCGTCGTAGAGCTCGGAGATGCCGACGCCCGCCCGGTGCCCGGACGAGCGCCACTCGTTGTCACTGCCCAGCGGCGCCGTTCCGGTCAGGCTGGACAGCAGCCGCGCACCGAAGCTCACGAGTTCGCGATCGGCCTCCGAGAACGGGCTGGTCGGCCCCCTCGTCACGATCAGGACGCCGTCCAGCGGAAGCGACGGTGCGCCCGCAGCCGCGAGAGCGACCCACCACCCGTCGACGAACTGGACGGTGACGACGTCGGTCGTGGCCCTGGTCAGCAGCCAGTCGCGCCCGATCCCCTCGAGGAACTCCGCGTGCTTGCTGTCGCCCGGGCTGTCCTCCCAGGTGATCGCGGCGCGCGACCCCGATCGGACCAGCTGGGCGCTCGCGGCCCGCACCTGCTCGCCGACCGCGCGCAGGAACTCCGGTATGTCGCCGTCCACAGCACTCACGTCGTCACCCGAGGCTCCGCTGGATGATCACCGGCACAGGACGCCTCCAAGTACCGAAGTCCAGTCGATCCAAGCAGAACTCATTGTGCGCGGCCAGGGTCGTCGTGCGCGCGCAACACGCCATGCGGCCATCAGTGCGGATTGCCCGACTATCGACGGTCACAAGCGGTCGTTGATCGAATACCATGCAGGCGACGGGCAGGACGCATGACGTAAAACGGAGCGGAATCGGCAGTTGACTCGAATCACCGGAAAGCACGCGGCCGAAGTAGAGCCACGCAGCATGGGCTTTCGTGATGCCCTGCGCTCGCGCACCTTTCTGGGCCTGTATGTCGCGGAGACCGCGTCCATCCTCGGTGATCAGCTGGCGCGCGTAGCCCTGTCGATTCTGGTATTCACGCAGACCCATTCGGCCTCGGACACCGCGCTCACCTATGCGCTGACCTTCCTTCCCGCCATCGCCGGCGGCGCTCTCCTGTCGGGGATCAGCGATCGCCTGCCGCGGCGCCTAGTGCTCGTCGGCTGCGATCTGACCCGCGCGGCGCTGGTCTTGCTCATGGTCATCCCCGGCGTCCCGCTCGGCGCGCTGCTGCTGATCCTCAGCCTGGTCGTCTTCATCAACCCCGCGTTCACCTCGGCCGAGGTCGCGTTGTTGGCAACCGTCCTCGAGGGCGACCGCTACCGCGCGGCGACCGGCCTGCGGATGATGACGAACCAGCTCGCCCAAGTGGCCGGCTTCGCGGCCGGTGCCGCGGTGGTCGCGCTGATGGGCCCGCGGTGGGGTCTGGCGATCGACGCCGTCTCGTACGCGCTGTCGGCCGTCGTCATCACCGTGGTGACCCGACACGCAGCGGCTGCCAGCAGCAGGCCGCGCGAGTCTGCGAGGCAGGAGCGGCAGCGGGTGCCGCTGCGCGCGCTGTTCGCGGACCGCGAACTGCTGGCACTCGTCGGTTTGACCGCCCTGGCCGGATTCTTCATCATCCCCGAGGGCCTGGCCGCGCCCTATGTTGCCGGGCTCGGCGGCGGCAGCGGCTGGACCGGGGCCCTGATGACGATGATCCCGCTCGGCTCGGTGATCGGCACGTTGGCCGTCCTGCGCTTCGTTCCCCAGGCGCGGCGCGCGCGGACGACCGCGGTGATGGCCGTGCTGACCGGGCTTCCGCTCATCCCGTGCGCGGGCTCGCCGAGCCTGTTCACGTCCGCGCTGCTGTGGCTGTTATCGGGCATCCTGGCCGCATACCTGATGGATGCGATGACCCGGTTGGTACAGATGACGCCCGATAGCCGGCGCGGCCAACTGATCGGGATCGTCACCGCCGGCCTGCTCGGCGTGCAGGGCGTGGGCCTGCTGATCTTCGGGTACGCCGCCGCGCACCTCGGCGCAGACAAGGCCATCGCCCTCGCGGGCGGCCTGGGCAGCGCGTGCGCGGTACCGCTGGCGATCAGCCTGTGGATCGGTACGCGCGCGCGCGAGTACGTGACCGCGCGCCTCGCTGGCTGACGGGCATGAGAAATGGGGCCGCAAGGCGACCCCAAACAGGCACGTTCCAGTACGACAGACCGGCTACTGCGTGGCGTGATGGGGGAACACGCCGGCTAGCTGTGCTCGGGACTACGCGTCAGTCCCAGTCCTCATGAAGTTGTCCATGGTGCGATCGGCGCGCGCTCGCCGTCGCCGACAATTGCGCTTCTCAAAAGCCCCAGTTCTGCATCTGAATCACCTCCTAGGCGTTGGATGTCGCAGACGTGTCCTTCGATTCGTGCTTAGAAGCCCCAGTTCTGCATTTAGTCCCACCTCCCACGGTGCATTCATAGTCGAATAATTGATCGATTCAGTTTCAGAAGCCCCAGTTCTGCATCTGAACCACCTCCTAGGCATTGGATGTCGCAGACGTGCTGTTCGATTCGTGCTTAGAAGCCCCAGTTCTGCATCAGATTCACCCCGCTCCGGTCGTCTGCTCATGGACTGCGGACGGGCGTCGATCGACACGGCGCGCAAAGAAGAGACGTGCGGTCGATTCAAGGGGTTGGGAGGTGAAGCATCGTCCTGGCAGCGCGCCGAATAGATTGACGCGCGCGTTGCTTACAGATATCAACGCCGGTCGCATGCTTCCCCGAAACAAGCGCGTCCGGTCGCAGCCGGACTAGTTCTTCCCGACCCGACCGCCGGAAAGTAGAAGTGCATGGCGAGACTACCGCTCTGCGCCTCATCTGACGACCAAATGACGAGTTAGCCCTGTGCGGTCCGCTATTTTACGAAACCTTCACGGTAGGGAAAATCGGCCTAATTGTGATGGCCGGCGACACTCACACAGCGTGCCAGCGCCTCGGTGCCCTCTTGGCACACAGTACCCATCTCGGCAACTTAACCTCGACGGAACAACTTCACATCCCGTACGATCCT
>JBOGDQ010000332.1:0-33567 GCA_050742975.1 Jatrophihabitantaceae bacterium
TTTCGCGTAGTCGGCGCCTGAGGTCCACGCGTCCAGGGTGAGTTCGGCGACGAACCCGGCAAGGTCGCTGCGGATCGCGCGTCGGCGACCCGGTCGACGTCCTCGATGCAGCCTTGGGCACGTCGTCGCTGGTGAGCAGCATCGTGGCCAAGGTGGGGGCGGTGCCTTTGCGGATGTTGCGGAATAGGTCAGCGACGTCGAACCCGGCTCCACCCACGACATCACCGCCGCCCGCATTCATGCGCTCGCGGCGCGGTACCCGGCCGCCGCTGCGGGGCTGTCAAACCGTACCGACAAGGGATATATCGGCGCCGGGATCAGCATCATCGCCCGATCAAGGGCCGCAACCGAGAAGACCTCAGATATCCGGAGGCCCGGCCCGCCGCTATTGGTCACGCCGGACGATCGGTCAGTCACCAGCGCTTGCCCACCCGACGCCGACGGCGGATGGACAGGACGAGTGCGACGCGAACGGCCGCGTCGCCAGGTACAGGATCCAGATGCAGCCGCGCACTGCAGCTTGCCCCGTCGCTGGCGGCTGGGTCCGTGATCGGGCTGTCATTGTTGATCTCCGGCGTATCACGGATTTCTCACGGAACTGCCGGAAAGCTACGTGAGGGGGCTGATTCGGTGGAGTCTGGACGGACGCAACCCCGGTGAATTGGGGTCTATAGACTGGCTGGACGCTCCTCGCATGATTTGGGAAGCGAGGGGCCGTGGGTTCGAATCCCGCCACCCCGACCGAGACCGTCCTACCCCAGATCCCGATCAAGGAGTACCCAGCACTGTGAAGAGCACCGTCGAGAACCTGAGCCCGACCCGCGTGCGGCTCGCCGTCGAGGTGCCCTTCGACGTGCTCAAGCCGAGCCTGGACTCGGCCTACAAGAAGATCGCCGGCTCGGTGAAGATCCCGGGCTTCCGTCCCGGCAAGGTCCCGGCCCGCATCATCGATCAGCGGGTGGGGCGTTCAGCCGTGCTCGAAGAGGCCGTCAACGCGGCGCTGCCCGGCATCTACACCGACGCCGTCCGTGAGCACGAGCTCAAGCCGCTCGGGCAGCCGGCCATCGACATCAGCGACCTGTCCGACGGCGAGTCCCTCAGCTTCACCGCCGAGGTCGACATCCGGCCGGAAATCACGCTTCCGGAGCTGGACGGCCTGGCCGTCACGGTCGAGGACGTAGCGGTGAGTGACGACGACGTCGACGAGCAGGTGGACGCTCTGCGCGAGCGCTTCGGCAGCCTCCAGGGCGTCCAGCGCGCGGTCCAGGGGGGCGACTACGTCTCGCTCGACCTCATCGCGTCGGTCGACGGGGAGGAGATCGAGGCCGGATCGGCCCGCGGCATCTCCTACGAGGTCGGCTCCGGGGACCTGGTCGACGGCTTGGACGAGGCGATCATCGGCAAGGCTGCGGGCGAGACCGCTACCTTCACCACCACGCTCCAGCAGGGCGAGCAGGCCGGCGCCGAGTCCGAGGTCGCCGCGACCGTCAACTCGGTCAAGGAGAAGGAGTTGCCCGACGTCGACGACGAGTTCGCCCAGCTGGCCAGCGAGTTCGACACGGTGGACGAGCTCAAGGCCGACCTGCGCGAGCGGCTCGGTCGGGCCAAGACGTTCGAGCAGGGCGCCCAGGCGCGGGACCGGATCCTGGAGAAGCTGGTCGACTCGGTCGAGTTCCCGCTGCCCGAGTCGGCGGTGCAGGCCGAGGTCGACTACCGCGAGCACGAGGTCGTGCACTCGCTCGGCCACGACGACGAGGCGTACGAGCGGTACCTGTCCGTGGTGGGCAAGACCCGCGAGGAGTACACCGCGGAGCTGCGCGAGAGCGCCGAGAAGTCCGTACGCGCCCAATTCGTCCTGGACGCAGTGGCCGACAAGACCGCGGTCGAGGTCGGCGACAGCGAGCTCACCGAGTACCTGGTCCGCCAGGCCGGCCGCTACAACATGGCACCGCAGGAGTTCGCCAACCAGATCGTCCAGGCAGGCAACCTGCAGGCGCTCGTCGCGGACGTGCGGCGCAACAAGGCGCTGGCCTCGGTACTCGAGTCCGCCGTCGTCACGGACGAGTCCGGCAACACCGTCGACCTGGCCGCGCTGCGGGACCTTCCCATGTCGGACCTCGTCGGGGCCGATGACGCCGAGGATTTCGACGAGCTCGACGCCGAATAGGCCGTCAAGCCCTGAGCGAACGCGATCAATTCCGGGACTCATCAGGCGATGGGCTTCGTTAGGGTCGGTAACGTCACCAACGAGAAAGTAGGTCCGCGACGTGAGCCGCTTTGACCCCCAACCCCTCCGGGCCGTCGAGATGCGCAATCCCGGCGCAGGTATGACGCTGAACGACTCGGTCTACGACCGGCTGCTGCGCGAGCGGATCATCTTCCTCGGCCAGCCGGTCGACGACAACATCGCCAACCAGATCTGCGCCCAGCTGCTGCTGCTGTCGGCCGAGGACAACAACCGTGACATCGCGCTCTACATCAATTCCCCGGGCGGTTCGGTCACGGCCGGTATGGCCATCTTCGACACCATGCAGTTCATCGACTGCGACGTCGCGACCTACGCGCTCGGCCTGGCCGCCTCGATGGGGCAGTTCCTGCTCTCGGCCGGTACCCGGGACAAGCGGTACGCCCTGCCGCACGCGCGCATCCTGATGCACCAGCCGTCCGCGGGCATCGGCGGCACCGCGTCGGACATCGCGATCCAGGCCGAGCAGTTCAAGCTCACCAAGGTCGAGATGGCCGAACTGATCGCCGAGCACACCGGCCAAACGGTCGAGCAGATCCGCACCGACTCCGAGCGTGACCGCTGGTTTACCGCCCAGCAGGCGCTGGAGTACGGCTTCGTCGACCACCTGCTGACCTCGGTCACGCAGATTCCCAACGGCTCCGGCCCGGCTCCGGCCTGAAAGGGACACCATCATGAGTGAGCTCTACACCCCGCCCGGCAGCGGTGGCCTGCAGCTGCCGCAGTCCCGGTACGTGCTGCCGTCCTTCGTCGAGCGGACGAACTACGGCATCAAGGAGTCGAACCCGTACAACAAGCTGTTCGAGGAGCGGATCATCTTCCTTGGCGCGCCGATCGACGATGTGGTGGCCAACGACGTCATCGCGCAGCTGATCGTGCTGGAGTCAAACGACCCCGACCGCGACATCCTCATCTACATCAACAGCCCCGGTGGCTCGTTCACCGCGCTCACGGCCATCTACGACACGCTGCAGTTCGTCCGGCCGGAGATCCAGACGTACTGCATGGGTCAGGCCGCATCGGCCGCGGCCGTCCTGCTGGCGGCCGGCACGAAGGGCAAGCGGTTCGCGCTGCAGAACTCCCGGGTGCTCATCCACCAGCCGTCCGGCGAGGGCCAGGGCCAGGTCACCGACCTGGAGATCCAGGCCAACGAGATCCTGCGCATGCGCGGGCTGCTGGAGTCGATCCTGGCCAAGCACACCGGCCAGACCGAGGAGAAGGTGCGCACGGACATCGAGCGCGACACCATCCTCACCGCGGAGCAGGCCAAGGAGTACGGCATCGTGGACGAGGTCATCAGCTCCCGCAAGGTGGACGTCTGATCCACCCGCGGGGCGCCGCGCCGGGGCGATAACACAGGACTTCCGGCAGAATTACGGGTACCGTTTGCGGTCTTGAACGACAGCGCTGGACGACGACCGACGGCCTGACCCGAGGCCGTACCCGACAGAGGGCCCCGACCCACAGAGGAGAAGTGATCCGCTCGTGGCACGTGTCGGTGAGACCGGTGACCTGCTCAAATGCTCCTTCTGCGGAAAGAGCCAGAAGCAGGTCAAGAAGCTGATCGCGGGACCCGGCGTCTACATCTGCGACGAGTGCATCGACCTGTGCAACGAGATCATCGAGGAGGAGCTCGCCGAGACCAGCGAGTTCACCTTTGACGAGCTGCCCAAGCCGAGCGAGATCTGCGACTTCCTCAACGGGTATGTCGTCGGTCAGGACCACACCAAGAAGACGCTCGCCGTCGCCGTCTACAACCACTACAAGCGGGTCCAGGCCGGCACCGACACCAAGCCGCGCAACGCCGACTCGTCGGTCGAGCTGGCCAAGTCCAACATCCTGCTGCTCGGGCCCACCGGCTCGGGCAAGACGCTGCTGGCCCAGACGCTCGCCCGGATGCTCAACGTCCCGTTCGCGATCGCCGACGCAACCGCGCTGACCGAGGCCGGCTACGTCGGCGAGGACGTCGAGAACATCCTGCTCAAGCTCATCCAGGCGGCCGACTACGACGTCAAACGGGCCGAGACCGGGATCATCTACATCGACGAGGTCGACAAGATCGCCCGCAAGGCGGAGAATCCGTCGATCACGCGCGACGTCTCGGGCGAGGGCGTGCAGCAGGCGCTGCTGAAGATCCTCGAGGGCACGTCGGCGTCCGTCCCGCCGCAGGGTGGCCGAAAGCACCCGCACCAGGAGTTCATCCAGATCGACACGACGAACGTGCTGTTCATCGTCGGTGGCGCGTTCGCCGGACTGGACACGATCATCGAGTCACGCATCGGCAAGAAAGGCCTCGGCTTCGGCGCGGAGTTGGTCACCAAGCTGGAGAAGGAGACCCGCGACATCTTCGGCGAGGTCATGCCCGAGGACCTGATCAAGTTCGGCCTGATCCCGGAGTTCATCGGCCGGCTCCCGGTGATCACGTCGGTCCGCCCGCTCGATCGCGACGCGCTGGTCGAGATCCTCACCGAGCCGAAGAACGCGCTGGTCCGCCAGTACGCCAAGCTGTTCGAGCTGGACAACGTCGAACTCGAGTTCGACAGCTCCGCACTCCAGGCGATCGCCGACCAGGCCGTGTTGCGCGGCACCGGCGCCCGTGGCCTGCGCGCGATCCTGGAAGAGGTCCTGCTGTCGGTGATGTACGAGGTGCCCTCCCGCGAGGACGTCGCGCGCGTCGTCATCACCCGCGAGACCGTGCTCGACCACGTCTACCCGACGCTCGTGCCGCGCGAGCCCCCCAAGCGCCAGCCCCGCGAGAAGAGCGCCTAGCGCTGGCAGCGTGGCTCGGTAAGCATTAGTTGCGTTGGGCCTCGTGTGTGGCGACGCTGCCGGGCGACCCGCCGTCAGATCACCTGCCACGCAGCCACGCCCGACCCGCCACGTCGCCACGCACTGGTGATGGTCCGCAACGTCGCCCCACGCCCACGCCGTCGGCTCCCGCGGCCGCCGCGATAGCGTGGCTTCATGCATCAGCGCGGCAGCATCCTGGGCACTCGGGTGCTCCGTACCGAAGATCCGGCCTTCCTGACGCGCGGCGGCATCTACACCGACGACGTCGTCGACGAGGCGCTCGCCGGCGCGGTGTACGTCAGCTTCGTCCGCTCCCCCATCGCCCACGCACGGATCGAGTCGATCGACTCGACTGCCGCGCGCCAGGCACCGGGCTGTCTGGCCGTCTTCACCGCTGACGACGTAGGCCTGCCGCCCGTGCCGCCGATGCTGCCGATCATCGACGGCGGGTTCAGCCGCCCGCTGTTGGCCTCCGGCGTCGTCCGCTATGTCGGCGAGCCGGTGGCCGTCGTCGTGACCGAGCACGCGTACCAGGCCGAGGACGTCGCCGAGCTGGTCGAGATCGAGTACGACCCGCTGCCGCCGGTCGTCGATCCCCGTGCCGCGGCGCGCGACGAGGAGCTGCTGTTCCTCGACGTCGGCACGAACACCACCTGCGTGTTCGAGCCCGACGACCCGGATCCGCACCTGTTCGACGGCTGCGAGGTCGTAGTCAGCCGCGAGATCGTGAACCAGCGGGTCGCACCGGCCCCGATGGAGACGCGCGCCGCCGCCGCGGCCTGGGACGCGAACGGGCGGCTGACCACCTGGGTGCCGAACCAGGGGGCGCAGGGCACCAAGGCCGCGCTGGTGCGGATGCTCGGCATCGAGGCCGCGCAGCTCAGGATGATCACGCCCGATGTCGGTGGTGCATTCGGGGCCAAGTTCGGCGCCGACCCCGAGCACGGCCTGGTGGCCTGGGCGGCGCGCAGCGTCAGCCGCCCCGCCCGGTGGAGCGAGAACCGTTACGACAACCTGCTCGCGATGACCCACGGCCGGGCCCAGGTGCAGACCGTGACGATCGGCGGCAGCCGCGACGGAACGGTGCAGGCCTACCGGCTGGAGGTGCTGCAGGACTGCGGCGCGTACCCCGCGATCGGTGCGCTGCTGCCTACCCTCACCCGGATGATGGCACCCGGGACGTACGCGATCGACCGCGTCGAGTCGTCCGCCCGCTGCGTGGTCACCAACACCACGCCGGTCGGCGCGTACCGGGGCGCGGGTCGACCCGAGGCGACGGCCGCGATCGAGCGGGCCATCGACCTGTTCGCCGCCGAGATCGGCATGGACCCGGCCGACGTCCGCCGCCGTAACCTGTTGCCGGCCTTCGACGTGCCGCACGACAACGGCCACGGCGCGCTGTACGACAGCGGCGACTACGCGGGCGCGCTGGACCGGGTCCTCGAGGCGGCTGATTACACCGAACTGCGCGCCGAGCAGGCAGCCCGGCGCGCACGCGGTGACGTCCGGGCGCTCGGCATCGGACTGGCCAGCTATGTCGAGATCACCGGCGGTGGCGACGAGGCCGGCGAGCCCCACGAGAACGCGCTGGTCGAGGTGCACCCCGACGGCACGGCGACGATCCTCACCGGCACCTCGCCGCATGGTCAGGGGCACGCCACCGCGTGGGCGATGCTGGCCAGCGACGAACTCGGCATCCCCGTCGAGAAGATCGCGGTCCGCCACGGCGACACCGACCTGATCCCCGAAGGCGGCGGCACGGGTGGCTCGCGAAGCCTGCAGCAGGGCGGGGCGGCCGTCCGGCAGGCCTCACGCGAGCTGGTCGAACTGGCCCGCAAGCGCGCGGCCGACCTGCTCGAGGCGAACCCGGACGATCTGCGGATGGACACCGAGCGCGTCGCGATCACGGTCGAGGGCTCGCCGCACGTCGCCGTCGGCCTGGCCGAACTGGCAGCCCAGGAGCGGTTGTTCGTGCGTGCGGTGTTCAACGCGCCCGGCCCGACGTTCCCGTTCGGGGCGCACCTCGCCGTCGTCGAGGTCGACACCGAGACCGGCAAGGCGACCCTGTTGCGCATGGTCACGGTCGACGACGCGGGGGTCATCCTCAACCCGCTGCTCGCGGATGGCCAGCGACACGGCGGCATCGCCCAGGGAGCCACCCAGGCCCTGCTGGAGGAGATGATCTACGACGACGACGGCAACCCGATGACCGCGACGTTCGCCGACTACCCGTTCCCGTCGGCTGCCGAGCTGCCGAGCTTCGAGCTGGAAACCATGCAAACGCCGACGAGCTACAACTCGCTCGGGGCGAAGGGCGTCGGAGAGGCCGGGACGATCGGCGCGACTCCCGCCGTCCAGAACGCCGTCGTGGACGCGCTCGCCCACCTCGGGGTGCGCCACGTCGACATGCCGACGACGTCGCGACGGATCTGGCAGGCCATCGTGGCCGCCCGGGAAGAGGGCTGATGCAGGTCGAGATCACGGTCAACGGCTCCGCGCACACCGACGAGGTGGAGGCCCGGCTGCTGCTGGTGCATTACCTGCGCGAGACGTGCGGGCTGCGTGCGGCCAACGTCGGGTGCGATACCACCTCGTGCGGTGCGTGCACGGTGCTGCTCGACGGTGAGGCGGTCAAGTCATGCACTGTCCTCGCCGCGCAGGCCGACGGTCACGAGGTCCGTACCGTCGAGGGGCTCGCCGACGGCGGCGAGCTGCACCCGGTGCAGGCTGCGTTCCGTGCCGAGCACGGCCTGCAGTGCGGCTTCTGCACGCCGGGCATGGTGATGGCGACGGTCGGCCTGCTGCGGGAGAACCCACACCCGACCGAGGCCGAGGTCCGCGAGTCGTTGGAGGGCAATTTCTGTCGGTGCACCGGCTACCACAACATCGTGCGGGCCGTTCTCGCTGCGGCCGAGGCGGGCGCATGATCCCCGCGCCGTTCGAGTACGTCCGTGTGCACAACGTCGAGGAGGTTCTGGTCATGCTCGCCGAGCACGGCGAGGACGCGAAGGTGCTGGCGGGCGGGCACTCACTGCTGCCGATGATGAAGCTGCGGCTGGCCCGTCCCGAGGTGCTGGTCGACATCGCCCCGATCGCCGACCTGCGCTACGTGCGCTTGGACGGCGAGGAGTTGGCGATCGGCGCGCTGAGCACGCACGCGAGCCTCGCCGTGTCCGAACTGGTGCGGACCGAGGCTCCGCTGCTGGCCCACTCGGCGTCGCTGGTCGGCGATCCCCAGGTGCGGCATCGCGGCACGATCGGCGGGTCGCTGGCCCACGCGGATCCGGCCGCGGACCTGCCGATGGCCGTGCTGGCTGCGGGAGCCCGGATGGTGCTGCAGGGCCCGGACGGCAGGCGCACCGTGGACGCGGACGACTACTTCACCGGTTTCTTCGACACCGCGCTCGAACCCGGCGAGCTGCTCGTCGAGGTCCGCGTGCCGCGCCTGGCCGATGTCGGGTGGGGTTACGAGAAGTTCGTCCGCCGCGCGAACGACTGGGCGATCGTCGGCGTGGCCACGGTCGGTGGACGGATCGCCCTGGCCAACATGGGTTCGCGGCCGTTGCGGGCACCTGCCGCCGAGGATGCGCTGACCGGCGGTGCGAGCATCGACGAGACGGCCGCTCTGGCCGCCGACGGCACCGAGCCGGTAGCCGACCTGCACGCCGACCCGGACTACCGCGCTCACCTGGCCCGCGTCCTGACCGCTCGCGCGCTGCGCTCGGCCGCAGCCTGACGACCACGTACCTCCGCGCAAGTCGGGCGCGAGTGATCCGCGCTAACGATTCGAGGGCGTGGGGCTCAAGCGAGTTGTGGGTCGCTAATCGTTGTCGCCGGTTGAACAGGCGCTGTCCGGTGCCGACGGCGGTGACCCGCCCGATGGTGGTGAACGCGATGGGGATGAGTTGGCTGTCTCCGTCGATCCATGTGTGCACCAGTCGGGCCGGCAGCACGGCCCCGTGCCCGGTGGTGGCGGTCCCCGCACCGGTTTCGAGGGACTGTTCGCTGATGGTGACCAGCACGGTGGCGCTGATGCCGGCCGCGTCCGGGAGCTGGTCGGCGCGGGCCAGCAGCTTGAACGCGTCCAGCATGCCGTCGTGGCGCCGCTGCCCCGCCGAACGGGGATCTTTCTGCCCGTCGGCTTCCGGGCGGGGTCGGGCCAGGGTGTCCAGCACGGTGCGTAGCCATTCGGTGAACTGGGCGGTCCCCTCGAACTCGCCCCGGCACGAACCTCCTCCGCCGGCTACGCCGCTTTCGTCCATATTCGGCAAGCTAATTCGAGACCGAGGACCGAGCGCGACCGAGACGACTACAACGCCCCGTAATCCAGCCCGATCTGGCGGCGGACCTCGTCCATGGACCGCATGATCGCCAACGTCTCGTCCAGTGGCAGCAGCGGACTTTCGGTCAGCCCGGCGCGCAGGCACCGGCCCACCTCGGCCGCCTCGTGCCGCAGCCCCTGCCCCTCGTGCGTGACTTCGTAGCGCTCGAGCTCGCGACCGTCCCGCGCGATGACCCGGAACGTCGTCGGCGTGTAGAACCAGCCGTCGATCTCCAGCCGCGCCTCGGATCCGTAGATCGCGGCCGGGTTGTCCGAGGCGGCGGCCAGGGAGGTCGTCAGCACCGCATGTGCGCCGCTGTCGTACTGGAAGATCATCGACGTGGTGGCGTCCACTCCGGTGAACGCGGGATCGCTGACGGCCGTGATGCGCGACGGCACGCCGAGGACGAGGTGCGCGAACGACACCGGGTAGATGCCCAGGTCCAGCAGTGCGCCACCACCGAGCGACGGTGCGAACAGCCGGAATTCCGGATCCTCGGCGAACCACTGCCCGTGCTCGGCGGTGAGATATGCGATCTTGCCCAGCGTCCCGGCGGCGAGGATCTCGCGCACCCGGGCGATATGGGGCAGGAAGCGCGTCCACATGGCCTCCATGAGGAACGTGCCGCGAGCGCGGGCGGCGTCGATCATCTCGCCGGCCTGCGCGGCGTCCATCGCGAACGGCTTCTCTACGAGCACGGCCTTGCCGGCGTCGATCGCAAGCAGCGCGGCGTCCCTGTGGCCGGGATGCGGTGTCGATACGTACACCGCGTCCACGTCGGGATCGTGGACCAGCGCCTCGTACGAGGCGTGCCGGTGCGGTATCGCAAACTCGTCCCCGAATGCCTCGGCCGTATCGTGCGCGCGGGACCCGACCGCAATCAGTTCGGCGTCGGGCAGTAGCGCAAGATCGCGAGCGAACGTGTGGGCGATGCCGCCGGTGGCGAGGACGCCCCAGCGGATGCGGGAGAGCGAGGTCATACGGCGGCTCCTTCGGGTGGCAGGCACCGCCCAGTCTGCCGGGTCCGTTCATCGATCGGCGTTGCGGCGGCTCACTAGAGTCGGAGCGGTGACTGTCGAACCCCTGCAACTGCCCTCCGACGAATCAGAGTGGCCCGCCTTCGTGGCCGATCGCGCCGACACCAACCTCGCCCGTGCTCGCGAATTGATCGCCACGCTCAAGGACGGAACCACCCGCGACGCGTCCGCCGTCCTGGACCTGTGGAACGACTGCGACCTCGCGCTGCGCAACGCCGGTTCGCTGGTGAGCGTGCTGGCCGAGGTGCATCCCGACGAAGCGGTGCGGACTCTCGCCGAGGCGCGGCAGCAGGAAGTGTCCCGGCTGACCACCGACCGTGGCCTGGACCGCGACCTGTTCGAGGTGCTCGCGGCAGTCGACGCGTCGGGGCTGGACGCGCACGCTCGGCGACTGCTCGCACACACGCTGCGCGACTTCCGGCGCAGCGGCGTCGACCGCAGTGACGAGGTGCGTACCCGGTTGCGTGAGATCTCGGAGCGATCGACGGTCCTCGGTCAGGACTTCTCCCGCAACATCCGCGACGACGTCCGCAGCATCGCCGTAACGCCGGACCGACTGGCCGGTCTGCCGCAGGACTTCATCGACGCGCACCCGCCGGGCGACGACGGCCTGGTCGTGCTCACCACCGACTACCCCGACTACATCCCGTTCCGCACCTTCGCCGCCGACGCCGACGCGCGCCGCGAGCTGGCCGTCCAGTTCCTCAACCGGGCCTGGCCGCAGAACGACGAGCTGCTGTCCGAGCTGCTCAGCCTGCGCGCCGAGCAGGCCGAGCTACTCGGCTATCCCGACTGGCCGGCGCTCGATTCCGAGGTCAAGATGGTGAAGACCGGCGCGGCGATCGCCGAGTTCATCGAGCAGATCGCCACGCTGGCCGAACCGTCGGCACGCCGCGACTTCGACGTCCTGCTCGAGCGGCGCCGTCAGGACGATCCCGGGGCCACGACGCTGGACAGCTCGAACTCGGCCTACTACGCCGAGCTGATCCGGCGTGAGCGGCTCGACGTCGATGCGCAACAGGTGCGCCGCTACTTCGACTTCGCGCAGGTCCGCGCCGGGCTGCTCGACGTCACCGGGCGGCTGTTCGGTCTCGAGTACCGGCCGGTCGAGCACGCGCCGGTATGGGACAAGGAGGTCGTCGCGTACGACGTATTTTCCCCCGCCGACTACTCCCCCAGCGGCTACGCCCCCACTGCTGGGGGTGCCCCCATCTTCATTGGCGGGGGTACCCCCACCGACGGTGCGCAGCGCGGACGGATCTACCTGGACCTGCACCCGCGCGACGGCAAGTTCAAGCATGCGGCCCAGTTCGACCTGGTTGCCGGTGTGGAGGGGCGCCAGATGCCGGAGGGCGTGCTGGTCTGCAACTTCCCACGCGGTCTGATGGAGCACAGCGATGTCGTCACGCTGTTCCACGAGTTCGGCCACCTCGTCCATCACGTGCTCGCCGGCCGGCAGCGCTGGGCTCGCTTCTCCGGCGTGGCCACGGAGTGGGACTTCGTCGAGGCGCCGTCGCAGATGCTCGAGGAGTGGGCCTGGGACGCGGACATCCTGCGCTCCTTCGCGTTCGATGAGGACGGTGGGCCGATCCCGGCCGACCTGGTCGCCCGGATGCGGGACGCGAAGGAGTTCGGCAAGGGCTACTTCATCCGGATGCAGACGTTCTACACGGCGCTGTCCTACCTGCTGCATGTCGAGCGGCCCGCGGACATTACCGCGAAGGTGCGCGAGTTGCAGGAACGGTACGACCTGTTCTCCTACCTCGACGGCACCCACTTCCACACCTCGTTCGGGCACCTGGAGGGTTACACCTCCGCGTACTACACCTACATGTGGAGCCTGGTGATCGCGAAGGACATGTTCTCGGCGTTCGACTCCGCCGACCTGTTCGACAGGGACGTCGCATACCGGTACCGCGATCGCGTACTGGCGCCGGGCGGGCGCGAGGACGCCGCGGCGCTCGTCGCCGACTTCCTCGGTCGCCCGTACTCGATCGACGCGTTCGGACGCTGGCTGGCCACGGCGCCGTCCCTCGCGGCTGAGGCTCAGCGGTAGAGGACGGACAGCCGGTCGTCGACGGTGCGGTAGCCGAGCCGCTGGTAGATCGGGTTCGACATCGGATTGGCCAGGTCCGCGTACAGCACGGGAATCGCCGGTCGATCCAGGATGTCGCGCGTGGCTGCAGCCGTCGCCGACGATCCGAAGCCGCGACCTCGTCGATCCGGCGGCGTGTACACCGGCCCCACGCGAGCGACGCCGTAGCTCGGCTGCCGGCCGACCGCCATCGTGCAGGGCGCACCCGCCTCGTCGGTCCAGAGCCAGATTCGATAGTTCCGCAGCCCGTGTCTGACATCCCGTCCGGCGTCGAAGCCCGGCGGCAGACTGCCGTGCGCCTCGATTGCGAACGCCTCGAACCACTCGGTGAGCAAAGGCAGATCCACAACCGTTGCCAGCCGCGCGCTGCCTGGAACGCCCCCGGGATCGGTCAGTTCGTCGAGGCGGAACAGCCGCAGACTCACCCCCGCAGCCTCCACCTGCCCGAGCCGCGCCAGGGCCGCGGCAAGCCCGCCCGTCTCGGCCACCGGGCCGCCGAGCTCGTGCACGATCGGCAACAGAGTGGCCTGCTCGGCAAGCTCGTTGAACTCGAGCCAACCGGCGGTCAGCCCGATCGGGGTGTGCAGCTGCGAACGGATCGCGAGCGTCTGCCGATCGTCGGCGGGGTGGGCGCACCAGCCGTCGGCGTCGGCACCGCGCAGGCCGGCGACGACGCTGCCGAGCACCGTGTTGCGAACCGGATCGGCCGCGATCAGGGCTCGAGCAGGGCGATGATCTAGTCGGCGTCTTTGGTCGTCCGGATCCGCATCACCCGGTCCTCGCGTGCCGTGGTCGCGGGACACGGTGGGGAGTTGGCCCGTCGGTACGAGCCGAGTGGCGCCGATGCCGTGCACCTCGCGAGCGGTCTTGCGGTCGACAGCGGCGACGTCTACTTCGCAACGTGGGACGCCCGGCTCCGAACGGGAGCGGCGGCCGCGGGGCTGACACTCGTGCCGAATCGACAACCCGGCGAGGCGCACCGAATGACGTCCATAGAATGCGACGGTGACCCCGACCGAGCCCGCACGTCCTGACCTGCCGAGCCAGTACCAGCCGGCCGAGGTCGAGGGACCGCTCTACGAGCGCTGGGTCGAGCGCGGCTACTTCACCGCCGACCCATCGAGCAACAAGCCGCACTACTCGATCGTCATCCCGCCACCGAACGTCACCAGCAGCCTGCACCTCGGCAGCGCGCTTGAGCACTCGCTGATCGACGCGCTGACCCGACGGGCGCGCATGACCGGGCACGACGTGCTCTGGCTGCCGGGCATGGACCACGCCAGCATCGCCGTCCAGAACCTGGTCGAGCGCCACCTGGCCGAGACCGAGGGCAAGGGCCGGTTCGACTACGGGCGCGAGGAGTTCGTCGCCAAGGCGTGGGAGTGGAAGGAGCGTTACGGCGGCCAGATCAAGGAGGGGATGCGCCGCCTCGGCGACGGCGTGGACTGGTCGCGCGAGCGGTTCACCCTGGACGAGGGTCTCAGCCGCTCGGTTCAGACGATCTTCAAACGGCTGTACGACGACGACCTGATCTACCGTGCCGAGCGGATCATCAACTGGTGCCCGCGGGATCTGACCGCGCTGAGTGACATCGAGGTCGACCATGCCGAGGAGGCCGGCGAGCTGGTCTCGATCCGGTACGGGGACGGCGACGCCTCGATCGTGGTCGCGACGACGCGCGCCGAGACGATGCTCGGCGACACCGCCGTAGCGGTGCACCCGGACGACGAGCGCTACCGACACCTGATCGGGACCGAGGTCGCGCTGCCGCTGACCAACCGGCGCATCCCGATCATCTCGGATGCACACGTCGATCCGAGCTTCGGCACCGGTGCGGTGAAGGTGACACCTGCGCACGACCCGAACGACTTCGAGATCGGCCGCCGCCACGACCTGCCGATGCCGACGATCATGGACGAGCGGGGCGTGATCACCGCGGCCGGCCCGTTCGCCGGACTGGACCGGATGGAGGCGCGCTTCGCGATCGTGGCCGCGTTGCGCGAGGACGGCCGAATCATCGCCGAGAAGCGTCCGTACCTGCACTCGGTCGGGCACTGCTCGCGGTGCGACACCGTGGTCGAGCCACGGCTGTCCCTGCAGTGGTGGGTGCGCGTCGAGACGCTCGCGAAGGCCGCCGGTGACGCGGTGCGCGACGGGCGCGTCGTGATCGAACCGGCCGCGCTGGCGCCGCGCTACTTCCAGTGGGTGGACGGCCTGCGCGACTGGTGCATCAGCCGGCAGCTGTGGTGGGGGCACCGCATCCCGGTCTGGTATTCACCCGACGGCGACGACGCGTGCTTCGGCCCCGACGAGACGCCGCCCGCCGGCTGGACCCAGGACCAGGACGTCCTGGACACCTGGTTCTCCTCCGCCCTCTGGCCGTTCTCGACGATGGGCTGGCCCGAGGACACCGAGGACCTGCGCACCTACTACCCGACCACGGTGCTGGTCACCGGCTACGACATCCTGTTCTTCTGGGTCGTCCGGATGATGCTGTTCGGCCTGTACGCCATGGACGGCGAGGTCCCGTTTCGCACCGTGCTGCTGCACGGGCTGGTGCGCGACGCGTCCGGCAAGAAGATGTCCAAGTCGCGCGGCAACGTCATCGACCCGCTGCTCTGGATCGACAAGTACGGCGCCGACGCGGTGCGGCTGTCCCTGCTGCAGGGTGCGAACCCCGGCGCCGACCAGGCGATAAACGAGGAGTGGGTGGTGGGCGCCCGCAACTTCTGCAACAAGCTCTGGAACGCGACCCGGTTCGCCCTGCTCAACGGTGCGACGATCGAGGGACCGCTGCCGGCGCCGACTGTCAGTCCAGGCGCCCGCGGAGGCGACGAAGGAACCGGAGCAATAGGCATAGATGCGTGGATCCTGTCGCGGCTGCACGCGGTGATCGGCGAGGTCGACGCGCTGTACGAGCGGTTCGAGTTCGCCAAGATCGCCGACGTCCTGTACCACTTCGCGTGGGACGAGGTGTGCGACTGGTACGTCGAGCTCGCCAAGATCTCGCTCGCGGGCCCGGGCGCCGATGCCACGCGGCGAGTGCTCGGTGAGGTCCTGGACACCTTGCTGCGGTTGCTGCACCCGATGGTGCCGTTCGTGACGGAGACGCTCTGGACCGCGCTGACAGGCAATGGGGGTACCCCCGCCAATGAAGATGGGGGCACCCCCAGCAGTGGGGGCGTAGCCGGCGGGGGAGTAGCCGGCGGGGGAGTAGCCGGCGGGGGAGTAGCCGGCGGGGGAGAGTCCGTGGTCATCGCCCGGTGGCCGGTCGTGGATACGTCGCGGGCCAACGCGGACGCAGAAGCGGAGATCGCCGTGGTGCAGTCCGTGGTCGGCGAGGTGCGCCGGTTCCGGTCCGACCAGGGCGTGAAGCCAGCGCAGCGAGTCCCGGCGCGGCTGACCGGTGCCGGCGGGGGAGAGGCCGCGATCCGCTGGCTGTTGCGCCTGGACGAACCGGGTGACGGCTTCGCGACGACGGCCTCGCTCACCACCGCGCGCGGCATCGACGTCGAGCTGGACCTGTCCGGGGCGATCGACGTCGCGGCCGAACGGACCAGGCTCACGAAGGACCTGGCGGCGGCGGAGAAGGAGCGCGCCGTCAACGCCGGAAAGCTCGGGAACGAGGCATTCACCGCCAAGGCCCCGGACGCGGTCATCGGCAAGGTGCGCGACCGGCTCGCGGCGGCCGAGGCCGACATGCTCCGGATCCGCGCCGCGCTGGAGGCACTCCCACCTTCGTGAGGTAGAACCACCACATGGGGTTGAGCAAGCAAGTCAGTGCGTCCGAACTCGCCCGTCGCGCGGCGCGATCCAGGAAGGCCGCAGCGGTCCCGATCGGTGCGCTGCCGGCCGAGGGCATGGCCGGCGAGGCGGCCTACGACCTGATCACGAGCGAGCTGCTGCTCGACGGCAGCGCCCGGTTGAACCTGGCCACCTTCGTCACCACGTGGATGCCGCCGCACGCCGCGCAGATCATGGCCGACACCGCCGACAAGAACATGATCGACAAGGACGAGTATCCGCAGACGGCGGAGATCGAGTCGCGCTGCGTCAACATCATCGCCGACCTCTGGAACGCGCCCTCCGGCCAGAGCGCGACCGGCTGCTCGACGACCGGATCGAGCGAGGCGGTGATGCTCGGTGCGCTCGCGCTCAAGTGGCGCTGGCGCGAGAGGATGCGCGCAGCCGGCAAGCCGACCGACCGTCCCAACCTGGTCACCGGCGCGAACGTCCAGGTGTGCTGGGAGAAGTTCTGCCGGTACTGGGACGTCGAACCGCGCCTCGTCCCGCTCGAGGGCGACAACCTGCACCTGACGCCCGACGCCGCGATCGCGCAGTGCGATGAGAACACGATCGGCGTCGCGGCCGTGCTCGGCTCCACGTTCGACGGCAGCTACGAGCCGGTGAAACAGATCGCCGCCGCGCTCGACCGATACCAGGCCGACAGCGGCATCGACATCCCGATGCACGTGGACGGCGCGTCCGGCGGGTTCGTGGCGCCGTTCCTGCAGCCGGACCTCGACTGGGACTTCCGCGTCCCGCGGGTGCAGTCGATCAACGCGTCCGGGCACAAGTACGGTCTGGTGTACCCGGGCGTCGGCTGGGTGATCTGGCGGGACGCCGCCGCGCTGCCGAAGGACCTGATCTTCGACGTCAACTACCTCGGCGGGCACATGCCGACGTTCGCCCTGAACTTCTCGCGGCCGGGCAGCGAGGTCATCGCGCAGTACTTCATGTTCACCCACCTCGGCGTCGACGGGTACCGCCGGGTGCAGCGGAATTCCTCGGACGTCGCGCAGTACCTGGCCACCGAGATCGAGAAGATCGGCCCGTACCGGCTGATCACGCGCGGCGAGGACATCCCGGTGTTCGCCTTCGCCCTGCGCCCGGAGGTGAGCAACTACACCGTGTTCGACGTGTCGGACAAGCTTCGCGAGCGCGGCTGGCTGGTGCCGGCGTACACGTACCCGCCGAACCGCGAGGACCTGTCCGTGCTGCGAATCGTCGTCCGGGCCGGGATGAACCACGACATGGCCGACCTGCTGCTCGCCGACCTGCGCACGGATACGGGGTTCTTCGACTCGCTCGACGGCCCGCTGCCCAGCCCCGGCCCGAAGCAGGCCTTCGCCCACTGAGCTCACGAGCGGTCGGCAGGAATCCGATCTTCCTGCGTGTGGCGTCACGGGGCGCAGCCGCTGCAGGAAGATCGCGTGCGGACCAAGCGCAGGAAGGTCCCGCGCGCCCCCGTAGACTCGGGCGTCGTGGCGGTGACCGAGAAGCAGAAGTACGCGACGCTGCTGCGGCAACTCGAGGCGGAGATCTTCAGCCGCCGCGGCGAGGGCCACGTCCACCCGTCCAACGAGCGGATGCAGGCACTGGTCGAGCTGCTCGGCGATCCGCAGCGGGCCTACCGGGCCATCCACCTCACCGGGACGAACGGCAAGACCTCGACGGCGCGCATGGTCGACGAGTTGCTTCGCGGCTTCGGCCTGCGCACCGGCCGCTACACCAGCCCGCACCTGGTCAGCGTCACCGAGCGCATCGTCATCGACGGCGAACCGATCACCGATCGCACCTTCGTCGAGGGGTACCGCGAGCTGGCACCGTACGTCGAGCTGATCGACGGACAGTTCGACGTCCCGCTGTCGTTCTTCGAGATCGTGACCGCGCTGGCGTACTCGATCTTCGCCGACGCCCCGATCGAGGTTGCCGTCGTCGAGGTCGGCATGGGCGGCGCTTGGGACAACACCAACGTGATCGACGCCGAGGTCGCGGTCGTCCTACCCGTCGACCTGGACCACACGCGGTACCTCGGCGAGACGATCGAGAAGATAGCCGCCGAGAAGGCCGGCATCATCAAGGCCGGCGCGACCGCTGTCCTCGCCGCCCAGACGCCGGAAGGCGCGGGTGAGCTGCTGCGCCGTGCGGTCGAGGTCGAGGCGCAGGTTGCGCGCGAGGGGCTGGAGTTCGGCGTGCTCGATCGCCGCGTAGCGGTCGGCGGGCAGGCGCTCACGCTGCAGGGCCTGGGCGGCGTGTACCAGGACATGTTCCTGCCGCTGTTCGGCGCGCACCAGGCGCAGAACGCGGCCTGCGCGCTCGCTGCCGTCGAGGCGTTCTTCGGTATCGGCGCCGGTTCCGGGACGCTCGATGTCGAGACGGTGCGCGCCGCGTTCGCGTCGGTTCGATCGCCGGGGCGGCTGGAGCCGATCCGCTCGGCGCCGACGATCCTGCTGGACTCCGCGCACAACCCGCACGGTGTCCGGGCCAGCGTGGCCGCGATCGAGGAGGCGTTCGACTTCCGACGCCTGATCGCCCTCGTCGCCGTGCTGGAGGACAAGGACGTGGACGGGATGCTCGGCCTGCTCGAACCGGTCGTCGACGAGGTCGTGGTCACCCAGAACGCGTCGGACCGCGCTCTGCCCGTCGACGAGCTCGCCGCCGCCGCGGTCGAAGTGTTCGGCCCCGATCGGGTCACCGTCGAGCCGCGGCTGGACGACGCGATCGAGACCGCCGTGCGGCTGGCCGAAGACACCGGCGATGAGTTCCTGTCCGGCGCGGGCGTGCTCGTCACCGGCTCGGTGGTGACCGCGGGCGAGGTCCGGGTGCTGCTCGGAGACCGATCGTGACCGTCGGCTCCGAACCGACCGAGGAGCAGATCGCCGAGCGGGCCTTTCGCGCGAATCGGGCGACGCGCGGTGCGCTGGCCGGTGTCCTGGGCCTCGAGGCCCTCGTGACGCTGCTGCTGCCACGTGCCATCGCGTTCAGTTCCACCGGACTCGGCCTGACCAGGACGCTGATCCTCGTCGGGCTCGCGGTGGTTCTCATCGTGGGCGCGGCGATGGTGCGCCGTCCGTTCGGGATCGCGCTGGGCTCGGCCCTCCAGGTCCTGTTCGTGCTCACCGGGTTCCTGCTCGTGGCCATGTTCTTCGTCGGCGTCATCTTCGCGGCCATCTGGGGTGCGCTGCTCAGGATCCGGCGCGATCTGGTCGGCACGCCCGGAGGCTGGCGGATGCTGGTCTCCTGACCGGCTCGCCGCGCTGCACTCAGTCGCGAATAGGCTGCGGGCGTGACTGAACAGATCGAGCGCACCCTCATCCTGGTCAAGCCGGACGGCGTCCGCCGCGGCCTCAGCGGCGAGATCCTGCGCCGGGTCGAGGCCAAGGGCTACCGCATCGTCGCGCTCGACCTGCGGACCGCTGACGCCGACCTGCTGGCCAAGCACTACGCCGAGCACGAGGGCAAGGCGTTCTACCAGCCGCTCGTCGACTTCATGAGCTCCGGCCCGGTGCTGGCGCTCGTTGCCGAGGGACAGCGGGTGATCGAGGGGTTCCGCGCGCTCGCCGGTGCGACCGACCCGACCGTCGCGGCGCCGGGGACGATTCGCGGTGACCTCGGCCGCGACTGGGGGTTGCCCGTCCAGCAGAACCTGGTGCACGGCTCGGACTCGATCGACTCGGCCGCCCGCGAGATCGACCTCTGGTTCCGGACCATCTGAGTTGTCCACAGGCCGCAGCGACGGCCCACGGTTTCGATCTAGCCTCTCGGTCAACACACTGATCGAGGGGAGCTGGGTCTCTTGCCGGGATTCGAGACGGAGCCGTGGGAGATCGCCTCGGCCGCGGGCGTCGTCCGGGACGTCTCCGACGAGCTGCGCGCGGGCCTGAGTCGCCTGGATCTGGACGTCGAGACCCTGCTGGACGGCTGGCGGGGGCAGGCGGGCGCCGCGTTCGCGAACGGCTGGCACGAGTGGCAGGTCGGCGCCTCGGACGTCCTGGGCGCGCTGGACATGATGGCGCAGCTGCTCGATGCCACCGCTCACGGCTACGACACGGCCGAGTCGGCAAGCGTGAGCGCGTTCGTATGAGCGTGTTCGCGATACAGCTGGAGGCGCTGGCCGACGCCGTCGACCGGATGACACTGTTCGAACGATCGGTGCAGGAACGTCTCGACGAGATCGACGCGCGCATGTCTCGGCTGCACGGGACCTGGGCGGGCCTGGCCGCCGAGGAGCACCGGGCCGCGCACGCCCGTTGGATGGCAGGTGCGCAGGAGCTGCGCGGGGCGGTGGCCACCCTGCACCGGATCGGCGCCACCGCCCACTCGAACTACAGCGCAGCGATCACCGCCAACCAGCGGATGTGGGCCTGAGCGTGGGCCTGGGTCTCGCGGTCGACCCGCCGGTCTACCGAGCGGCAAGTGCGGTGTTCGGCCGGGACATGGTCGGCGCTCTCACCGCGGCCTGCAGCTCGCGGCGATCCTGGAGCAGACCGGCTTCAATCACGCGGCTGCCGATGCGGCATCGAGGTCCGATCGCAGACTGGCCTCCACTCCGGACATTGAGTCGTACGGAACCAGCAGCGTGTACGTCGGCGCAGTGCGGGCTCGGTCGGCGGGTCGGGGGTCTCGCTGCCCACGGGGTGGTCGTGGATTGCCGGTGCGGTCGGCCACGTGTGGCCGAACGGCGGAGATACCTTGATCAGCTGCGGGCTGCGGCTGCTGTGCGACCGCAACCCGCAGCTGATCACCACCAAGGTCCGCTTCGATTAACCACTGTCGTCACATCAGTCACGGGCGTCCCGCGCGTCGCAACCGAAGTTCACGCCGATCCCACCATACGATCACGGCAGACTCCTGCGTGAAGAAGAAGGTCAACTGTCGTGACATTCACCCCCCTGGCCCGTCTGTCGCTGGTCTCCCAGCGCGGCGGCGACCTGCTCGGGGGAGACCTGGCGATCGACCTCGGCACCGCGAACACCCTTGTGTACGCGCGTGGTCGTGGCATCCTGCTGGACGAACCGTCCGTCGTCGCGGTCGACACGGACACCAAGTCGGTCGTCGCCGTCGGGGCCGAGGCCAAGCGGATGATCGGCCGCACGCCGGGTCACATCAGCGCCGTCCGGCCGATGCAGGACGGCGTGATCGCCGACTACGACGTCACCGCAGAGATGCTCCGCTACTTCGTGCGCAAGGTGCTGCGCCGGCGAGGCGCCTTCACCGGTCCTCGCATCGTGGTCTGCGTCCCGTCCGGAGTCACCGGCGTCGAGCAGCGCGCGGTCAGCGAGTCGGTCTACGCGGCCGGAGCCCGACGCGTGCACATCATCTCCGAGCCGATGGCGGCCGCGATCGGTGCGGGCCTGCCGGTCAACCAGCCGCAGGGCTCGATGGTGATCGACATCGGCGGCGGGACGACCGAGGTCGCGATCCTCGCGCTGGGCGGGATCGTGTCGGCGACCAGCCTGCGCGTCGCGGGCAACGCGCTGGACCAGGCGATCGTCGACCACATCCGTCTCGAGTTCTCGCTGCTCGTCGGCGAGCGAACCGCGGAGGAGCTCAAGATCTCCGTCGGCTCGGCGTTCCCCGTGGCCGGTCCGAAGAGCGCCGAGATCCGTGGCCGCGACGTCGCCACCGGCCTGCCTCGGAACGTCACGGTGTCCGGGGAGGAGCTGCGCAAGGCGATGGAGGCACCGATCGCGCGGATGGTCACCGCGGTGCGCGCGACGCTGGACCGCTGCCCGCCCGAGCTCGCCGGCGACCTGGTCACGCGTGGCATCGTGCTCACCGGTGGCGGTGCACTTCTGCGCGGGCTGGACGCGCGGCTGCAGCACGAGATCGGCATTCCGGTGCTCGTTGCCGACCGGCCGCTGGACTCCGTCGTTCTCGGCACCGGCACCGTGGTCGAGCACTTCGACCAGCTGCAGAAGGTCGTCGTCGACGGCCACCGCAGGTAACCAGGCCATGCGGCGGCTGACGCGGCGGCAGCGGACGGCGGCGATCGTCCTCGCGGCCCTCGCCCTGTGCTTCATCACGCTCGACCTTGGCGGCGGCGGTCTGCGCTCGGCACACACCGGTGTGCGCGGCGCGCTCGGCTCCCTGTACCGCGGCACCGACGCCATGCTCGGCCCGGTCCGGCGCTTCGTGCAGGGCGTTCCGTCCGCGGGCACCAACGTCGAGCGCATCCGCACGTTGCAGCACGAGAACGCGCAGCTCCGCGGCGATCTGTCGCGCACCCAGATCGACCACGCGACGCGCGCCAGGCTCGCGGCGCTTCAGCTGGCCGCGGACTCCGGCCACTACCGGGTCATGCCGGCACGCGTGCTCGCGCTGGGGCCGGGCGAGGGGTTCGACTGGACGCTCACGCTCGACGCCGGTACCCGCGACGGCGTCCGGGCCGGGCAGAGCGTCACCGACGGCGACGGGCTGGTCGGACGGGTGCTGCACGCCGACGCAAACTCGTCGGCGATCCTGCTCGCGGCAGATCCGGGCAGCGGCGTCGGGGCCCGCGACCTGCGCAGCGGCGAGATCGGCCTGGCCACCGGCGCGGGCACGGACGGATTCACCTTCGTACCGCTGAACCCGAAGGCCTCGATCCGGGTCGGCGACAAGCTGTCGACCGGGCCGAGCGGCTCGACCAGCTTCGTGCCGGGCCTGATGATCGGGACGGTATCGTCGGTGCGCGCGTCCGCGGACGGCACGATCCGCGCAACGGTCAGGGCAGCCACCTCGCCGACGTCCGTCGACCTGGTCGGCGTCATCCTCGTCGGCGGTCACACCGAAACCGAGCGCACGGCGCTGCACCCGACGAGCGCGGTGGCGGAGTCCAGATGACACGGGGCCGCGTCGTCGCCGCGCTCGCCGCGATCCTGACCGCGATGCTGCTGCAGGCGACGCTCATCGCACCGTGGACCCTGCCGGTGCCGGTCAGCCTGCCCGCCGTCGTGGTCGCGGCGGTCGCGCTCGTCGACGGTCCCGGCTCGGGCCTGGCGTTCGGGTTCGCGACCGGGCTGCTCGCCGATCTCGGCTCGACGCATCCGGCCGGTGTCCTCGCCCTGAGCTGGTTGCTCGTCGGGCTGGCCTGCGGGCTCGCCGCCGATCGGCGCACCGTCCGTGCCGACGCCGCCACCGCCGCGACGGTCTGCGCGCTGGCCACCGTGGTCACCGGCCTGCTGCTCGCGGTCCTGCACTCCGGCGGTGCTACGGCCGCGAACGCATTCGCGCACGCCGTCCCGGCCGGACTCGGTGACGCGCTGCTCGCGCTGGCGGTCGTCCCGCTGACGCGCGCGTTCCTGCACGCCGACTCGCTGCGCGCGCCACACCCGGTGCTGAGCGAGCTGGACCTGGCCGGTCCACGTGGCTGAGTTCCGGCACCGGCCCGTGGGCGCGCGCAGGCTCGCCGTCATCGTCGTGCTCGTCGCCTCGATGATCGCCACCCTGCTGGGACGGCTGTACTACGTGCAGCTGCTGGACCCGAACAAGCCGGTGCAGTCGGCCGGTCGCACGCACGAGGGCGTGATCGTCGTGCCGGCGCCGCGCGGCCTGATCGTCGACGCGAGCGGCCGTCCGCTGGTGCAGAACACCTCGGTGCAGGTGATCACCGTGGACCGCGAGACGCTGCAGGGCCTGCACGACCACGGCAGCGCCGTCCTGGCCCGGCTGGCCGCCCTGCTCAAGACGACGCCCGGCCACCTCGCGAAACAGATCACGCCCTGCTCGCCCAAGGTGAAGGCGCCGTGCTGGACCGGCGAGCCGTACCAGCCCGTCCCGGTCGCCGCGAACGCGTCGACCGAGGTCGTCCTCGCCGTGGGGGAGCGCCGCGAGGATTTCCCTGGGGTCGCGGTCGAGACGATGACGATGCCTGAGTACCCGTACGGTTCGCTGGCCGCGCACGTCCTCGGCTACACCGGCCAGATCACCGAGGCGGACAAGAAGGCCGACAAGTCGCTCACCGACGCCGACACGATCGGACGCACCGGCCTGCAGGCCGAGTACGACTCGATCCTGCGCGGTACCGACGGCAGCATCACGATGCAGCTCAGCCCGCAGGGCTACGCGGTGGGCGGCGGGACGAGCGTGGCCCCTAGACAGGGTGACACGCTCGTCACGAGCATCGACCTGAACATCCAGAAGCTGGCCGAGAAGGCACTCGTCGCGGAGATCGCCGACCGGCGCCGGGCCGGCAAGAAGGCTACGTCCGGCGCGGTGGTGGTGATGGATCCCAACACCGGACGCATCATCGCCGCCGCCAGCTACCCGACCTACGACCCGCAGCTGTTCGTCGGCGGTATCTCGCCGGTCGACTACGCCAGGCTGACCGCGCCGGGTGCCGACGATCCGCTCGTCGGCCGTGCGATCGCCGGGCAGTACGCGCCGGGCTCGACGTTCAAGCTGATCACCTCGTCGTCCTTGCTGGTGCATCACGAGATCACGACGGACGGCATCTACCCGTGCCCCGGTTCGCTGACCATCGACGGCCGGGTGAAGACGAACTACGACTCGGAGGTCCTGGGCCCGATCGACCTCGAGAACGCGCTCGGCTATTCGTGCGACACGTTCTTCTACGCACCGGAGGCCGCCGAGTACTACCGGGACCAGGCGCGCGTCGATGCGGGCAAGAGGCCGAACGAGTACCTGCAGAAGATGGCTTCGCTGTACGGCGTCGGCAGCGCACCGGGCATCGACCTGCCGATCGGCGAGCAGGCGAGCGGTTCGTACGCGGACCGCGAGACGCGCATGGCCCGCTGGAAGGCCGAACGCACGCAGTACTGCGCCCAGGCGCGCAAGGGCTACCCGGACGTCGCGGATCCGGCTCAGCGCGCCTACCTCACCCAACTGGCTTCGGAGAACTGCACCGACGGCTGGCGCTACCGGGCCGGCGACAACGCCGACATGGCGATCGGGCAGGGCGAGACGACGGTGTCCCCGCTGCAGCTCGCGATCGCGTACTCGGCGCTGGTCAACGGTGGCAGGGTCTGGGAGCCGCGCCTGGGGTGGGCGGTCGTCGACGGCACGGGCAAGCTCGTCCGCACGATCGAACCCAAGGTGCGCGACACGGTGCCGGTCAGCCGCAAGGACCTCAACTACATCGCGAACTCGCTCAACTTCAGCCGCGGCTGGGCGGTCTCGGGCGCGTTCGCCTACCTCGGCTCGAAGTACCAGTCGCGGATCGGCGGCAAGACCGGCACGGCCGAGGTCGAGGGCAAGGACGACACGTCCTGGCTGGCGACCTGGGGCCCGATCACCAAGGACAGCAAGGGGAATGTCGGCGCCAAGTTCGTGGTCGTCGGCATGATCGAGCAGGCCGGGACGGGCGCGACCGCCGCCGGCCCGATGCTCAAGCGGATCTGGGACGCGATCATGGGTGCGCACGGCAAGCCCATCGTCCCCAACTCCGCCCCTATCACCACGCTCCCCAAAGTAAGAACCGCGCGATGACGATGACGACGAGGGACCCGCGGGCGCCGTTCACGCTGACACCGCTGGCCCGGCCCCTGGAGCGACGGCAGCGTGGCTACGACCTACTGCTTGCCGGGTCCGCGCTGGCCCTGTCGCTGATCGGCGCCGTCCTGGTGTGGGCGGCGACCCGGGATCTGCAGCGGGCGCAGGGGGCCGACCCGCAAGGGTTCCTGTACCGGCACCTGCTGAATGTCGTGATTGCGGCGCTGCTCATGCTCGCCGCCTCACGCATCGACGCGCGGCTGATGCGCCTGTTCGGCCCCATCGTCTACGCGGCCAGCGTGCTCGGGCTGCTGCTCGTGTTCGTCGCCGGCAGCACGATCAACGGCGCGCACGCGTGGATCCGGATCGGCGGCGGGTTCGAGGTCCAGCCGTCGGAGTTCATGAAGCTCGGCCTGATCGTCGGAATGGCGGTCCTGTTCACCCAGCGCGCGAACGAGCGGCGGCGGCCAGGTGCGGCCGGCCCGGTCCGGCACACGATCACCGCGCCGAGCACGTCCGACATCGTGCTGGCGATCGTCCTGATCGCGGTGCCGCTCGCCCTGGTCATGCTGCAGCCGGACCTGGGCTCGGCGATGGTGCTGGCTGCGGCGGCGTTCGGGGTCCTCGTCGCGGCAGCCGTGCCCGCCCGCTGGACGCTGGGCCTCATGCTGCTCGCGGTCCTCGTCGCCGTCGTGGTGGTGAAGGCCGGACTGCTCGCCGACTACCAGCTCGCTCGGTTCACCTCGTTCGCCAACCCCGGGCACGATCCGCAAGGGGCCGCGTACAACGTGACGCAGGCGCACATCGCCATCGCCAACGGCGGGCTGTTCGGGACCGGCCTGTTCAACGGCCCGCAGACCAACGGCGGGTTCGTGCCCGAGCAGCAGACGGACTTCGTGTTCTCTGTCGCGGGCGAGGAGTTCGGGCTGCTGGGCGGCTCGGTGATCATCGCGCTGTTCGCCGTCCTGTGCTGGCGCGCGCTGCGGATCGCCAGGTCGGCCGATCCCGCCGGGCGCCTGGTCGCCGTCGGCATCGTGTGCTGGTTCGCGTTCCAGACGTTCCAGAACGTCGGCATGAACCTCGGCCTGATGCCGGTCACCGGCCTGCCGCTGCCGTTCGTGTCCTACGGCGGCTCGTCGATGTTCGCGCAGGGCCTGGCGATCGGGCTGCTGCAGGCGGTGCGCCGCAGCGGATCGGACTGAGCCGAGTCAGTCGAGCACCTGCGGCACGCTCTGATGGCGCGAGGTGAGCGTGGTTCCGACGCTGGCGACGATCACCATCGCTATGGCGACCGCCAGCACGCCCGACAGTGGCTGGCTCAGCACCAGAACGCCGGCCAGCGCGGCCACCGCCGGCTCCAGACTCATCAGCAGGCCGAACGCCGACGGGCGCAGCCGGCGCAGCGCGACGATCTCCAGCGAGTAGGGGATGAGCGAGGACAGCAGCGCCACGGCCAGGCCACCGGCCAGCACCTCCGGACGGCCGAGCGCCGATCCGCCCTCGACGATGCCGGCGGGCAGGGTGATCAACGTTCCGACACCGAGCGCGATCGCCAGGCCGTCCAGTGCCGGGAACACCGAACCCACCCGCTTGGACAGCAGGATGTAACAGGCCCAGCAGGCCGCCGCGATCAGGACGAGGACGATCCCCAGCGCGGTGACGCCCGCATGGCTGCCGCGCAGCGCGATCAGCACGACACCACCGCCGGCCAGCACGATCCACAGCCCGTCGAGCGCGCGCCGCGAACCGGCGACGGCCACGCCCAGCGGGCCCAGGAACTCGATCGTGACCGCGATGCCCAGCGGCAGCCGGTCCAGCGCCTCGTAGAAGCTCCAGTTCATCCCGCCGAGCACGACACCGAAGGCGACCGCGCTCAGCACGTCCGAGCGGGTACGGCCGCGGACGGACGGTCGCGCCACCGCGAGCAGGATCGCCGCGGACAGGCCGAGGCGCAGGAGCACGATGCCGCCCGGACCGGCCTGGTCGAACAGCCGCGCCGCGAACGCCGCGCCGAACTGGACCGACCCGATGCTGCCGAGCAGCAGCAGTTGCGGGGGGACCGGGCGCATGCTCGCGATCCTCTCAGGCAGTTCCGCGCGCATGCGCTCGGGTGCAAACCGGGCGGGTGACGAGCACGTAGCATCAGCAGGCGTGAGTACTGCCCCCGATTCGCTGTTCCCCCGCCTTGAGCCGCTGCTTCCGCGCGTCAGCAAGCCGATCCAATACGTCGGCGGCGAGCTGAACGCGCGCAGCAAGGATTGGGACAGTGTCGCCGTGCACTGGGCGCTCATGTACCCCGACGCGTACGAGGTCGGCCTGCCGAACCAGGGCACCCAGATCCTGTACGAGGTGATCAACGAACGACCCGACGCACTGGCCGAACGCACCTACGCGGTGTGGCCGGACCTCGAGGCCCTGATGCGCGAGCACGGGATCGGCCAGTTCACCGTGGACACGCACCGCCCGATCGCGGCGTTCGACCTGCTGGGCATCTCGTTCTCGACCGAGCTCGGCTACACGAACCTGCTCACCGCGCTCGACCTGGCCGGCATCCCGCTGCACGCCGCCGATCGGGACGAGTCGCACCCGATCGTGGTGGCCGGCGGGCACGCGGCGTTCAACCCGGAGCCGATCTCAGACTTCATCGACGCCGCGGTCCTGGGCGACGGCGAGCAGATCGTCGGCATCGTCACTGACCTGACCGCCGGCTGGAAGGCCGAGGGATGCCCCGGCGGCCGGGACGAGTTGCTGCTGCGGCTGGCGAGGACCGGCGGCGTCTACGTTCCGCGCTTCTACGACCTCACCTACCTGAGCGACGGCCGGATCGGGGCCGTCACCCCGAACCGCGACGGGGTCCCGGACCGGGTCAGCAAGCACACCGTGATGAACCTGGACGAGTGGCCTTACCCGAAGACCCCGCTGGTACCGCTGGCCGAGTCCGTCCACGAGCGCATGTCGGTCGAGATCTTCCGCGGCTGCACGCGGGGCTGCCGGTTCTGCCAGGCCGGCATGATCACCCGCCCGGTCCGCGAGCGCAGCATCACCGGCATCGGCGAGATGGTGGCCGACGGACTGAAGGCGACCGGGTTCGAGGAGGTCGGCCTGCTGTCGCTGTCCTCCGCCGACCACTCCGAGATCGCGCAGATCACCAAGCAGCTCGCCGACCGGTACGAGGACGACCGGGTCAGCCTGTCGCTGCCCTCCACCCGGGTCGACGCGTTCAACATCGACCTGGCCAACGAGCTCTCGCGCAACGGTCGTCGCTCCGGGCTGACGTTCGCGCCCGAGGGTGGTTCCGAACGGCTGCGCCGCGTGATCAACAAGATGGTCAGCAAGGACGACCTGATTCGCACCGTCTCGACGGCGTACGGAAACGGCTGGCGCCAGGTGAAGCTGTACTTCATGTGCGGCCTGCCGACCGAGACCGACGAGGACGTGCTGGAGATCGCCGAGATGGCGCACGACGTCATCCGCGCCGGACGCGAGGCCGCGGGCCAGAAGGACATCCGCTGCACCGTCTCGATCGGCGGATTCGTCCCCAAGCCGCACACCCCGTTCCAGTGGGCTGCGCAGGCAGATCCGGAGACGATCGACAACCGGCTGCGCAAGCTCCGCGCGGCGATCAACGCGAACAAGTCGCTGGGCCGCGCGGTGGGCATGCGCTATCACGACGGCGAGCCCTCCCTCGTCGAGGGCCTGCTGTCCCGCGGCGACCGGCGCGTCGGCGCGGTCATCGAGGCGGTGTGGCGCGACGGCGGCCGGTTCGACGGCTGGAGCGAGTACTTCTCCTTCTCCCGCTGGGTTTCCCAGGCCGACGCCGTGTTCGCGGGCACGCCGGTCGACCTCGCCTGGTACACCACGCGGGAGCGTGACGGCGACGAGGTGCTGCCCTGGGATCACCTCGACGCCGGCCTGGACAAGCAGTGGCTGTGGGATGACTGGCAGGACGCCCTCGGCGAGTTCGAGCAGGACGACTGCCGGTGGACGCCCTGCTTCGACTGCGGCGTCTGCTCGAACCTGGGCACGGACATCCAGATCGGGCCGACCGGGCGATCGCTGCTCCCGCTCGTCGCCACGTAATGGCGCGCCGGGTTCCCGACGGGCCGCCGCCGCCACCGATCGTGCAGCGAGTACGCCTTCGCTACGCCAAACGCGGTCGGCTGCGGTTCATCTCGCACCGCGACTTCGCGCGCGCGTTCGAGCGGGCCCTGCGCCGGGCCGAGGTGCCGATGGCCTACTCCGCTGGCTTCCACCCGCATCCGAAGATCAGCTACCTCGGCGCCGCCCCGACCGGCGTCGCGAGCGAGGCCGAGTTCCTCGAGATCGCGCTGGCCGTCGAGACCGACGTCGAGCAGCTGCGGATCCGGATCGGCACGGCGCTGCCGGACGGGCTGGATGTGCTCGAGGCGGTCACGGCGGGCCCGGGTTCGCTTGCCGAGCGGATCGAGGCCTCCCATTGGCGGCTCGAACTGCCCGGAACGAGCGAGGATGCGGCTCGGACCGCGGTCGAGGTCTTCCTCGCGCAGGAGCAGGTCATGGTCGAGCGGTTGACCAAGGACGGGCGCCGGATGCTCGATGCGCGCGCTCCCGTCGTGTCCGCAGTCGTGTCCGCCGGCGTGCCGGCAGGCCGGTCGTCGGGCGCGTCGCCGGGCACCGAGCGGCCGGACCGGGTACCGCGTGCGATACTGGACGTGGTGGTACGGCAGGTGACCCCGGCCGTACGGCCCGACGACGTTCTCACCGCTTTGCGGAGCGTTGCCGGTCTCGCCCTCGATGTACCGCCCGTTGCGGTGCGCCTGGCGCAGGGACCGCTGAACGACGCAGGTGAGGTCGGTGACCCGCTCAGCCATGATCGGGCGCCGGCAGGAACGGCGCCGCAGAACTAGCACAGCACGACCACCCACCGGGAATCGGTGCCCGACCGGCCGAGACCCGAAGCAGACTTCGCGGGTGTCCTCAACGGACACCGGCCACAACCGCCCTCGCGCGGCCGCGGTCTCGCCGATCCGGCGACACCGCGCCCGGGGGCTGAGAAACGGAGTGACCCGAGCACATGCTCGAACCCGACAACACCAACACCGAATCCACTGCAACATCCGCCGCAACCACTGCCGACGAGGACGCCGCCCGGCCCGCGAAGGCCCCGCGCAAGCGGGCGGCCAAGAAGGCGCCCGCCGCCGCGGCTAACGACACATCGGCTGCCGCGACGAACGACGCCTCGCCTCCGCCGGCGGACGCCGCGCTGGCCGTGTCGGCCCCGCGCAAGCGAGCCGCGAAGAAGGCTCCGGCCAAGGCGCCCGACACCGACACCGGCACCGCTGAGATCGCCGCGAAGGCGACCCGCCCGGCCAGGAAGGGTGCCCGCAAAGCCACCCCGGCGGCGCCGGCCGAGGCCGGGCAGCCGACGGTCGAGCAGGCTGCGGTCGAGCCGGCCGCCAAGACGCCCCGCAAGCGGGCGAGCAAGAAGTCCGCTACCACGGCGGACGGCCGGGCACCCGAGGATGGCCGCGCACCTGCGCTGGCCGCGCCCGCCGGAGCACCTTCCGTCCTGTTCGTGGCGCCCGACGAGACCGCGTCCCAAAAGAGCGCGACCGAAGAGAGGAAGGCGCCGGCCAAGCGGGGCCGCCGCGGTGCCCAGGCACCGGCCGGACCGCCCGTCACGGACGAGCCCGTCCCCGGCGCGACCGACCTGGCCACCGTCGAGGACGTCGAGGACAAGACCGCCGACCCCGACGACGTCAAGGAGGCCGCGGTCGAGGAGGCCACCGGAGCCCGGCGCCGTCGCCGCAGAGGCCGCCGCGGCCGTGGCGGTGCACGCCCGGCCGGGGAGGACACCGAGAACGAGAGCAGCGACGAGAGCGCCGCAGCCGAGGACACCGAGGAGCCCGACGAGGCGGAGGCGAGCGAATCGACCGAGGCGGGCGAGTCGACCGCCACCCGCCGTCGTCGCCGCCGTCGCCGTGCGGCCGGGGCCAACGGGGACGCCGCGGACGAGGACGATCCGCCGAACACAGTCGTCCACGTCCGCGAGGCGCGCGAGAAGTCCAATGACGACGGGGTGAAGGGCGTCAAGGGCTCGACCCGGCTGGAGGCCAAGCGCCAGCGCCGTCGCGACGGCCGGGACACCAGTCGTCGCCGCCCGCCGATCCTGACCGAGTCCGAGTTCCTGGCGCGTCGCGAAGCCGTCGACCGGGTCATGGCGGTGCGGCAGAGCGGCGAGCGCACCCAGATCGCCGTCCTCGAGGACGGCATCCTGGTCGAGCACTACGTGACCCGGGCCAGCGCCACGTCCTACGTCGGCAACGTCTACCTCGGCCGGGTGCAGAACGTGCTGCCGTCGATGGAGGCCGCGTTCGTCGACATCAGCAAGGGTCGCAACGGCGTGCTCTACGCCGGCGAGGTCAACTGGGACGCCGCCGGGCTGGAGGGCAAGTCACGCGCGATCGAGAACGCGCTGAAGTCGGGCGACTCGGTGCTGGTCCAGGTCACCAAGGACCCGATCGGGCACAAGGGCGCCCGGCTCACCAGCCAGATCTCGCTGCCCGGCCGCTTCCTCGTGTACGTGCCCGGCGGCGGCATGACCGGCATCAGCCGCAAGCTGCCGGACACCGAGCGGCACCGGCTCAAGGCGATCCTGAAGAAGATCGTTCCCGAGGACGCCGGCGTGATCATCCGAACTGCGGCCGAGGGCGCGAGCGAGGAGGACCTCACCCGCGACGTCGAGCGGTTGAAATCGCAGTGGGAGGCGATCTCGGCCAAGGCGAAGAACACCAAGTCGGCGCCGACACTCGTGCACGGCGAGCCGGACCTGGCGATTCGCGTCGTCCGGGACGTGTTCAACGAGGACTTCAAGCAGCTCGTCGTGCAGGGCGAGGGCGCCTGGGACACCGTGTCGGAGTACCTCGGGGGAGTCGCCCCGGACCTGGCCGAACGGGCCTCGCGCCACGTCGGCAACGGCGACCTGTTCCACGACCTGCGCGTCGACGAGCAGCTGATGAAGGCGCTGGACCGCAAGGTCTGGCTGCCGTCCGGCGGCTCGCTGGTCATCGACCGCACCGAGGCGATGACGGTCATCGACGTCAACACCGGCAAGTTCGTCGGGACGGGCGGCAACCTGGAGCAGACGGTCACCCGCAACAACCTCGAGGCCGCCGAGGAGATCGTCCGCCAGCTTCGGCTGCGCGATGTCGGCGGCATCGTGGTCATCGACTTCATCGACATGGTGCTGGAGTCCAACCGCGAGCTGGTGCTGCGACGGCTGACCGAGTGCCTGGGCCGGGACCGCACCAAGCACCAGGTCGCGGAGGTGACCTCGCTCGGCCTCGTCCAGATGACTCGCAAGCGCGTCGGCGAGGGCCTGCTCGAGGCGTTCAGCCAGACGTGCACCGTGTGCAACGGGCGCGGCGTGATCATCCACACCGAGCCGGTCGACAAGCCGTCCGGTGGATCGCCAGACGCGGATGAGGAGCGGCCGAAGGGCAAGCGCAAGCGGGGCTCCGGAGCAGCGAAGAAGTCGGCCGAGCCGGTCGACGAGCCCGCCGAGGATCCGGCGGTCCGCGAGAAGCGGCTCGCCGCGATGGCCGCGATCCACAAGGCCGCGCACCCCGACGAGGACCTGCCTGCCGAACTGCAGATCGAGGCCGTCGCCGCGGTCCTGGACGCCGAGCCGGTGGACCTGGACGAGTTCGTGACCGCGACGGGCACGGCCGCTGTCGCGTCGGGCGTGTTCGGCGCGGATTCGACGTTCGCCGAGCCCGCCGCATCCGACGCGGCGCTCGACGAGCCGCCCGCACCCGACGAATCGACCGCGGCGCTCGACGAGCCGCCCGCACCCGCTGCGGCGCCCGACGTGCTGGCCGAGCC
>JBOGDQ010000333.1:0-2742 GCA_050742975.1 Jatrophihabitantaceae bacterium
CGCCGACGACCGGTTCGAGCGGATCGGCTGGCCGGGGCAGTTCCCGTTCACCCGCGGCATCCACCCGACCGGCTACCGGGGCAAGTCGTGGACGATCCGGCAGTTCGCCGGCTTCGGCAACGCCCAGCAGACCAACGAGCGCTACAAGATGCTGCTGGCAGGCGGCGGTGGCGGCCTGTCCGTCGCGTTCGACATGCCGACGCTGATGGGCCGCGACTCCGACGACGAGCGCGCCCTCGGCGAGGTCGGGCACTGCGGCGTCGCGATTGACTCCGCGTCCGACATGCAGACCCTGTTCGGCGGCATCGACCTGGCCGCGACCACGACATCGATGACGATCAGCGGGCCGGCCGTCCCGGTGTTCTGCATGTACGTCGTGGCCGCCGAACGCCAGGGCGCGGACACGTCCAAGCTCAACGGCACGCTGCAGACCGACATCTTCAAGGAGTACATCGCGCAGAAGGAGTGGGTGTACCCGCCGCAGCCGCACCTGAAGCTGATCGGCGACCTGATGGAGTATGTCGACGCGCACATCCCGGCGTACAAACCCCTTTCGGTGTCGGGCTATCACATCCGCGAGGCAGGGGCCACGGCCGCGCAGGAGCTGGCGTCCACGCTGGCCGACGGCTTCGGGTACGTCGAGCTGGGCAAGTCGCGCGGGCTGGACGTCGACCGCTTCGCGCCGGGCCTGTCATTCTTCTTCGACGCGCACATCGACTTCTTCGAGGAGATCGCAAAGCTGCGCGCGGCGCGAAGGATCTGGGCCCGCTGGATGCGGGACGTCTACGGCGCGAGGACCGACAAGGCGCAGTCGCTGCGGTTCCACACCCAGACGGCCGGGGTGTCGCTGACCGCGCAGCAGCCGGACAACAACATCGTTCGCACCGCCGTCGAGGCGATGGCGGCCGTGCTGGGTGGGACGAACTCCCTGCACACCAACGCGCTGGACGAGGTGCTCGCGCTGCCTTCCGCGCACGCGGCTCAGATCGCGCTGCGCACCCAGCAGGTGATCGCCGAGGAGACCGGCGTGCTGAACGTCGCGGACCCGCTCGGCGGCTCGTGGTACGTCGAGGCGCTGACGGACAAGATCGAGGCCGAGGCCGAGGCGATCTTCACCCGGATCAAGGATCTGGGCGGCGACGGCACGGTCATGTCCGGTCTGCTGCGCGGCATCGAGGATGGCTGGTTCATCGGCGAGATCGCGGACTCCGCGTTCGCGTACCAGGTCGCGCTGGAGAAGGGCGACAAGAAGGTCGTCGGCGTGAACACGCTGACCGGCGACGTCGGTGACGACCTGGAGATCCTGCGGGTCTCGCACGAGGTCGAGCTGGCGCAGCGCTCGCTGGTCGAGTCGCGCCGCGCGAGCCGCGACCAGGCGGTGGTCGACGAGGCGATCGGCAGGATGGTCGCTGCGGCCGAGGCGGACGAGAACACGTTGCCGGCCATGCTCGACGCGGTCCGGGCGGAGGCAACCCTCGGCGAGATCTGCAACGCGTTCAAGCCGATGTGGGGCGAGTACCGCGAGCCGGTCCGCTTCTGATGTCGCAGCTGGAGCCCGCTTCACCCGCGATTGTGCAACTCTCGGCGGCCTGACACCGCCGAGAGTTGCACAGTCGGGTTCAGGCGGTCGGGCCGTTGACGGCGTTGCGGGCCGCACCGGATCGTTGCGCTCTGTGCGAACCGTCATGCCTGGACCCCACCGGTTGCCCGACCGCCTGTCAACGTCTGGGAAACTGATACCCATGCCACCTGCACCGCAACGCCGCACCGCTCCACCCAGCCCCGCGCTCACTGCCGCAATGGCAGGCGCGGTCGATCTCGGGGCGGTGAAGGCCAGGTCGGAAGCCGCCGCCCGCGCTGCGGAGGCTCCGCCGCCGACCGCGAGCGACCTGGTCGCCGACGTCACCGAGGCCGGCTTCCAGAGCGCGGTCCTCGATCGCTCCTTCCAGCTGCCGGTGCTGCTGTCACTGTGGTCGGCGCGCTCGCCGGCCAGTGGCCAGCTGAACGGGACGCTCGAGCTGCTCGTCCGCGAGGGTGCGGGCGCGTGGTCGCTCGCCAAGATCGAGGTCGACGCGAACCCGGGGATCGCCCAGGCGCTGCAGGTGCGGGGCGTGCCCGCGGTGTTCGCCGTGCTCGGCGGTCAGCTGGTGCCCGGCTTCGAGGGAGCGCTGCCGGAGGAGCAGCTGCGCGAGTTCATCGGCGCCGTGTTGCAGGCCGGGCGCGAAGCGGGGTTGACGGGTGCACCGGTGCCGCCCTCGGAGGAGGACGCGTCGCAGCCTGAGGCGGCCCCCGAGCCCCGGGAGCCCCCGGAGGACCCGCGCTTCGACGCCGCCGAGACGGCACTGGCCGACGGCGACTACGAGCTCGCGCGTCAGCGCTTCCAGGCGATCCTCGACGTCGAGCCGGCCAACGCCGAGGCGGCGCTGGCGCTGCGGCAGGTCAGCCTGCTCGCGCGGGTCGCCGCGGTGGATTCGAACGTCACCGCCGCTGCGGGACCGGATGACGTGGCCGCTCAGCTCGACGCCGCGGACCTGACGATGGTTGCCGACGACGCCGACGCCGCCCTGCGCCGGCTGCTGGACCTGCTCGCGCGCACCACCGGGGACGAGCGGGACCGGGTGCGCCAGCGGCTGGTGGACTACTTCGAGCTGCTCGGCCCGGACGACGCGCGGGTGCCGCCGGCGCGCCGGGAGATGGCCAGAGCGCTGTTCTGACGGCAGATTCGGGAGTTTGCCGTCCGAC
>JBOGDQ010000334.1:0-14987 GCA_050742975.1 Jatrophihabitantaceae bacterium
GGGAACGCCCGCGCCTGCAGCGCGGCCGGATCGCCGCCGAGCCGCCGCATGAGGCCGAGCAGCGCTCGCGCGTTGGGCAGGTCGGCCGGCACCACGTCCGCGAACGGCCGCTGTGTCCAGTCCAGCGCCCTGCCCTCCAGCCGCGTCGGGCACGACCACTCGTCCACCAGCCACTCGGTACCGGCAGGGGCCGCGAGCCGGGGACCCCACCACGTCGTCGGCACGAGCTGCGAGGTCACCGCGAGCGAGAGCGCACGCAGCGCCGGATGTCCGCCGGCCGCGGCCGCCCACTGCGCGAAGCCGAGGTAGGAGGTGCCGAGCATGCCGACGATCCCGTTGCTCCACGGTTGCCGCTCGATCCAGTTCAACGTGTCGTAGCCGTCAGCGAGCTCGTGAAAGAACGGCAGCCGCTCACCCTCCGAGCGGAACCGGCCGCGGACGTCCTGCACGACTGCGACGTAGCCGGCCGCGGCGAGCACGGTGGCCGTCGCGGGCAGACTCATCAATGGCCCGCACTTGTCGTAGCAGGTGCGCAGCAGCACAGCCGGAGCCCTGCCACGTAAGGGCTGCGGCAGGTACACGTCAGTGGCCAGCCGGACGCCGTCGCGCATGCCGACCATCTGCGGCTCGGCGCCGGGGTGGATCGGCCCGAAGTCACCGACCAGATGCGCGAGCCGGCTGGGAACCTCGCCGCCGGCAGCGCTTGACGCGAACTCGCCGGTACCCGAGCTCTGCTCGCTCATGTCGTCGGTGGGGCGGGCGGCGACTCCTCGCGGCCGGTGGCCCACGCGGCCGTGGGCTCGACGAGGTCACGGTCGAGCCAGAGGTTGGCGAGCCGCTCGCGCAGCACGTCGCCGTGCTCGGCCGCGAACTGGACGGCGGCGAGATTGTCGAGCAACTGCTCGGGCCGGCTGACGCCCACCAGCACGGAGGTGGTCGCGGGATGGGTGAGGACGAACGCGATCGCGACTTGCGCCGGGGAGACGCCGAACTCGCGGGCCAGCGTGGCCACCCGCCCGGCGGCGTCGCGGATACCGTCGCGGATGCCGCCAGGGTCGGCGCCGATCCGCCGGGACGGATTGGCGTGGCCGGCGAGGATGCCGCCCTCCAGCACGTCCGACGGCTGCAGTCCGAGCCCGCACTCGGCGAACAGCCGACGGTACGGCGCACCCTCGGGGATCGAACGGCGGCACACGTTGTATTTCAACTGCGCGAGCACCGGCGACGGCATGCCTTCGGCGGCGGCGAAACAGATGGCGGCGGCAAGGTCGTCCGCGGCCCAGTTGTTCACCGCCCAGCCACGGGCTAGCCCGTCGCCCACCAGCCCGGCGGCCTCGGTCACCACCCGCGGGACGTCCAGCTCGGTGAGGTAGTCGCCGAGGACGGCAAGGTCCGCGTGGTCGGTGCCCACTCGCGCCAGCGCGTCCCGCAGCTGGTCGACCAGCGGTTGCGCCGGCCAGTTCCACAGCCAGAGCTTCTCGGCAAGCAGGTAGTCCGTGCGGACCAGACCCGCTTGCCGGACGAGCCGGCCGAACAGGATGTCGGTGTCCGCGTCCTCCACGTGCGGACCGAAGTTGTACCAGCCCACGTCGAAGAGGTTGACACCTGCCGTGACCGCGTCCTGCAGCAGCGGCACCGCGACGTCGGCGGGCATCCGGTCCCAGGTGTGCCACGAACCGAGTGACAGCACCGACGCCTGCGCGCTGCTCGTGCCGAGTGCTTTCCTGGGCAACGTCATGAGCTTGCTCCTGTTCGTCATCGGGTGTGCTCGTGCCACTCGCGGAAGCTGTGCAACGCGGCCAGCAGGTGGTCGCGGGCGGCGCTCTCGATCTCGCGAGCGGTCCCGCCCTCGCTGATGAGCGCGACGAGGCGGCGGTGCTCCTCGATCGACTGGCTGCCGCGGTAGGGCGCGAGGACGAACGCGGTGCGTCGTATCGCGTGGATGCGGTCGGCCAGCTCGTGCAGCATCGTCGCCAGTGAAACGTTCGGGCACATGTCGTACACGACGCCGTGGAAGTCCTGCTCGAGCCGCCCGAAGGTGAGCGTGTCGACACGTTGCATGGCGGAGGTCATCTCGTCGGTGATCTCGCCGAGCCGGCGCAGCCGAACCGGCGCGAGGTGTGGGGCGGCCAGCGACGTCGCGTAACCGTCCAGCACCGCGAGCACCGCCAGGTCGTCCTCGAAGAAGTGGGGACGGGGCGCGGCGACCCGGGCGCCCTCGTTGGGGCGGAACTCGATCAGGTCCTCGGCCTCGAGCCGACGGATGGCTTCGCGCACCGGCAAGGCGCTCACCGACAGCTCCCGCGCCACCTGCGTGATCACCACTCGGTAGCCCGGGCCGTAGGCACCGGACAGGATCCGCTCTCGGACGTAGCGGTACACCTGCTCCTGCTTGGTCAGCCCGGCGTCCTTGATCCCCGCCATCGCTAGGCCGTCGGCCTGTCGGCGGGGATGGTGCCCAGCCGCAGCCGGGACCCGCTCGATCCGCCGACGGTGAGGGTCTGGGTGGCCGGGCGGTCCTCCACCGCGGTCCACAGGTTGTCGTCGGTGCCGGGATGGACGAGGTAGCGGGGGAACCGGGTGCAGGCCAGCGCGAGCCGCAGTCGGTGCCCGGCCGGCACCCGGTAGGCCGTCGGCGCGAGGTGGACGGTGGTGGAGGCCGGGCCGTAGCGGGTGTCGAGTCGGGCGATGCCCTCGGTGATCGCGGTGGCGGCGCCGGTCGGCGTGACGTCGAGCAGCGTCGCGACCATGTGCATGGCCGGCGCGGTCGAGGCGACGACGAGGTCGACGGCCCCGGAGCCGATCAGGTCCAGCGCGGTCGGCCGGGCCTCGGTCGTGAATGCGAGGACGTCCTCGCGCAGGTGCAACGCTTGCTCGTCAGGCAGCTGCTGGGCCAGCATGTCGTTGTCGACCGTAACCGGCGACGGAACCGGATCGGCGGGGTCGTGCACCCAGGTCAGCTCGCCGGGTCGGCCGGGACGCCTGCCGAGGGCGCGGCCGGAGGCATCGCCGGTGAGGAACAGCTGCAGCTCCTGCACCTCGGGCGGGGGCCAGCGCTCGGCCACTCGCCAGCCGGCGCCGGCCACCTCGTAACGCACCCGGGCGGTGGGCGCGACTGCGGTGTCGCGCAGGTAGTGGTCGAAGAAGTCCAGGACGCGGCGCACCCGCGTGGTCCCTGCCGCTGCGATCGCCGCGTCGTCCGCGACGGCGCCGGGGTGGAACGGGTGTCCGGTGTGGTCCTCGGCGGCCATGACGAGGAACTGGTCGCCCGCCGCGGGGCAGTGGTTGGACACCGCGGCCCAATCGCGCATCTGGTAGGGCGTCATCAGGTCGAACCACGCGCCGGCGTGCAGGGCGGGTATGGCGAGCCGGGTGGCGGGGAGCGGCCCGGGGTAGATGGCTGCGTGCAGTTCGGCCTCGTTGAGGCTGAGGAACTCGCGGTGCAGTTCGCGCGCGTTCGCGAGCTCGGCCGGGATCGCTTCGAGCACCGGTCTGGTGCGCCAGTCGAGCGCGAGGTCGGTCGCCTCCGGGCCGGACCACCAGCGGGCGAGCCACTCCGCACCGATCGGCGCCGCGATGTCCGCGCAGAACCAGGCGTCGGGCACTCGCTGGGACGCGACCCGCGGCGCGATCGCCCGCAGCCCCGGATGCGCGCTGGCCGCGGCGGCCCACTGGGTGAACCCGAGATAGGAGTCGCCGAGCATGACGACCCGCTCGTCGCACCAGGACTGACGCACGATCCAGTCGATGACGTCGAAGCCGTCGCGGGCCTCGTGCAGCCAGGGTGTGCGCTCGCCGCCGGAGCCGAAGGTGCCCTGCACGTCCTGCACGACGAGCGCGTAGCCCCGTGCGGTGACCTCGGCGGCGATGTGGGTGGCGCCGGTGATTGCCGATGACTTGTCGTAGCAGCCGCGGACGAGCGCTGCCGGGATCCGGCCGCGCAGCGGCTGCGGAAGGTAGATGTCGGTGGCCAGTCGCACGCCGTCGCGGAGCCGGACGAGGACCGCGTCGACCGGCGCCGGGGTCGCTCGTGCCGGCTCGCCGCCGCGCTCAGGCACCGCAGCTCCCTTCAGTCCGGCCGCACTTCATATGTGTAATCATATCGTATATGGTGCACGGATCTTAGACAGGAACTCCGAGTGAGGTGACCGGTGCCAACAGCGAAGGCGACGGATCTGGCAGGCCAGCGCACCCCCGACGCGGGCACTGAGCCAGCCCCCAGCCCCGAGCCGATCGTCCGGGTCGCCACCGGGTTCATGGCCGCGAAGCAGCTGTTCGCCAGCAGCGAGCTGGGCCTGTTCGCGGCCCTCGCCGACGGTCCGCTGCCGCTGCCCGCGCTTGCCGCGCGGGCCGGGGTGCCGCCACGTCCGTGCCGGATCCTTGCCGACGCCATGGTCGGACTCGGCGTGCTCGACCGGGTGGACGACGCATACCGCAACGGGCCCGCGGCCGCTGCCTATCTCGCGGGCGCATCCGGCGGGCTGGACCTGCGTCCCTACCTCGCCTTCTGGGACGGCGTCAGCTACCCGCACTGGCTGCACTTCGCCGACTCGATGCGCACCGACACGCCGCAGCAGCTCGACATCAGCGGCGAGCGGCAGGGCCTGTTCTTCGGCGGCGTCCAAGCCTACAACAGCGCGCATGCGCTGATGCTCGCCGAGCACGTCGACTTCTCCGGATGCCGGCGGGTGCTCGACCTCGGCGGACTGTCCGGCGCCTTCCTCGCCGCGATCCTCGCCAAGGATCCGGCGGTCCGCGGCACCTTCCTCGCGCCGGCGCAGATGGTCGAGTTCGCGCGCGCCGGACTCGCGCCGGCCGAACTCACGCGCATCGAGCTGCTCGCCGCCGACCCGCTCACCGACCCGTTGCCGGCCGGACCCTTCGACGTCGTCCTGCTCGAACACGTCATCCACCGCTTCGACGCCGCGGACAACCAGCGGCTGCTTGCCCGGGCGCGCGAGCTCGTCGAACCCGGCGGCCGGCTGATGATCCTCGACTTCTGCCTCGACGAGAGCGTGCCCCTTCGCGCGCTTGACAGCCTGTTGGCCGGCGAATACCTCGTGATCGACGGAACGGTCGTCTACCCCGAGGCCGAGGTGCGCTCCTGGCTGGCCGCCACCGGATGGCAGTGGGAGCGCACCGTGCCCTTACCCGGCAGTCCGCGCGTACTCGTGGCGCGGGCCTGACAGGAGGATCGGATGAGCCTCGAACGCAGGCGGATCGGCACCACGGGCCCGGAGGTCTCGGTCTTGGCGCTCGGCTCGTGGCACACCTACGACCGAATCGACTTCCACGCCTGCGTGCAGCTGCTGCGCGCCGCGATCGACGCCGGTATCACCTTCTTCGACGTCGGCGTCTACGGCGGCGTACCCGTTGACGGCCCGGGCAGCCCGATCTCCTACTCGCACACCGACGTGATCTTCGGCCGGGCCATGGAGGTGGCCGGCGTGGCCCGCGAGGAGTACGTCCTCAGTGAGAAGTTGTGGCTCGAGCAGTGGCCCGAGCGCGGCCTCGGCGAGCAGCTGCAACGTGCCCTGGACCGGGTCGGCACCGACTACGCGGACTTCGCCGTCCTTGGTGACATCCGCACGCCGGACCTCGACCTGCACCGGCTGGTCGAAGATCTGGCCGAGGTCGTGCGGTCCGGACGGCTGCGTTCCTGGGGTGTCAACAACTGGTCGGTCGCGAACCTGCGTCGCACCCATGAGATCGCGCGCGAGGGCGGCCTGCCCGGCCCGCAGTTGGCCCAGCTGAAGTACAGCGTGTGCCGCCGCGCGGTCGCCGACGGGGAACCGTTTCGGGAGCTCTTCGCGGAGAGCGGCATCAGCCTCGAGGCGTCGGACATCTTCGAAGGTGGCATCCTCGCCGGCAGCTCCGGTTCGGCGCGTCCGGTCGGTCGAGATCCCGGCGATCTCCGCCCGTCGATCGCCGACGCCGCGCCCCGGGCTGCGGCGATCGCCGCCGAGCTGGGGGTCACCCCGGCACAGCTCGCCGTCGCGTTCTGCCTCACCCATGCCGCGGCTGCGACGGTGCTCTTCGGCGCGTCCCGGATCGAGCAGTTGCAGGAGAACCTCGGAGCACTCGACCTGCTGCGACGGGTGGGTGCGGACGCGCTGCGTGAGCGGGTGACGTCCCTGGCCTTGGACGCCGGCATCGTCGACCCGAGCGGGGCCTAGCCATGGCAGAGCGTGCGCGCGGCCCGGTGGCGGTCGTGACCGGTGGAGGCAGCGGTATCGGCGAGGCCGTCGCGCACGCGCTGGGCGAGGCCGGTTACCTGGTCGCCGTGCTCGACGTGGATCCGGGTGCGGCGCAGCGGGTGGCCGCGGCCGTCGGCGGTGTCGACGTGCAGGTGGACATCACCGACGCGGCGCAGGTGGCCCGTGCTGCCGAGGAGATACAGCGGCGGGCCGGGACGCCGGCCGTACTCGTCAACAACGCAGGTGTCGTCGGTGGCGGCGCGGGTCCGCTGGTCGAACTGCCGGTTGAGGTCCTCGATCGCGCGATCGCGGTCAACCTGCGCGGGACGTTCCTGCTCACTCAGGCCATCGGACGGCAGATGATCGCGGCCGGTACCGGGGGAGCAGTCGTCAATATCAGTTCGATCGGCGCGCGACAGCCGACACCCGGGCTCGGGCACTACGAGGCGACCAAGGCCGCGGTCGACGCGCTCACCCGCTCGGCTGCCATCGAACTTGCGCCGCACGGTATCCGGGTGAACGCGGTGGCGCCGGGGCCGGTGGACACCCCGATGACTCGAATGGGCCTGGCGGACCCGCAGGCGCGAGCGGCCTGGGAGGCGCGCATCCCGCTGGGTCGAATCGCGACGCCCGCGGACCTGGTGCCGCTGATCCTGCTGCTTGCCTCCGATGCCGCCCGGCACATGACGGGCGCCGTCATACCTGTCGACGGCGGCCAGCTGCTGGCCTGATTGCTCGCGGTGAGCCCTTCTCCTTGCGGCACATTTCATATATGGTCTCGTATATAATCTGGAAAGACGCCGGGGAATGGGGGGCGGGATGGCACTGCTTGACGTACGCGGCCTAACTGTCGAACGCGAGGGACTGCCCATCGTCCGGAACATCGAGCTGGGCGTGGAAGCCGGCGCTATCACCGTCCTGCTCGGCGTCAACGGCGCCGGCAAGACCACCCTGCTGGAAGGGATCTCCGGCGCAATCGCCATCGCCGCCGGGCAGGTCCTGCTCGGCGGCGTGCGGCTCGATCGGCGCGCGCCGTTCGTGCGTGCCCGTGCCGGGCTTGCACATGTCGAGCAGGGCCGCACCGTGCTCGCGGAACTCAGCACCCGGGAGAATCTGCTCGTCGCGGCCGGTGGCCGGCCGGTCGACGAGGCGTACGAGCTGTTCCCGGAGCTGCACCGTCGCGCGAGTGTTGCCGCCGGGCTGCTCTCCGGCGGGGAGCAGCAGATGCTCGTGCTCGCCCGGGCGATGCTGCGCCACCCGAAGGTGCTGATGGTCGACGAGCTCTCGCTCGGACTCGCGCCGCGCGTGCTGCACCGACTGATGGCAGCGGTCGCGAACCTCGGCCGATCCGGCATGGCGATCCTGCTGGTCGAGCAGTTCGCCCAGCTGGCGCTGGCCATCGGCTCCAACGCTTACGTGCTGCGCGGCGGCGAGATCGTGTACTCCGGCGGCTGCGCGGAACTGCGGGACAACCCGGACCTGTTGCAGAACCTCTACCTCGGCGACCTTGCCGGGGCACGACGATGAGCGCGCCGGGCCGGGCCGCGACGGTGCCGACACCCACGCCGCAGCCGAAGCAGGCCCGAACCCGCAGGCCCGCCCTCGATCGCGCCGCCTCGCTGCGGCTCGGCCGGCGCATCGGTGTCCCGGTGGTCGTGACGGCACTGGTGTGGGCGGTGGTGCCCGGGGCCTTGAACACCTACTGGCTGTTCGTCGTCACCGGCGGGATCATCGCGATCCCGATCATGGCAAGCCTCGGCGTGATCACCGGCCGGCTCGGGGTCATGTCGCTGTGCCAGCTCTCGTTCGCGATGATCGGGGCCTGGGCGTGCGGCTGGTGCAGCCTGCACTCGGTACCCGGCGGCTTCGTGGTGTGGCTGCTGATCGGAGGCCTGGCCGCAGTCCCGGCCGGGCTGTTGATCGCGCTGCCCGCGCTGCGGTTGCGCGGGGTGAACCTGGCAATCGTCACGTTCGTCTTCGCGATCATGCTCGACGACGTCTTCTCGTCCAAACAGTTCCCCGGCTCCGACAGCTTCCGGCTCGTGCCGCGGCCGGCGGGTTTCACCTCGGACAGCAGCTTCTTCCGATTCTGTGTCCTCGTCGTCCTCGCCCTGTTCGTGCTGCTCGCCCTGCTCGACCGAACCCGACTGGGCGCGTCCTGGCTGGAGCTGCGGTACTCCGAGCGCGGTGCCGCGGCACACGGCACGAACGTCGCACTGAGCAAACTCGCAGCCTTCGCGGTGAGCGCGTTCATCGCAGGCGTGGGCGGCGTGCTCATCGTCGGGCAGACAGGCACGACGACGTCGGCTCCGTTCACCGCGCAGACCTCGCTGGTCAGCTTCTCGATCGCGGTGGTGATCGGCGTCCGGTTCTGGGAGTCCGCGGCCGGCGCCGGAATCATCCTTGCGCTGATGCCGGTGCTGCTCGACAAGATCAACCTGTCCGTCAACTACGTCAACATCACCTTCGGCGTGCTCGCCGTCCTGATCCTCGCGAAGGGCAAGGGCCAGCTCGGGCAGAGCGAGATCATGCGCGCTCGGCAGCAGGCCAAGCGGGTACGCGCCATGCTGGGGACCGCTCGCCCGCAAGCGCCGGCCGGCGACCAGGCCCTCGATGGCCGGCGCCGAGCACCCCGCCCGGCGGCGAACCCGGCGGAGCCGCCGGCGCTGGAACTACGTAACGTCACCGTGCGCTTCGGTGCCGTCACCGCGGTCGACGACGTCAGCCTCACGTTGGCGCCGCGGTCGGTGATCGCCCTGCTCGGCCCGAACGGGGCCGGGAAGTCGACGCTGATCGCGCGGGCGAGCGGCTTCGTCCCTGGTGCAGGGGATGTGCTCGTCGCAGGCAAGTCGATCGACCGGCTGCCGCCGCACCGCCGCGCTCAGCACGGGCTGCGGCGCAGCTTCCAGCAGCTGCGCGTGCCGCCGACGCTCACCGTCGGGCAGTTCCTCAGCACCGCCGCCGGACGCCGACTGTCTGGTGCGGAAACCGAGGAGTTCCTCGAGTGGTTCGGCTGCCCGCCCGCACATGTGCCGATCGGCACGATGGACGTCGGCGCCCGCCGCATCCTCGAAGTCGCCGCCCTGACCGCGGGCCGACCCGCCGTCCTGCTGCTGGACGAGCCCGCCGCCGGTCAAGGGGCGCGCGAGACCGAGCTGTTGGGCCGGTGTATCGCGCAGATCCCCGAACGGACCGGCAGCACGGTGCTGCTCGTCGAGCACGACATCGACCTGGTCCGCGCGGCATGCGAGGAGTTGATCGTCATGGACTCCGGCAAGGTGATCGCCTCCGGACGTCCGGACGACGTCCTCGCCGACCCCCGAGTCGTCACCGCTTACCTGGGAGGTTCGGGCACCGGCCCGGAGCCGTCCACCGACACGAAAGGTCAGCCATCATGAATCTCGCAAAAGTTGTGCGGCGCGGACGCGCGCGGGCGATCCTCGTCGCGGGCCTCGTCACCGTGCTCACCGTGACCGCGTGCTCCAGTTCCGCAGGCAACTCGGGTAACAGCGACAAGGGCCCGATCGTGCTCGGCGGGGTGTTCACGAAGACTCCGTTCCCGTTCGGCAACGACGCTCAGCTGACGGTCCAACAGGTGTTCAAGGAGGGCAACGCGCAGGGCGGCATCAACGGACGGAAGATCGTTTACAACTCCGGCGACGACAACGCCAACCCCTCGAAGGCGGCCGGGCTCGCTCGCGAGTACGTCGGCGACGGCGCGGTGGCCTTCGTCGGCTCGGCGAGCTTCGTCGACTGCGGCTCGAACCAGGCCTACTACCTGAAGAACCAACTGGCGTCGATCAGTGGCGTGGGTGTCGACCCGTTCTGCTTCACCAGCCCGAACATCGAATCGATCGAGCTCTCGCCCTACAGCCAGGTCACCGCGATGCTCTACTACGCGAGCAAGTACCTGCACGACACCAAGCTGTGCTACTTCCAGCCGGTCACGCCGGGATCGTCGGGTGCGGTTGTGGCAGCGATCAAGAACTTCACCGCGATCACCGGGCAGCAGTTGCTCATCGACGACCACACGATCCCGACGAGCGAAACCAGCTTCACTCCCGAGCTGCTGCGTGCCAAGAGCGCCGGCTGTGACGCCATCCTGTACGGCGGCGGCGACACGATCGCCGCGGCGACGCTCAAGGATGCCAAGAACCAGGGGATGAGCAACGTCGACTTCCTCTACGTCAGCGTCTCTTACACCTCGCAGTTGGCCAAGGCCGCGGGAGGCCTCGGTCTGAAGGTGTTCGCGTCCACAGGCTCCTCGCCCTACACGGTGCAGAGCCCGGAGACCGAGGCGTGGCGCAAGGTCGCGGTGGCGGCCCACGCGAAGCAGACCGCGTTCTCCGAGGCCGGTTACATCGCCGCCGAGTGGATGGTCTCCGTGCTCAAGTCGATCAAGGGCCCGATCACCCGCTCGAGCGTCACCGCCGCGCTGCGCAAGGGCACGCCGTACCAGAGTTCGCTGATCGCGGTACCGCTCGTCTTCGGCCCCGGCAAGAGCCACGACCGGCAGGAGGGCATCAACGTGATGACGCTGAAGAACGGTACGTGGCAGGTGGCGCAGGCAGCGATGAACGTGCCGTCGAGCGGTCACTGACACCCATGCTTCAGCTCTCGACCACGATCGCCGGATTGATCGGCGGCGGCGCGTACGCACTGCTCGGGCTCTGCACGCTACTGACGTACAAGCTTGTCTCGGTCGTCAACTTCACCCAGACGACGGTCGGTGCGCTCGGTGCGTATGTGATGGTGATCTTGTACGAGCACGGACTGCCGGTCGCGTTCGCCGTGTTCGTCGGGCTAGCTGCCGGCGCGGCGGCGCATGGCGTGATCGGCTTCCTGATGGTGCGTTTTCTCGCCGAGGGCAGCGAGGAGGTCAAGGCCGCCGTCACCATCACGCTGTTCACGACCATGCTCGGCCTGGGCGGCCTGCTCTTCGGCGTCTCGCACCCGCACACCTTTCCCGATCCGCTCGATCACCCGGCGTTCACCGCCGGCGGGGTAACCGTGGTGTGGACGGTGGTCTTCATGATCGGCCTGGCAGTGCTGTTCACCGTCGTGCCGATCCTGCTGCTCGGCCGCACACGTACCGGGCTGATGCTACGCGCACTCGCGGCCCGGCCGACGACCGCACAGCTGATCGGTGTGCCGGCCCCGCGGCTCGCGATGCTGGTCTGGATGGCGACCGGTGCGCTCACCGCGCTGGCGATCATGGTGATCGCCCCCACCACGTCCAACGACTACCAGAGCTTGAGCCTGCTCATCACCTGGGCGCTCGCCGCCGCGCTGATCGGCGCGTTCCGGAGCTTCTGGGGCACGCTGTTCGGCGGCCTCGCACTCGGCGCGCTGCAGGGCTTGGTGAGCTCGTTCGAATCCCTGAACGTGTACCGCGGCGTGATCCCGCTGGTCGCGATCGTGCTCGTGCTGCTGTGGAGCCAGCGGCACGCGCGGTGGGACGCGGCGGTATAGGAGAGACCATGTGCCATTCGGTTGATTCGTTTCCACCGCCGCCGCCGCACCCGGACGGCGAGGTGGCCCTCGCGCGCGAGTGCCGCCTCACCAGTGCCGACGGCACCCGGTTCATGGCCTACGAGGCGCGCCCGGCCGGAGTCGCCCGCGCAGGTGTGGTGGTGCTGCCCGACATCCGCGGCCTGCACGGGTTCTACAAGCGGTTCACCCGCAGGCTCGCCGCGACCGGGCTGGCCGGGATCGCCGTCGATTACTACGGGCGGCAACTGCCCGACGATGCGCGCGAGCGGCCGATGGCCGAGATGTTCCCGCTCGTCGCCGAGCTGCGCCCGGAGCAGGTGGCCGCCGACGCGCGAGCCGCGGTCGAGCAGCTGCGCTCGCCCGACGGGCCAGGTTGCGACACCGTGTTCGCGCTGGGCTTCTGCTTCGGCGGGTCGCAGTCGTGGATGCTGTCTGCGTTCGGCGACGATTTCGCCGGCTGCATCGGCTTCTACGGTCGACCGGAGGACTGCCGTCCGTTCGTGGACAGGATGCGGGCGCCGCTGCTGATGCTCGCCGCGGGCGCGGACGCGCTCACCTCGCAGGAGGACAACCACCGGTTCGCCGCCGAGCTCGCCGCGGCCGGCGTCGAGCACGAGCTGGTGATGTACGACGGCGCGCCGCACGCGTTCTTCGACGGCGAGTTCGGCTTCGCCGCCGAGTGCGCGGACGCGTGGACGCGTGTCCTCGACTTCGTGACCACGCATGCCGGGGCGGCTCGATGAGCGCGCACCCGGCGTCCACCCGCGCCGCCGTGATGCACTCCTACGCCGAACCGCTGACGATCGAGGACGTCCCGTTGCCGGCTCAGATCGAGCCGGGCGCGGCGCTGGTCCGGATCGCGTGCACGACGCTGTGCGGCACCGACGCGCACCTGTGGGACGGGCGGCTGGCCGGCTTTCTGCCGATCGCGCTGCCGATGATCCACGGCCACGAGATGGTCGGGCACGTCGTAGCACTCGGCCCGGGCGACCGGCGGGACGCTGTCGGGAGAGAGATCGCAGTCGGCGACCGGATCGTCTGGTCCGAGGCGGTCTGCGGGCACTGCCACGCCTGCACCGTGCTCGGCGAGAGCGTGTTCTGCGAACACCGCGCGCTCGGGTTCCGGCAGGCCGCGGACGTGCCGCCGTACGTCGTCGGGGGGCTGGCCGACTACGTCTATGTCACGCCCGGGGCGCAGAAACTGCTCGTCCCGCCCGACGTCGATGACACCTGGGCGGCGGCGGCGGGGTGCGCGGTGAAGACGATGCTGCGGGCGTTCGACAACGGTGGTGGGGTGCGTCCCGGCAGCAGCGTCGTGGTCCAGGGCAGCGGGCCGCTCGGACTGTTCGCCACCGCCTACGCGCGGGCCGGCGGGGCCGGCTCGGTGATCACGATCGGCGCCCCGGCCGCGCGGCTCGCGCTGGCCCGCGAGTGGGAGGCCGACCAGGTCATCAGCATCGAGGAGCTGACCGACCCGGAGGCACGAGTGGCCCGCGTCCACGAACTCACCGGCGGCCGGGGCGCCGAGCTCGTCCTCGACTTCTCCGGCGGCCCGAGCGCGAACCGCGAGGGCGTGCTCATGTGCGCCACGCGAGGCAGCTACGTCGTCGTCGGCATCGCGGGCCCGCACGCGGAGCCGATCCCGGCATCGGTGGTCATGGGACGCGAGCTGCGGGTCTGCGGCTCGATGAACGGCGACGTCGGTGACCTCGCTGCGTCTCTGGAGTTCCTGTCCCGCACCCGCGACCGCTTCGACTGGGACCGCGCCTTCGACCCGCCGGTCGGCCTGTCCGGCGCCACCGACGCGCTCGCCGCGATGTCCGCGCTAACCGCGATCAAACCGGTCATCGTGCCGGCACTCGGCTGACACCCTTGGAGGAACAACATGCCATTGACCCCGGACGTGCAGCAGATCATCAACGGCTTCGCGGCACTGGGCCCCCAGCCCGAGCCCGGCACCGTGAGCCCGCAGCAGATGCGGCTGATGGCGGCGCAGACCTGGAACAAGTCCGGGCCGTTCCAGCCGGTGGCCGATGTGTACGAGCGGATGATCCCGGGCCCGGGCGGCGAGCTGCGGGTTCGGGTGTACGTCCCTGAGGGCAGTGGCCCGTTCCCGCTGCTCGTCTGGTTCCACGGCGGCGGCTGGGTGATCGGGACGCTGTACGAGAACGAGGGCGCCTGCCGCGCGCTGTGCCGACTGGCCGAGGCGGTGGTGATGTCGGTCGAGTACCGGCTGGCGCCCGAGCACCCGTTCCCCGCCGCGGCCGAGGACGCCTTCGCCGCCGTCTGCTGGGCGGCCGAGCACGGCGAGGAGTTACGGGCCGATCCAGGACGGATCGCGGTGGCCGGGGAGAGCGCCGGTGGCAACCTCGCTGCGGTCTGCGCGCTCAAGGCCCGCGACACCGGAGCGGTCCGGCTGGCGTTGCAGATCCTGCTCGCCCCGGTACTGGGTGCGCCACAGGACGGGCGGCCGTCCTACACCGACTTCGCCGACGGTTACTTCCTCAGCCGCGCGAGCATGGAGTTCTTCTTCGATCAGTACCCGCGGTCGACGGCTGACCTGCGCGAGGCCTACCTTCTGCCGTTGGCAGCCGAGGACCTGCGAGGCCTCACGCCCGCCCTGGTGATGACTGCCGAGTGCGACGTGCTCCGCGACGAGGGGGAGGAGTACGCGCACCGGCTCACCGAGGCGGGCGTGCCGTGCGAGCTGGTGCGCTACGACGGTCAGATCCACGGGTTCTTCGGGCTGCTCGACGACCAACTGGCGGTCTCGGCCGAGGCGCACGCCACGGCCGCCGCGGCCCTGCGTCACGCGTTCGGCGATCCGTGACCTGGGCGAGGACGCTGTGAGAGCGGCCGACCTCGTGTTCGTCAACGGCGCCGTGCACACGATGGCCGAGTCTTTAACCACGGCAGAGGCCGTCGCAGTCACTGGCAGCCGGATCACCGCGGTGGGCACGGAGCGCGAGATCCGCGCGCTCGCCGGAAAGGGCACCACGATCGTCGACCTCGTCGGCGGCGCGGTGCTGCCCGGCATCAACGACTCGCATCTGCACGCCGCCATGCTCGGGGCGTACTGGCCGCACAGCTGGCTGGACACCATGGCGAGCGGCAACGGGCTGCCGACGCCACGGACGCTGGCCACCGACGGCGACCGCCGGGCCGCGCTGCGCCGGGCCTGGGACTTCTTGCTGGCGCTGGGCGTGACGAGCTACACCGAGCCGGGGCTCGGCCCTGGCGCGCGTGGCCAGCACGGCGGCAGCTGCGACGAGGACATGTTGCGCGTCTACACCGCAC
>JBOGDQ010000335.1:0-2653 GCA_050742975.1 Jatrophihabitantaceae bacterium
TCCTACCGCAGCGAGCGGCTGATCTTCGCGACCTACTTTAGTGCTGGCGTGCGGGTATACGACCTGGCCGACGCGATGCACCCCGCAGAGGTAGCGCATTGGACGCCGGGCCCACCGCCAGGCCAGGCGGTGCCGCAATCCAACGACCTCTTCGTGGACGAGGACGGGCTGATCTGGGTGACCGATCGGGTCGGCGGAGGGTTGGCCGTTCTAGAGCCGGACTCGGCTCTGCGGGCGCTCATGGCCGACTCTGCTACGTGAGTACGGCCGCTCCCACGACCGAGGAACCTCGAGAGCCAGGCAAACGTTTGGCGCCATTTCCCGGATCTGGCTCGGGATCCGTGGGCTGCCCGACCGGCAGGGCGCGTGGTCGATGAGAGCGTCGACCTGCGGTAACGGCGGTCTCTCCTTAGCTTGGAGAATCTCATAGGGCCTTGACTCATGTGCCTGGCCTCACCATGATTCTATGTCAGCGGTCTGCATCCGATTGCAGCGACGTTTGATGTGGAGGAGGCCCGCAGGTCGCGTGTCAGCCTCACTTCGCAGCACGCCGTTCGGTGGAGAGCCGCGGTGGCGGGCCTGTTGTCGCAGCCCAACGTCCGCTAATCGAGGGCAACCGGCCGTGAAGACACCGGGCCTGAACCGTCACCGGAGCGGGGTCGCGGCAGTCGTAGTGCGACGATGGGGCGCCCCACGTCGTAGGACGGGTGTTCGTGGTCTGTTAGTCCTCCGGTTTCCGGATGGGCTCCGATGAGAAGTACCAGGAGCGCAGGGGAGTCGGCGGCCGCGGCACCGTTCGACGGCTTCACCGCACCGGAACTGGGCCGTCGGCGCGCCGCATTTGAGAATGTGCTCGCCGAACATGGCCTCGAACATGGGCTCCTCTACGGCGCCAACCGTTCGGGGAGCGCGGTGTCGTGGCTGACCGGCTGGGCGGTGACGCGCGAAGCCCACGTGCTGGTGACGCCCGGAGAGCCTGATGTGTTGCTGGTCAGCTTCTTCAACCATGTGCCCGAAGCTGCGCGCCGGGTCCCACAGGCCGACGTCCGGTTCGCAGGGGACGCTCCCGTGGCAACGCTCCTCGATCTCCTGCGCGATCGAGGAGCCGGCGCCGCCTCGATCGGGTTCGTAGGTTCGTTGCCGTTCGACCAGCACGCCGCGCTGGCCGAAGGCCGGCGGTTGGTCGATCTGCGAGGTGCCCACACCCGATTACGGCTGTGCAAGTCGGCCGAGGAGGTGGCCGCGCTGCGCACTGCCGCAGCGCTCACCGACCTTGCGGTGCATGCGCTAGTGGGAGATGCCGTGCGGGGCCGTACCGAGCACGAGTTGGTGGCCCGGGTGGAGCACGCCTATGTCTCGCGCGGCGGCTTGCACCACATCCACTACCTCGGGGTCACTTCGATGCACGATCCTTCGCGATGCGTCCCTGCCCAGTGGCCCAGCGCCCGCCGGGTCGAAGCCGGTGACGTGCTCACGTTCGAGATCAGCGCTGGGGTCGCGCCGGACTATTCCGGGCAGCTGTTGCGCACGGTCGTCGTGGGCGAGCCGCCGAGTACCGAGGTGACCCGGTTGCACGACGTTGCGGAGCAGGCGTTCGACGCGATCGAGGCCCTATTGCGGCCAGGAGTACATGTGGAGAAACTCGTCGAGGCGGCCAGGATCATCGAGGACGCTGGATTCACTACCGTCGACGACCTGGTCCATGGCTTCGGCGGCGGCTACCTGCCGCCCGTACTCGGGTCCCGAAGCCGCGCTATCCGACCGACCCCCGACATCGTGCTCGAGGCGGGCATGACGCTCGTCGTCCAGCCAAACGTCACCCGCCTGGATCACCGCTTCGGCGTCCAGACGGGAGAGTTGCTACTCGTGACCGAGGACGGGGCGCAGCGGCTTCATGCGTTCCCGCGTGGACTGCAACGGGCTTCATGATCGCCGTGCAGCACAGGTTCTGTGCCGCGACGGGGACAAGCCGGGCGTACTCGACCTATAATGTCACAACCGTTTGCAGCCGGGTTGGGCTGTCTGATCAAAGGATGCTGTCATGTCCGGTAGTCACCACATCAGCTACGTTCCGCTCGAGCAGATGGATGCGCCGATGCAGGAGGAGATGCAGCGGTGCGCGCGGGAGGGCACGCCGCGACCGGAGTCCTCTGCGGTGCGCGCGCACGCACCGAATGCATTCTGGGCGTTCGCGGAGTCCTGGAAGGCGATGTTCCACAATGGCGTCTGTGACCACGCGATCAAGGACCTATGCCGGGTGTACATCTCGCGGACGGTGAAGTGCGAGTTCTGCGGTAACCAGCGCTCGATCAAGGCGAAGGCGGTCGGACTCTCGGAAGTGCAGTACGACGAGCTGCTCAACTTCGAATCCTCCGACCAATACGACGACCGGCAGAAGGCGGCGCTGGCGTATGCCGAGGCGATTGCCTGGGGGACGAACAGGGACGAACTGTGGGCCCGCCTGCACGAGCACTTCTCCGAGCCGGAACTAGTTGAGCTGGGATGCTTCATAGCGCTGACGTTCGGCCAGCAGAGCTGGATCCGGTTGCTCGGGATCGACCATCACGAATACATGGCGGGCACGGACGCATCGATGGCGCCAGGGTTCGAGGACGCGAACGCGTTGGCCGAGTCCAAGGCGTCCGCGCAGTAC
>JBOGDQ010000336.1:0-13960 GCA_050742975.1 Jatrophihabitantaceae bacterium
GTCGAGGTCCCTGGTGGCCAGCATGATCCAGCCGAAGGTGCCCTTTGCCATCATCTCGGCGATGGTGCGGCGCTCGGCGTCGGTGATGCCCGGGTCGGCTGCCGGCGGCGCCAGGAGGATGGATGTACCCGGCTGGCCGGGCGGCCCGACCGTGATCCAGCGCATCTCGCCGGAACCGACGTCCTTGCGGACCTCGAAGCCGAGGATGTCGCGGTAGAAGGCCAACGAGGCTTCCGGGTCGTCGTGCGGAAGGGGGGTCGTGTTGATCGTGATGTCCATAGCAATCACGCTAGTTGCCGCTCCGTGACCCGCGCTTCTCGATTCCTGATCGGTCTGGTCACCTGCTTCGCGACGCACGGCGGCACCGCCGTCGTCGCACGGGTCGCCTCGCGCCGATAGGTGCTGGGCGGGACGCCGACCAACTCGGTGAAGCGAGTGCTGAAGGTGCCCAGCGACGAGCAGCCGACCGCGAAGCAGACCTCGGTGACGCTGAGGTCGCCGCGACGCAGCAGGGCCATCGCGCGCTCGATGCGCCGCGTCATCAGGTAGCCGTACGGCGCCTCGCCGTAGGCGAGCTTGAATTCTCGACTCAGATGGCCGGCCGACATGTGCACGCCACGCGCGATCGCCTCGACGTCCAGCGGCTGCGCGTACTCCCGGTCGATCCGGTCGCGGACGCGGCGCAACCGCGCGAGGTCGCGCAACTGCTGCTCCGCGGCGGAACTGCTGCTCACCTGCAAAATCGTGCCACATCGCGAGGTTCAGCGCTCGAACCGTGCGGCAGGCGCTGATCATCGCAACATCGCCGAAGAGTATTTGCAAACAGTCCTTTGCAGAGATAGCTTTGCAGGATGGCGAAGCCGAAGACCTTCGAGATGGACGCAGCTGCGCTCAAGGCACTCGCGCACCCGCTGCGCGTCCACATCCTCCGCATCCTCGAACTGCGCGGTCGCGTGAGCGTCACCAGCCTGGCCGCCGAACTCGGCGAGACCACCGGATCGACCAGCTACCACCTTCGCCAGCTCGCCCGGCACGGCCTGGTTGAGCAGTGCGACGCGCCGACGGACGGCGGACGCCAGCGCTGGTGGCAGATGGCGGTCAGCCAGATCCACATGAAGGGGTTCGCGTTCCTCGAGAACACCGAAACGCGCGAGGCGGCCGGCTTCCTGCTGCGCGAGTTCCAGGCCGACCGCAGCCGCCGGCTGGCCAACTGGTTCGCGACCGTGACCGACTGGCCGGCGGCATGGCAGAAGGCGTCCAGCGACATGGACGGCCGGCTCGACCTGAACCCAAAGCAGGCTCGGGAACTCGCGGACGAGATGAAAGTACTCATCGACAAGTACCGAGCACTCAAGCCTGGTCGGGGCGCGCGCAAGGTGGACGTCCAGTACGCGATCTTCCCGTCCGACACGGGCGAACGGCCGTGAAGCAGTTGGGTCCGGGGTTCTGGCGGCTCTACGCGAGCAGCGCGACGTCCAACCTGGCCGACGGCATCGGCCGCACCGCCCTGCCGCTGCTCGCGGCCTATTACACGCGCAGCCCCCTGCTGATCTCCGGGCTGGCCAGCCTCGCGTTCCTTCCGTGGCTGTTCTTTGCGCTGCCGAGCGGGGCGCTGGTCGATCGCGTCGACCGGCGGTACGCGATGGCCGCCGCCAACGCGGTCCGGGCCGTCGCGACCGCCGCGCTGGGCGTGCTCGTCCTGACCCACCTCGCGAACATCGTCGTGCTCTACACGATCGCGTTCGCCCTCGGCGTCGCCGAGACGGTGTACGACAGCGCGACGAGGGCGATCCTGGCCCAGGTCGTCACCACCGATCGGCTGGACTCGGCGAACGGCCTGCTCACCGTGGAGGAGACCCTCGGCCAGTCGTTCCTGGGTGCGACGATCGGCTCGGCCCTGTTCGCGTTCGCGGTGAGCGCGCCGTTCCTGCTCAACGCGAGCGGCTTCACGGTCGCGGCGGTTCTGATCCTCACCCTGCGCGGCCGCTTCCGCCCCACGCGCACCGCCGCCAAGGCCTCGGTCCGCGCCGACGTCGTCGAAGGCGTTCGCTGGCTCACGCGGCACCGGTTCCTGCGTGGGCTGACGCTCGTCTCGGCCGGCTCAGCGTTCGTCCAGAGCATGGGGACCGGCGTGCTCGTGCTGTACGTGCTGGAGATCCTGCGGCTGCCCGCGGGCGACTTCGGCTACGTCATGGTGGGGGCCGGGATCGGCTCGATCATCGGCGGCATCGCCACTCCCCTGCTGGCAACCCGGTTCGGCCGCGGACCGCTGCTCGTCATCGGCGCGGTGGTCAGCGCGGTCGGGGTGGCCGGCATGGGCATGACGCGCAACGGGTACATCGCGGTGATCCTTTTCGCGCTGTCCGGCGGCGGCGTCATGGTGTGGAACGTGCTCACCATGTCGTTGCGGCAGGCGCTCATCCCGCAGGCGCTGTTTGGGAGGGTGCAGGGCGCCTACCGCACTGTGGTGTGGGGTGCGATCCCGCTGGGCTCGCTGGCAGGCGGCCTGCTGGCGAACGCGTTCGGGCTGCGGACGGTGTTCGTGGCCGCCGGCGCCGGACTGCTCGTCATGGCGGGCTTCCTATCGGTGCTGGTGCGAACTCATCGCGACCAACTCGACGCCGAGCCGGTACCGCATCCCGATCTCGGGACGGTGGAGGACGCGCTCGCCGGTGCTACCGCGCCAGGCAGTGCCGGCGTAGCAGGTCAGCGGTGACTGCGGGCTGCTCCCACCAGAACAGGTGGCCCACGTCCGCCAAAGTGTGCAGCGTCGCCCCGGGAATCAGGCGGGCGATCTGGACCCCGTTGCTGTAGAGAAGCATCTCGTCCACCGTGCCGTGCACGACCAGCGTCGGCGCGCTCACCGACGGCAGCCGCTCGCTCGTGTCATGCACCAGCGACGCCTGTATCTGACGCAGCGGCACCGGGACTCGCACCGACAGGCTGGTGTGCTTGAACGGCGCGAAGTGCGAGTCGTCCGCGCGGAACGCCGGTGACAGATTCGCCTCGTACGCAGCGCGGATAGCGAGCTCCGCGCTTCCGGTGTTCATCCCGGCCACCATGCGCGCCGGCCCGGGAGCGGCCAGGCTCGAGCCCGCTCCCCCGGCGTAGGTGCAGCCGAGGACGAGAGTGCGGACCCGATCGGGCTGGGCGAGCACGAGTTCCTGCGCGATCATGCCGCCCATCGAGATGCCCATGACGTGCGCGCTGTCCCAACCGAGCCGATCGAGCAGGTCGGCTGCGTCGGCGGCGAGGTCGGCGATGGTGAACTGCCCCGGGACATCTGTGCTGTCGCCGATACCGCGGTGGTCGTACGTCACGACGTCGAAGTCGCGCTCGAGCCGGCCGAGCAGCGGCTCGCCCCACAGCGCATGATGACCGGCCATGCCCTGGATCAGCAGCAGCGGTGCGCCGCTCCCCCGCCGCTCGTAGTACAGGCCGCGATCGCCGAGTTCGGCGCGCGGCACGATCAGAGCCTCTCGATCATCATCACGTTGGCCTGCCCGCCGGCTCGCACCTCGTCTGCGGGCTGTGAACTCGCAATAGCCGGCCCCTCGGGCCAGGCCGGCCGTACGTACCCTGGATACCGAGCCAGACTCGCGTAACCCGCCCGACAGCCCGCCTAGCGATGAGGAGCCTGCGTGAGTGACTTCCCGGATCCCGACTACGTGCCGGTGGACCACTCGCGCCGGCGCGCACTGTGGGGTCTGGCCGTCCTCGGCTGCCTGGCTCTGATCATCGGCGGCCTGATGGTGCTGCTGGGCAGCGGGTCCGGCGCGAAGAAGAAGGACAACATCGGGCTCGACGGCCCAGCCGTCACGACGATCAGCACGCCGAGTTCGACGAACACCGAAACCCACCGAACGACCGGCGCTGCCACGACGCACACCTCGACGACACCCAGTTCGCACCCGCGGACGGGTAATCCGTGCACGACCGGCTCGAGCTGCACGGTCGACGGAGACGGCGGCTTGGTGGCCCAGCTGAACGTCTATCGCGCCAAGCACGGACAGCAAGCGGTGCCCGGCAAGGTGAGCAGCCAGGCTCAGAAGTGCGCGCTGGCCAAGGGAAACGGCCCCAACTGCGCTCCGCACTGGATCGTGACCGTCTCGCCGACACAGGACGGTGCGACGGCGCTGGGCAAGATGGCGAGCTTCAACGGCAAGTGGCTGCTGGACAGCAAGATCTCCTCCGTTGACGTGGGCTGGGCCTACAGCGGCGGGTCGTACCAGTGCGTGATCCTGAAGACGCTCACGACCGACTGAGTGCGGCGATGCCACCCACGACGCGTTGATCTCCGCCGCGGCGCGCACGAGCGCATTGAATGCCACGGGGTGCGGTCAACTCGCCAGCGCGGCGTACGCCTTCGCGACCTCGGTACCGAGTCGCGCGTTGTTCTTCACCAGGGCGATGTTGGCGGTCAGGCTGGCGCCGCCGGTGATTTCGACGATTCGGCCGAGCAGGAAAGGTGTTGCCTCGTTGCCGTGGATGTCGCGTGCCTGCATGTCGGCGATGGCCTGATCGATGATCGCGTTGATCTCGTTCGCCGGGATCTCGTCCGTGGCCGGGATCGGGTTCACGACTGCGATGCCGCCGGCGATGCCCAGGTTCCACTTGGCTGCCATCACGGCGGCGATCTCGTCGGGGTTGTCGGCCCGCATGGGCGCCTGGTGTCCGCTCGACCGCGAGAAGAATGCGGGGAACTCGTTGGTGCGGTAGGCCAGCACGGGGACACTCAGGGTCTCCAGGGTTTCCAGGGTGAGGCCGATGTCCAGGATGCTCTTCACCCCGGCCGAAACCACGGTGACGTCGGTCAGGGACAGCTCGGTGAGGTCGGCGCTGGTGTCGAAGGTCAGCGGGGCGCCGCGGTGGACGCCGCCCAGGCCGCCGGTGACGAAGACGCTGATCCCGGCGAGCGCGGCCAGCCGCATGGTGGCGGCGACCGTGGTGGCGCCGTGGCTGCCGCGGGCGATGACGTAGGGCAGGTCACGGACGCTGGTCTTGGTGACGTCCGGGCTCGTGGCGAGCAGTTCGAGGGCATCCGGTCCCAGACCGATGTGCGGACGGCCGTCGAGAACGGCGATGGTGGCCGGGACCGCACCGCCGTCGCGGATGATCTGTTCGACTTCGGTGGCCATCGTGACGTTCTGGGGGTAGGGCATCCCATGGCTGATGATCGTGCTCTCGAGCGCGACGACGGGGGTGCCCTCGTGCAGGGCCTGGGCCACTTCCTCGGTGAGGGCGAGGGAGGGATGGGGCGTGGTGGTCATGGAAGGCAACTCCTAGCTGAGTGGTTCGAGTACGGATTGGACCAGTCGCGGCGTGAGATCAGCGCGGACGGTTTGGGGGCTGGCGATGGTCAGGGCAGCGGCCGCGTGTCCGAATCTCGCGGCATCCACCGGCTCCATTCCCTTCAGCAGGGCATGGCAGAAGGCTGCGAGCATCGAATCACCGGCACCGGTCACGTCCTCGACGGTGGCCGACACGGCCGCAATGAAGGTGGCGTCGGCCGATGCGCTGCTGAGCAGGGATCCCTTCTCGCCGAGTCGGATCCAGACATGCTCCACGCCGCGTTCGTGCAGGCTGTCAGCGGCCACGCGCAGTTGCCGGTCGGTGCGGGCTGCCAGGCCGGTCAGTGCGGTGAGCTCGTCCCGATTAGGCGTCACGGCGTAGAGCGGCCGGTCTGCGGTGATGAATGTCGTGAGCGGCTTCGCTTTGGGCACGCTGACCGGCTCCAGGATGGTCCGGACGTCCGCGGCGCAGGCCAGGTCAAGTGCGTGCTCGAGCGAGGCCGGGGCGAGGTTGCCGTCGAGGACGACCAGGCCGGCGGTGGCGATGACGTCGCGTGCCGTGTTGATGTGGGCCGGGCGCAGCTCGTCGGTGGCGGCCATGTCGGCGACGGCCAGGACAAGTTCTCCGTCGGAATCCAGGACCGCTGTGTAGGTGCCGGTCGGCAGGTCGGTGCGGTGGACGAACTCCACCCGAACACCGGCAGCGGACGTCTGGGCCAGCAGATTCTCCCCCAAGGCATCGCGGCCGACGGCGGCGATCAGGTGGGTGCGCGTACCGAGCCGGGCCAGGTTCTCGGCTACATTTCGGCCCACCCCGCCTGGAGCCATCGAGCAGTGACCCGGGTTGCTGGTGCGCGCAGCGGCGGGCGCCGCGCTGCGTGCCTTCACATCAACGTTGGCCCCGCCGATGACGACCACGCCCGGCTCCTCGCTGAGCATGTAGCCCCGGCCGAGGATGACCCCCTTCCTGGCCAGGTTCGACAGGTGCACGTTCACCGCCGACCGCGTGGTGCTGAGCCGCTCGGCGATCGCCGCGGAACCGATCATCGGGTCGTGGCGCAGGAGCGCGACGATCTGCTGCTCACGGTCGGTCAGGTTCACGCTTGCTATAGTAAGGCAACCTTAGCCTAATAAGCAAGTGGTCACGCCGGGGCACGGGCCGGTTGTCAGCAGCGCGGCGCCTGTGGGATCGACGAGCCAGGGTGCGTGCCCCGCGCGCACTTCATGGATCCTCGCGGCGGGTCGCGGCAGCTCCCCCGAGACTGTTGTCAGCTCTTCTGACATCATGGCTGACCGTGCCAGCGTGTCAGTAAGTCTGACAAACCCACACCTCGGACGGACATCATCCCGGCGAGCGGGGCGATGATGGTCGGGTGCATGAGGACGACGGCACCAGCGCCGGCAGCTGGCCAGACGAGGTGGAGTTCCTGGACCTCGGCCCGAGCCGTAGGCACCGCGATGTGGCGACGTTCCGACGGCGCTGGCCGAGGAGGCTCCCGCTCGCGCTGGCCGGGGTCGTTGCCGCCGCCCTGATCGTCGCAGTCATGCATACGAACGGCACGCCGTCGGCATCCTCGACCACGGCGGCCAACTCACCCTCTCCCGAGGCTGACCCGCCGTCGGTCCGCGGCATCGAGGCGGAAGTACCGGCCGTCGTCGTCTTCGATGTGGGACATCCACTGCTCGGCGGGCAAGCCGGATGGGAACTGTTCGCCCGCGGGGACGGCGACCTGGTACGGATCGAGCCGGCCCTCGGCCGCGTCTGGCGGACACCGGTACCGACCCTGCAGAGCAGCGGTCCGGTGTCGTTCGTCGTCGGTGCCGATCAGGCGATAATCCGGCCGCTCGACTACGTGCCGGGCTACGTGATCCAGGACGAACAGCCGGCCCGGCCCGGACCTGACCTGCTGGGCCAGGGCGGGCCGCTGTTCCCCGGGCCGGACCCGCGTCACTTCTGGGCGCAGTCCGGCGACAACGTGAACGCGGTGATGGTGCTGGTCGACTCGGACGGTCGACCCACCGGCGCGCGCATCCCGGTGCCGGCGGACAGTTCCCCGCTGCGCGCTACTGCCGACGGCGCCGGTTATCTGCTGTTCGCCGGCGTCGGAGGTGTCTACGACGCCCGGCCCGGGCAGCTGCGGCGGATCACCACCGGCGCGCTGGTGGCGGTCGGCCCGGCGGGTTGGCTGACCGTGGAGTGCGACAGCCGACATCGGTGTGCAACCGTGGCCGTGAACCGGGCGAACGACCGGCACCACCGGGTAGGTCCCGCTATCGAGACCAACGCCCCGCCCGGCGCGATCTCGCCGGACGGGTCAACCGCGGCGATTTTCCAGGTCTCCCGGACGGGCACGGCCACGATCGCACTGCTCGATCTCGCCTCCGGCCGGGAACGACCGCTCGAGGTGTCGATCGACCAGCAGGTCGAGTCCGGGACCACCATCGTGTGGTCGCCCGACAGCCGACTGCTGCTCGTGGCCGACGCGAACGGCCGGCTGAACGTCGTCGACGCCCGAACCGCCCGGGTGAGCAGTATCGGGATGCCGCTGCCGAAGCTCAGCCAGCTCGCCGTCCGGAACCTCCCCGGCTGACGCCAGGCCGCACGCATGGCCGCGCATCGCGCTAATACCGCTCAGAGGCTCGCCGATCTTCTCGTTGTCAAACGCTGCCCTGATCTTGGTCGGTTCGTGTCGTAGTTCGGATAAGGTACAAACCCGGGCCCGGGAGGTCGATGTGGTGGAACGCGCGCGCTCCGACGCGCTCGCAGCCAACCCGTTCGACGGCTTCAACGACGTCACCGCTCTGCACACCGGCCTGCATTCAGGCGTGTTCCGGGCGACGGAGGAGATGACCGGCCGGCCGGTAGCGCTCAAGGTGCTCACCGTCGACGGCGTCACGCCGCGCGCGCTGGACGCGTTCACGCGCGAATCGGCCATCCTCGCCGCGCTCGGCTCGCACCCGAACATCGTCACCCTGTTCCGGTCCTTCATCCTGCCGGACCGGCGTCCGGTGCTGGTGCTCGAACTGTGCCGCGGGTCGATCGACGAGCGGCTGCGCGCGGGGACGCCGCTCGCCCCGCAGGAGGCCGTGTCCACGACGATCAAGCTCGCCGGCGCGCTCGAGACGGCGCACCGCAGCGGCGTGCTGCACCGCGACGTGCGGCCGGCGAACGTCCTCGTCACGGACTTCGGCGAGCCTGCCCTGTCGGACTTCGGGGTGGCGCGACTGCGCTCGTCCATCCCCGCGCCGGCCGAACTGTTCGACTTCCCGAGCGTGCATGTCGCGCCGGAGTTGATGCTCGGTCAGGAGGCGAGCGAGGCCACCGATGTCTACGGCCTGGCCTCGACCCTGTACGAGATGCTGGCCGGGCAGCCCGCGCTCGCCGCATACGCAGGTGAGTCACCGGCGGCGACCATCCTGCGGATCCTGCGCGACCCGCCGCACCCGATCTTCGGCGACGACCTCCCGCTGGAACTGTCCGACCTGGTGCTGTGGGGGCTGGAGAAGGAGCCGGCCGTGCGGCCGCCCAGCGTGGCGTGGTTCGCGGAGGAGCTCGGCCGGATCGAGTCCGGCAACGGCTGGACCCGTACCCGCAACCTGGTGCGCGATGCGAGCGAGCAGGTCGAGGCGCCGAAGGGGCGCTCGGGCTACGCCCGTCCCTCGCTCGCCCACCCGCTCGCTGGTGCCGGGACGGCCCTCGCCCGGCGGCTGGCGGCACGCGCGGAAGTCGAGGCACCGCCCGAGACCGCTGCACAGGCAACGCCGGAAAGCACCGGCGCCGCTGCCGATGACGCCGCCGTGCCACCCACCCTGGTTCCGGACGAGCCGATCCTTCTGTCGCCGCCACCTCCCCCGCTCTGGACAGCGCCGCAGCCGGACTCGCTGGTCGCTGCCGAGCCGCCGCTTGCCGCGGTGCGGCGCCGGGCCGTGCTGCGCGCGCCTGTCCTCTCGGCGCTGGGCACCCTGCTGGCGATCGCCGGTCCGCTGTGGGTGGCCGCGGCGGCCGTGCTCGCGATCACCCGTCCGTCGACTGCTGCGGTGCTCGCGACGGTGGCAGGCACCGCCGTGCTCACGCTGCTCGCGTCGTGGTTCGCCCGGCCGACCCTGCTCATCGAGCGCTGTCACATGGTTCACCGCGACGGGCTGGCCCGGGTGCTGATCCCGTGGGCCGCAATCGTCGACCTGCACTCGGCGTACGAGCCGTCCCGCCGGCCCGGTGCGCCGCACGGACTGGTTGTCGTCGTCGGCACGCACGCGACCATGCCGCTGGCGGCCACGCGTCGTTCGGCCTGGAAGCTGGGCGAGCTGATCACCTTGCTGGAAGAGTTCCGCGCGGCCGATTCCACCCACCAACACGGCTGATACGAACGCGTTCTAGCTATGACCAGAGCTGAACCGCACTGCCGGTGACGACAGGACGGGGCCTGATCCGCTGAGCGGATCAGGCCCCGTCCGGGACACGTGGGTCAGGCAGTTGCCGCCACGGTGAAGCGCAGCTGGCCGTCGGTGTCCTTGGCCGCGTCGAGTGCCTTGTCGTCGAGCATCACGGCGGCCTGGGATTCGAGGAAGACGCGGGCGCCGTCCTCGTCCAGGACCTTGTCGTCCTCCGCCGGGGCGGTCGCCAGGGTCAGGGTCAGGCCACCGGCAGCCGGGTCGTTCGCGATTCGCAGGCCGCAGCCGTCCGGTACCTGGGGGTCCGCGATGATGTTGCGGATCTCGCTGCTTGCGGTCTCGGTCAGGGTGAGCACGGTCAGACTCCTTGATCATCTCGGTGTGTCTCGTCGGATTTCTCGGACGCCGTCTGTTCGCTGACGCCGCGGTGGGCGGTCCACGCCACCTGTCGTACGTACTCCACGTTTCACGCCTATGCCGCAAAGGTCAAATATCGGCGTGTCGTGTCGGCGTGGCACGCTTGGTGCATGTGCCGAAACATCCGGGTCCTGCACAACTTCGAGCCCGCAGCCACCGATGACGAGGTCCAGTCCGCCGCCCTGCAGTACGTGCGCAAGGTGAGCGGGGTGACGAAGCCGTCCGCCGCGAACCACGCCGCGTTCGATGCCGCAGTACACGAAGTCGCCCACGCTACCCGTCACCTGCTCGATGCGCTGGTGACCTCAGCGCCGCCCAAGGACCGCGCGATCGAGGCCGCCAAGGCGCGGGCACGCAGCGCGGAACGGTACGGGTCGGCCGCGACCGGCTGACGCACCGCGACTCATCGCGGTGGCCGGAGCTCGCTCACCACTACCGAGACCGTGACCCTGAACGGCTCGGGCAGGGCATCGACCCGTGCCGTCAAGACCGCACGATCGACGTGGTGGGCGTTCGGGCCCATCAGCACTGCGTCCAGCAGTGCGGCCCGGTCCAGCTCCACCACCCACTCGACGGCGCGCTCCGATGCGGTCGGCCATTGCGCGAACTGCACGGCGATGCGGTCCCGCTTTCGCGGGTCGACCGTCAGCAGGTCCAGCCGCTGCACCGGTTCGGCGAGGTGCCGTCCGGTCGGTGTCACCAGGATCAGCCGGCCGGTGGGCGCAAGTACCCGGCGGATCTCGGTCGGGTTCCTCGGACCGAACACACTGAGGACCGAGGTGGCAGCGCCGTCGCGAACGGGCAACTGCTGCCACGCGTCGGCCGCCACCGCTGCGAGACGATCATGAGCACGGGAAGCGCGGCGTGATGCCGGTGCGGACAGGTCGACCGTGAGTCCGACGAGTCCGGGGCGGTGGTCGAGTAGGTGGGCGAGGTAGTAGCCGGTACCGCCGGCCAGATCCAGGCACAGTCCGACCGCATCCGCCGCTGTCGCATCGGTGATCGCGTCTGCGATGGGCAGGTAGTGGCCGACGCCGAGGAACCGCGCGCGGGCGGCGACCATCGCGGCACCGTCGCCCGTGTTCGCGCGGGGGCCACCGTCGAACAACGACACGTAACCTTGGCGCGCGATGTCGAAGGAGTGTCCGGCGGTGCAGATCAGCGCCGATTGCGACATCGTCAGCGCGCACCGGCAGATCGGGCAGGCGAGCCGGTCGACAACGAGTCCCAGCCCACCACCTGTCATCGCGCATTCAGCTCCGTCCGTCGTGCCCGCGCGCTAGTTGCGCACTGCTCGCACACTATTGGCTGCGCGGCTGGCTACGCTCACCGATCATGTTGACGGCGGACTGCGGGAACTGCTTCGGCGCAGGGCAGCAGGTCTCGCAGCTCACCTTCGGCGGCCACGACTGGCGATCGGCGCCGCACACGGCCGTGCAGATGTTCGCGGTGTTCCCGATCATGCGGGCGCTGCACGAGTTGCTGTACTACCTGCAGGGCGCGCTGGACCTCGTGCCCGAGGGTGCAGTGCATGACGCGCTCGCCACGGTGTCGGCGGACGTAGAGCGGCAGACCCGCACCGCTCCGGAGGCCCTGCTGGCGATCGACGTCGCCATCTCCCGCGACGACGTGAATCCCTTGCTACTTCAGGCGAGTGAGTTCGTGCGCGCCGGCCGTCCAGCTCATACGGTCGATCATCGTGGCGTCGACCTGATCGGTGCCGACCTGCGCGGCACCGACCTACGGTGGGCCGACGTCACCGGTGCCGACCTCCGCGCGGCGGACCTGCGCGGTGCCGACCTGCGCGATGCGTTGTTCCTGGCGCAGTCGCAGCTCGATGCCGCGAAGGGCGACGCGGACACGATGCTCTCCGACGGCCTTGCTCGGCCGTCGCACTGGTCGCGCAGTCGGTTCAGAACGGCGGCGGTTCGTCGTCGAGCGGCTGCGGATCGGATTCGGGCGTAGGCAGTTCGGGTGGTCGGTATCTGTAGGTGTGTCCGGTTGGTGAGCGCCAGTCGTAGCTGCCGTCGCGCTGTTTGGTGACGTCCCAGCGGGAGTGGTGTTTCAGGTCGTGGTGGCGTCTGCAGAGTGGTTGCAGGTTGTGCACGCTGGTGGCGCCGGCGGGCCAGGGTTCACGGTGGTCGAGTTCGCAGTGGGTGGCGGCGCGGCGGCAGCCTGGGTGTACGCAGTGCGGGTCGCGCAGGAGCACGTGCCGGGTGATCCGGGCGGTCGGCTGGTAGCCGGCGGTCGATGTCGATGTCGGTGTCGGTGTCGGTGAGGCTGCTGTGGCGCGGGTGTCGTCCGGGCAAGGCTGGTCGAGTAGCCGGCCGGCCGCATCGACGCGCCAGGTGTGCACGGTGGCGGTGGGGTCGGTGGCGATGCGCCGGCCCATCACGGCGGGGACCGGGCCGTACCGGTCGAGTTCGGCGGGCTGCTCGTCCAGCTGGGCTGCCCCGCGAATTTCGGACATGTAATTTGGTGGGTGTTTCTACGCTGCCGACTGCAGCGACTGGTTGTTGGTGTAGTCGTTGTAGGCTTCCAGTGGTGTGCGATAGCCGAGTGCCGAGTGAAGCCTGCGACGATTATAACGGAACTCGATGTAGCGGGCAATATCACGTTGTGCGTGTTCGAGTGTCGGGTACTGGGTGCGATTTACCCGTTCCACCTTCACCGCCGCGTTGAAAGATTCGGCGAGCGCATTGTCATAACAGATGCCGGTTCTGCCGACCGAGCGGCGCAGGTCGAGTTTCGTGGCGTGTTTGGCGAACTGATCGGACATATATTGGGTTCCGCGATCGGAATGGAATATGCATTTGGCAGCCAAATCGTAGTTGCGGGCAGCCATGTCCAACGCCTGGCAGACCAGATCGGCACGCATGTGGTCGGCGATCGCCCAGCCGATGCAGGCCTTGGTGTGACAGTCGATCACCGTGGCCAAATACGCCCAGCCCCGCCAGGTTGGAATGTAGGTGATATCTCCGACCAGCTTGGTCCCCGGCGCGCCGGCGCTGAAGTCCCGGGCCACCAGATCCGGCACCGCGGCGGCGTCACCGGCGATGGTCGTGATCGGCCGGAACGGCTTGGGCTGGCACGGATACAGCTCCAGGTCGCGCATCACGTCACGGACCAGCTCCGGGCCGCACACGACCTGGCCGCGAGCCAGTTCGGCATGCACCCGCCGGTAGCCGTAGGTGCCGTCGGAGTCGGCGAAGATTCTCGCGACCAGGACCTCCAATTCGCGTCGGCGGGCCGAGCTCGCCGAAACTGGGCGCGAGCACCAGTGGTAGAACCCGGACCGGGACACGCCCGCCCATAGGCACATCAACACGATCGGATAGAACGCCTTCTGCGCATCGATGAACTCGTACTTGCTCATCACCGATACTCCCCGGCGAAGAAGGCCGCCGCTTTTCCCAGGAACTCGCTTTTCATCCGCAGTTCCCGAACTTCGCGTTCCAACTCACGTAACCGGGCGCGCTCCGGCAGCGTCAGCGACGGTTCGTCATCGACATGCTCGGACCGATACTTAGCGACCCAGTTCCCTAACGTCCCCTCATTCACCCCGATCTCGCGAGCAACCTCAGCGGTCGAACGCGAGGACTCGATCACCACTTTAACCGCTTCTTCTTTGAACTCAGGTGAATACTTCATACGCCGTTCTGGCATTACCGAACCTCCATTCCGGATCGGACCCTATAAGGGCCCGTGTCCGAAATCTGGGAGGCAGGCCAACCTGAAAGCGCGCACCGAGTTTTGGAACCCCACAGGCTGCGGCCACCGCCGATGTGTCCCAGGTGGGGGGCAGCGTGCTGGCGGCTGCTGAGCGGGCCACGCTGTAGTCGAGTTCGCGTTCGATGACG
>JBOGDQ010000337.1:0-1573 GCA_050742975.1 Jatrophihabitantaceae bacterium
GGGCCGCCTCAGTTTTGAGACGTAGCCGACGCTATCCCATCCCTCGGACAACGCCGGATAACCGCGCTGCCTGACCGAGCGCCGAATCCACACGTTTAGCCCAGTGTCATACGGCGGCGCTACGTTCGTGTGGAATGAGAGGGGGATTTCGAGATGGCGAACATTGACGACCGTTGGACTACCGCGAGTGATGACGGTAGGCGCGTACCCAATGCTCGGCACGGCTCGGGACTTCGTTGGCGGGCGCGTTACTACGACGCTGCCGGCCGCCAGCACGCGAAGCACTTCGCCCGCAAGGTCGATGCGCAGCGCTGGCTCGACTCGGTCGTGACGGCGGTCGGAACGGGAAGCTACGTCGACCCGAACCGATCCAAGATCACCGTCGGTACGGTCGCGGCACAATGGCTCGCAGGCAAGATCAACCTCAAGCCAACGACGCGGGCGCGTTACGACAGCGCGCTTACGGTGCATGTGCTCCCCCGGTGGTCTACGGTCGCACTCGCGGCGGTCGAACACGGCGACATTCAAGCCTGGCTCGCGGCGCTGACCTTGAGCGGACAGTCGGGGGCATCGGTCCGAAAGGTCCACGGGGTGCTGTCCGCCGTGCTCGATCTCGCGGTGCGTGACAAGCGCATCCCGGCGAACCCGTCGGCGGGCGCCAGCCTGCCGCGCTCGGCATCCCGCCGTCGCAGGTATCTCGACGCGTCCCTGGTCGAGTTGCTGGCTACCGAAGCCGCCGCGCCACCGCTCGGGCGCCGCCAGTCAGCGAGCGACGGGGCGTACCGCACGAATGGCCTCGCGATCTTCGTCCTCGCCTACTGCGGACTGCGCTGGTCGGAGTTGGCTGCTCTGCGGGTGGAACACGTCGACGTCATGCGGCGCCGGCTCAACATCTGCGAGGCGGTCACCGAGATCAACGGCGGTAAGTTGGCGTGGGGCACGCCGAAGTCGCATGAAGCGCGATCGGTACCGCTGCCGAAGTTCCTCGCCGAAGAACTCACCGCGCACATCGCCGGCCGTGATCGCCGCGAACTGCTGTTCACCACGGTCAACGGCGAAGTACTGCGCAACCGCAATGCGCGCCGATCCTGGTTCGACCGCGCGGTCGCGGCAGTCGGCGAAGACGGCCTGACACCGCACGACTTGCGCCACACCGCGGCGAGTCTCGCGGTCAGTTCCGGGGCCAACGTCAAGGCTGTGCAACGCATGCTGGGGCACGCCAGTGCCTCCGTCACGCTGGACATCTACACCGACCTGTTCGAATCAGATCTGGACGCAGTTGCCGACCGGCTCGACGAACTGCGCGCCGCTGCCAAGGACCAGATAAGGACCAGAGCGAAATTGATGATCATGCCATCGAACGCCGAGGGGCCTGTAGGTCAGTAAATCCAGGGACTGTAGATGGTGGGCGATACTGGGATCGAACCAGTGACCCCTGCCGTGTGAAGGCAGTGCTCTCCCGCTGAGCTAATCGCCCGGTGCGCGGCACCGTGAAGCCCCGCCAGACTACACGGCGATGGACGGCGGTTCGGCAGCTAGCGGACCGCCCACCAGGACAGCAGCAGCGCTCCAC
>JBOGDQ010000338.1:0-5073 GCA_050742975.1 Jatrophihabitantaceae bacterium
CCTTCGTGGCGCTGTGGGAAGAGATCACCCGCGAGCGGTACGGGATCGAGGACGCCAAGCAGCGCCGATTCCGGTACGGCGTGCAGGTGAACTCGCTCGGGCTGACCGAGGCGCAGCCGGAGAACAACGTCTACCGCATCCTGCTGGAGATGCTGGCCGTGACGGCCTCGCGGGATGCCCGTGCTCGCGCCGTTCAGCTGCCGGCGTGGAACGAGGCGCTCGGGCTGCCCCGCCCGTGGGACCAGCAGTGGTCCTTGCGCATGCAGCAGGTGCTCGCGTTCGAGTCCGATCTGCTGGAGTACGACGACCTGTTCGAGGGCTCGAAGGTCGTCGAGGCCAAGGTCGAGCAGATCAAGGCCGGCGCGCGCACGGAGATTGAGCACATCCTCGAGCTCGGGGGCGCCGTGGCCGCCGTCGAGTCCGGGTACCTGAAGTCCGCGCTGGTGTCCTCGCACGCGCTGCGCCGGCGCCGGATGGAGTCCGGTGAGGACGTCGTCGTCGGCGTGAACAAGTACACCGAGAGCGAGCCGAACCCGCTGGTCGGCGGTGCGGACGGCGGCATCCTGACGGTCGACCCGGCGGTCGAGCAGTCCGCGAAGTCCGCGATCCGCGAGTGGCGCGCCGCCCGTGACGCGGTAGCGGTCGCCGCCGCGCTGTCCGCCTTGCACGACGCGGCGAAGACCGACGAGAACCTGATGCCGGCCTCGCTCGACTGTGCCCGTGCGGGCGTCACGGTCGGCGAGTGGTCCGGCGCGCTGCGCGAGGTGTTCGGGGAGTACCGGCCGCCGACGGGGATCGCCGGCGCGACCGGGGGCGGTCACGAGGACGGCCTCACCGACGTGCAGCGCAGGGTCCGCGCGCTGGGCGAGCAGCTCGGCCGCCCGCTGAGGTTCCTGGTGGGCAAGCCGGGCCTGGATGGGCACTCCAACGGCGCCGAGCAGATCGCAGTCCGGGCACGGGATGCGGGCTTCGAGGTCGTCTACTCGGGGATCCGGCTGACCCCGGCGCAGATCGTCGCCGCCGCGGTGGAGGAGGACGTCGACGTGGTGGGCCTGTCGATCCTGTCCGGCTCGCACCTGTCGGCTGTGCCCGACGTCGTCCAGGGCCTGCGCGCGGCCGGCCTGGACGACGTGCCGGTGGTGCTCGGCGGGATCATCCCGGAGGCCGACGTCGCGCCGATGAAGGCAGCGGGAGTCGCGCGTGTGTTCACCCCGAAGGACTTCGCCATCACCGACGTTCTCGGCCAGATCGTGGACGCGATCGAGCAGGCCCGCTCCTGACCCGATTGTGCAACTCTGACCGGCGTCAGACCGCCAGAGGTTGCACAATCGGGTCAGGGGTTGAAGCTGTCCGGGTCGGGGCCGGTGCGCTCGTCGCGGTTCAGATCGCTGATCGCGGCCACGTCGTCGACGTCCAGGTCGAAGTCGAACACCTCGAAGTTCTCCCGGATCCGCGCCGGCGTCACCGACTTCGGGATGACCAGGTTCCCGAGCTGCAGGTGCCAGCGCAGGATCACCTGGGCCGTCGTCTTGCGGTACTTGTCGGCGAGCGAGGTGATCACGCGATCGCGGAGCACACCGCCGCCGGACGCGAGCGGAGACCAGGCCTCGGTGGCGATGCCGCGCGTCGCGTCGTACTCGCGCAGGCTCGGCTGGGTCAGGTACGGATGCAGCTCGATCTGGTTCACGGCGGGCACGATCTCGCTCGCGTCCGCCAGTCGCTGCAGGTGGTTCTGATGGAAGTTGGAGACGCCGATCGCGCGCACCGCGCCGTCGTCGAGCAGCCGCTCGAACGCCTGCCACGTCTCGACGTAGCGATCCTGCGCCGGCAGCGGCCAGTGGATCAGGTACAGGTCGAGGTACTCCAGCCCCAGGCTCGTGCGGCTCCGCTCGAAGGCCTTCAGTGCAGCTTGTGCCCCGTGGTCGCCGTTGTTCAGCTTCGTCGTGATGAACAGGTCCTCGCGGGGCAGGCCGGAGCGGGCGATGGCCTGCCCGACGCCCCGCTCGTTGCGGTACATGGCCGCCGTGTCGATCGCCCGGTACCCGACCTCGAACGCGGCGGAAACGGCCGCGGTCGTCTGCTCGTCCGGCACCTGCCACACGCCGAAACCGAGCTGGGGCATGGCGACGCCGTTGTTCAGCGTGAGGGTCAGCTGATCGCTCATATCGCAAACGGTAGCCTCGCGGACTGTGCGTCTTGTCATCGCCCGGTGCAGCGTCGACTATGTCGGCCGGCTCACCGCGCACCTGCCGATGGCGACCCGCCTGCTGCTCGTCAAGGCCGACGGTTCGCTGCTCGTGCACTCCGACGGTGGCTCGTACAAGCCGCTGAACTGGATGAGTCCGCCGTGCACGCTGCTCGAGAAGGACGGGACCTGGACGGTCACCAACAAGGCCGGCGAGCAGCTGATCGTCACGATCGAGTCCGTCCTGCACGACTTCTCGCACGAGCTCGGCGTGGACCCCGGCCTGGTCAAGGACGGCGTCGAGGCGCACCTGCAGAAGCTGCTGGCCGAGCACATCCACACCCTGGGCGACGGGTACCGCCTGGTGCGGCGCGAGTACCCGACACCGATCGGACCGGTGGACATCATGGCCCGCGACCCGAACGGGGTGGCCGTCGCGGTCGAGATCAAGCGGCGGGGCGAGATCGACGGGGTGGAGCAGCTGACGCGCTACCTGGCCCTGCTCAACCGCGATCCGCTGCTGGCGCCGGTGCGCGGTGTGTTCGCCGCGCAGGAGATCAAGCCCCAGGCCCGGACGCTCGCCGAGGACCGTGGCATCACCTGCGTGGTGCTCGACTACGACACCCTGCGCGGCATCGACGACCCGTCCCAGCGGCTGTTCTGAGCCGGTGCGCGGGCAGGCGTGAAGTGACCCCTCACCTCTGCTGACCGGTCCGCGCGCGGCAGACTAGGGTTCGGCAACTGCCCAACAGGAGGATGCGTTCATGGCACGCGAGTTCCAGCAGATCGGCGTCATCGGCCTCGGCACCATGGGAGCCGGGATCGCCGAGGTCTTCGCCCGCAACGGTTTGACCGTCATCGGGATCGAGAACGACGACGCGGCCGTCGAGCGCGGCCGCGGGCACCTGGAGAACTCCACCGGACGTGCCGTCGCGCGTGGCAAGCTCTCGCCCGAGGAGCAGAAGGCGCTGCTCGATCACGTCACCTACAGCACGGATCTGAACGCGCTCGCCGATGCCGATCTCGTGGTCGAGGCCGTCCCCGAGCACCTGGAGCTCAAGCGGTCGATCTTCACCCAGCTCGACAAGATCTGTAAGCCCGAGGCGATCCTCGCGACGAACACCTCGTCGCTGTCGGTCACCGAGATCGCGGTCGCGACCGGGCGGCCGGACAAGGTCGTCGGCATGCACTTCTTCAACCCGGCGCCGGTGATGAAGCTGGTCGAGGTGGTGCGCAGCGTGGTCACCGAGCAGGATGTCGTCGACGACGTCGAGGCGTTCGCACAGAGGCTGGGCAAAGTTGATGTCACGATCGGTGACCGGGCCGGGTTCATCGCCAATGCGCTGCTGTTCGGCTACCTAAACCATGCTGCGTCGATGTACGAGTCGCGCTACGCCAGCCGCGAGGACATCGACGCCGCGATGAAGCTCGGCTGCGGCCTGCCGATGGGCCCGCTTGCCCTGCTGGACCTGATCGGCCTGGACACCGCGTACGAGATCCTGGACACGATGTACAAGCAGGGCCGCGACCGCCTGCACGCGCCCACCCCGGTCTTCAAGCAGATGATCACCGCCGGCCTGCTCGGGCGCAAGAGTGGACGTGGCTTCTACAGCTACGACGCCGAGGGTTCGCCGAACGTGGTGACCGACGCGCTGACGCCTCTCGCGGACGCCGCGGTTGCGGGCGCGCGCGAGGTGTCGCGGGTCGGCGTGGTCGGCTCGGGCACCATGGCCACCGGCATCATCGAGGTGTTCGCGAAGGCCGGCTACGAGGTGATCTTCGTGGCACGCAGTACCGAGAAGCTGGCCAAGGTGAGCGATTCGATCACCCGCTCGCTGGAGAAGGCGGTGCAGCGGGGCAAGCTGGACGAGGCCGACCGCGACGCCGCGCTGGCCCGCATCACCGGCACGATCCGACTCGACGACCTGGCGTCGGTGCAGCTGGTGGTGGAGGCGGTGGTCGAGGACCTGACCGTCAAGCAGGTGCTGTTCTCGAACCTGGACGACATCTGCGCCCCGGGCACGGTGCTGGCCACCACGACGTCCAGCCTGCCGGTCATCCAGTGCGCGGCGGCCACGTCGCGACCGTCCGACGTCATCGGCCTGCACTTCTTCAACCCGGCCGCGGTCATGAAGCTGGTCGAGGTCGTGTCGACGGTCTCGACCGCGGCCGACGTCGAGGCGACAGCGCTGGACGTGACGCAGCGAATCGGCAAGCATGCCGTGCGCTGTGGCGACCGGTCCGGCTTCATCGTGAACGCGCTGCTGTTCCCGTACCTGAACGACGCGATCAAGATGCTCGAGGCGCACTACGCCAGCGCCGACGACATCGACTCGGCGATGAAGGTCGGCTGCGGCTACCCGATGGGCCCGTTCGAGCTGCTGGACGTCGTCGGCAACGACGTGTCCCTCGCCATCGAGCGTGAGCTGTACCTCGAGTTCCGCGAGCCGGGGTTCGCGCCCGCGCCGCTGCTCGAGCAGCTGGTCACCGCCGGCCGGCTGGGCCGCAAGACCGGCAAGGGCTTCCGCGACTATTCGGTCTGATCGGCCGCAGCCCCAGCGCTAGGAACAAGCCGCTGGGCACAAGCCGCTAGTGTCCTGGGCCAGGAATTCGTTGAATAGGTTGCCGACCAGCTTCGCGCAGATCCGTGCGTTCCGGCCGTTCTACGTTGCCCAGCGGCGCAGCCTGACGGTAGCGGTCGCCATTCGGCCACGTCCCTCAGGCCGGGCCGCGGTTGTCAGCTGATTGGATCTGCCAGGTCCGCCTACGCGCGAGAACTCACCGAGACTGACAGTGGCGCCGGTGCAACCTGTAACGCGGGCGCGGTACAGCTACGAGGTGCCACTGACCCGCGGGAGGTGGGCATCCGGATGCCCACGGTGCTGGCG
>JBOGDQ010000339.1:0-14955 GCA_050742975.1 Jatrophihabitantaceae bacterium
GCCAACTGCCCGGCGGCGTCAAGCTGGCCGGCGAGGCCAAGACAATCCGATCGGCCAGCGCGAAATCATCAGATCAGGTTCATAGGCCCGGGGCGGTTTCATCCCGCATATATCCCGCGAGATCTGACATTGAGCTGCATTCGGGGGCTTCCAGCGGCACTCCGCTGCACTTCGGCCCGATCCCACGAGGCCCCCGAAACAAGCCTGTGGGCCCCGAAATCCGGGGCCCACAGGGGGTTGTGGCGGGTGTTGGGTTTGAACCAACGTAGGCTGAGCCGGCGGTTTTACAGACCGCTCCCTTTGACCACTCGGGCAACCCGCCGTGCACCGGAACACTCCGGCAACGGGACGGAAGCCTACCCGATCGCTGCACCCGGCCACCGGGCGCTCCGCTACGGTCGGTGCAGCGAACACCCGCAGGAGGTACCGATGGCCGATCCGTCGTTCGACGTCGTGAGCAAGATCGACCGCCAGGAGGTCGACAACGCGCTCAACCAGGCAGCCAAGGAACTCTCGCAGCGCTTCGACTTCCGCGGGACCAACGCGAGCATCGAATGGTCCGGGGAACTCGGCATCCTCGTCAAGGCCGACACCGAGGAGCGGGCCGCGGCGGCGCTCGAGGTGTTCAAGGAGAAGCTGATCAAGCGCTCCATCTCGCAGAAGGCCCTCGACGTCGGCGAGCCCAAGCTCTCGGGCAAGAACTACGTGATCACCGGCTCGATGAAGCAGGGAATAGGCCAGGACGACGCCAAGAAGATCGCCAAGCTGATCCGTGACGAGGGGCCGAAGGGCGTCCAGGCCTCGATCCAGGGCGATCAGCTGCGGGTGTCGGGCAAGAAGAAGGACCATCTCCAGGACGTCCAGGCACTGCTCAAGAATGCCGATCTCGGCGTCGCGCTGCAGTTCACCAACTACCGGTAAGCCAGCTCAGCGCGGGTAGCGCGGGTCCGATCGAGCCATCTCCTGCAGCCGGGCGATCCGCGCGGCCATCGGCGGATGCGTCGAGAACAGGTTGCCCAGCCCGCCGCTGCGGAACGGGTTCGCGATCATCAGGTGGCTGGTCGTGACCAGGGCCGGCTCCTGAGCAAGGGGCCGAGCCGCGACACCGACCTCCAGCTTGCGCAGTGCTGACGCCAGGCCGATCGGGTCCCCCGCGAGCGCGGCTCCCGAAGCGTCGGCCTGGTACTCGCGCGAGCGGCTGATCGCCAGTTGGATCAGCCCGGCCGCGAGCGGACCCAGGATCATCATCAGCAGCGCGCCGAGCGGGTTGCGGTCGCGATCGCGGCCGCCGCCACCGAAGAACAGGGCGAACTGCGCGATGAAGGTGATGCAGGCGGCGATGGACCCAGCGGCGGACGAGATCAGGATGTCGCGGTTGTAGACGTGACTGAGCTCGTGTCCGAGCACTGCCCGCAGCTCGCGTTCGTCCAGGATCGCGAGGATGCCCTCGGTCGCGCACACCGCGGCGTGCCGGGGGCTGCGCCCGGTGGCGAACGCGTTCGGCTGGTCGGTCGGTGCGACGTAGAGGCGCGGCATCGGCTGTCGGGCGTTGGTCGCGAGCTCGCGGACGATTCGGTACATCGTCGGCTGCTGGGCCTCGCTGACCGGCCGGGCCCGCATGGATGCCAGCGCGATCTTGTCCGAGTTGAAGTAGCTGAACCCGTTGACGGCAATGGCGATCAGCAGGCCGACGATCAACCCGGTGCGGCCCGCGATGGCTCCGCCGGCGACGACGAGCACGGCGCCGAGCAGCCCGAACAGGACGGCCGTCTTGAGTCCGTTCTGCACGCTGGTCACGCCACGTACAACGCGCGACGCCCACCGGCGCGTTCCCACCGTGTTGTGGATCTGGAAAACTGCAAACCATGTCCGCGACCGACCACCTCGTCCACGCAAACGACCGCTACATCGAGAGCTTCCCCGGGCCGCGGCCGAAGCGGCCGAAGCTGCGCATGGCGGTGATCGAGTGCATGGACTCGCGGCTGGACACCTTCGCCGCGCTCGGGCTCGACATCGGCGACGCCCACATCATCCGCAACGCCGGCGGCCTGATCACCGACGACGTGCTGCGCTCGCTCGCGATCAGCCAGCGCGCCCTGGGCACCCAGGAGGTCATGATCCTGCACCACACAGACTGCGGGATGCATGCCTTCGACGACGCGGCGTTCCGCTCCGAGCTCGCTGCCGAGTCGGGTCAGGAACCGGGCTGGGATGTCCCCGGCTTCACCGACGTCCAGGCCAAGGTGCGCGAGTCGATCGCGCTGGTGCGTGGCTGCGGCTGGATCCCCAACCGCGACGAGGTACGGGGCTTCGTGTTCGACGTGGCCACGGCGCGGATCACCGAGGTCACGGACGTCACCTAGCTCAGGACCTGACGCCCACCCTCACGACCTGGGCCCCGGGGGAATGGGGTCCAGGCCGCGATTGGGGGGTTCAGGCGGCCCAGCGGAAGGAGACCATCAGCGACTCGATGCGCTCCACGACGTCGGCGTCGGTCCCCTCGGTCAGGGTGAACTCCGCGAGCAGGGCCAGTCGCTGGTCGGGGGCCGGCAGCACGTACCGGACGCAGTCCTCGCTGTCGTCGGCGTCGACCAGTTCGGCGGCTACGCAGTCCGGGCCGAGCCGGCGGCTCGGCGGCGCGTCGCCGTCGAGCAGGCCCACGGTCAGGACGCCGCTCGCCGGCACGAACGACTCGGCGCCGATCACGACGGTGCTCAGCACGGCCAGCAGCGGCGCACCGGCGATCTCGTCGGGCAGGCCGGCCTCGGCAGGAGTGACGACGAGCCAGTCACGGCAGTCCATCTCGAAGGCGGGCAGAACCAGGTCCTTCACGACCACTCCTCAAAACTTCTTCGCTCGGCCTCGGGGGTGCTGGCGAACTGCCCAGCGGCTGCGCTGTTTGGCGTGATACCCGCGATCTCCGCCGCAATCACTCAATCCGGCAAAGTCGCGGCACAAGCTAGGTCAAATCTGGACGTTTGGGTCGATGACTTTTCACTTGTGCGTCACGCACGCTAAATGGCTCGCCTCGCCTCGGGAAGGCACCGGCCCTGGCAGCAATGTGCGCGGCCACAACCGGCCAGTCGGTGAGCGATGCCACCGGTACGACGAACCGGTTGCTACGTACGATGGACCCGTTGCGATCTCGCACAGCGCGGTGCGGCTCACAACTCCGCACGATGCCGGGAGGCGTCCAGCCGCATGTCCAAGAACGTTCAGCAGCTCGATCAGGTCGTGATTCGTATTGCCGGGGACTCCGGTGACGGCATGCAGTTGACGGGCGATCGGTTCACCCAGGAGACCGCGCTGTTCGGAAACGACCTGGCGACGTTCCCGAACTTTCCCGCCGAGATCCGTGCGCCGCAGGGCACGCTGGCCGGCGTCTCCTCGTTCCAGCTGCACTTCGCCGACCACGACATCTTGACACCGGGTGACCGCCCGGACGTGCTCGTGGCGATGAACCCGGCCGCGTTGAAGGCGAACCTCGGCGACGCGCCGAAGGGTGCCACGCTGATCATCGACACGCACGACTTCACCACGCGCGCGCTGGCCCGCATCGGCTGGGCGAGCAACCCCCTCGAGGACGGCACGCTGGACGGCTTCCAGGTGCATGCGCTCGACCTGACCGCGATGACGCTCGAGGCGCTGGAGGGCAGCGAGCTCTCGCGCAAGGACGCCGGCCGCAGCAAGAACATGTTCGCGCTCGGCCTGCTGTGCTGGATGTACTCGCGGCCCACCGAGGGCACGCTGGACTTCATCGCCAAGAAGTTCGCGTCCAAGCCGGACATCGCCGAGGCCAACACCACTGCGTTCCGCGCCGGCTACAACTTCGGCGACACGACCGAGGCGTTCGCCGTCCAGTACGAGGTCAAGCCGTCGACGCAGGAAGCGGGCACGTACCGCAACATCAGCGGAAACCTCGCGCTGGCGTACGGCCTGATCGCGGCGGCGAAGCGGTCCGGTCGTCCGATGTTCCTCGGCGCCTACCCGATCACGCCGGCCAGTGACATCCTGCACGAGCTGAGCAAGCACAAGCGGTTCGGCATCCGCACGTTCCAGGCCGAGGACGAGATCGCCGGCATCGGCACGGCGCTCGGGGCCTCGTTCGGCGGCGCGCTCGCGGTCACCACCTCGTCCGGGCCGGGAATCGCGCTCAAGGGCGAGGCGATCGGCCTGGCCGTCTCGCTTGAGCTGCCGCTGGTCGTCTGCGACATCCAGCGCGGCGGCCCGTCCACCGGGCTGCCTACCAAGACCGAGCAGTCCGACCTGCTGCAAGCGATGTACGGGCGCAACGGCGAAGCGCCGGTGCCGATCGTCGCGGCCCAGTCACCGGGCGACTGCTTCGACGCCGCGCTCGAGGCGGCCCGGATCGCGCTCACATACCGCACACCGGTGTTCCTGCTCTCGGACGGTTACCTCGCGAACGGCTCCGAGCCGTGGCGCGTCCCGTCGGTGGCCGAGCTCCCGGACCTGTCGGTGCAGTTCGCCACCGAGCCGAACGGGGCCGACGGCGAGTTCCTGCCGTACCTTCGTGACCCCGAGACGCTGGCCCGGGCCTGGGCGGTTCCGGGCACGCCGGGGCTGGAGCACCGCGTCGGCGGCATCGAGAAGGCCGACCGGACCGGCAACATCTCCTACGACCCGGACAACCACGACTTCATGGTCCGCACCCGCCAGGCCAAGGTCGACGGCATTGCCCGCAGCCTGCCCCCGCTCGTCGTCGACGACCCCAGTGGGGGTACCCCCGCCGACGGGGGCGTAGCCGGCGGGGGAGGCGACGCGAGGGTGCTGGTGCTGGGGTGGGGCTCGACGTACGGCCCCATCGGCGCCGCATGCCGCCAGATCCGCGCCGCCGGCCAGTCCATCGCGCAGCTGCACCTGCGCCATCTCAACCCGTTCCCGTCCGACCTGGGCGAGATCCTGAGCCGCTACGACAAGGTCGTCATCCCCGAGATGAACCTCGGCCAGCTGGCCCAGCTGATCCGCGCGAAGTACCTGATCGACGCGATCAGCGTGACACAGGTCCGGGGCCTACCGTTCAAGGCCGACGAGCTCGCCGAGATGCTCGCCGGCGTCATCGAACAAGGAGCTACCGAGAATGCGTGAGCGAAGCTTGCGAGGGAACCATGAGTACGGACGAAGCTTGCGAGGGAACCATGAGTACGGGCGAAGCATTGCGAGGGAACCATGAGTACTGAGGGCGCGAACCTCGGACTGAAGGCGAAGGACTTCAAGACCGACCAGGAGGTGCGCTGGTGCCCCGGCTGCGGTGACTACGCGATCCTGGCCGCCGTCCAGGGCTTCATGCCCGAGCTGAACATCCCGCGCGAGAACATCGTGTTCGTCTCCGGCATCGGCTGCTCGTCGCGGTTCCCGTACTACATGAACACGTACGGCATGCATTCGATCCACGGGCGCGCCCCTGCGATCGCGACCGGCCTGTCGACCTCGCGCCCCGACCTGAGCGTGTGGGTCATCACCGGCGACGGCGATGCGCTGTCCATCGGCGGCAACCACCTGATCCACGCGCTGCGCCGCAACGTGAACCTGAAGATCCTGCTGTTCAACAACCGGATCTACGGCCTGACCAAGGGCCAGTACTCCCCCACGTCCGAGATCGGCAAGATCACCAAGTCGACGCCGATGGGCTCGCTGGACAACCCGTTCAACCCGGTGTCGCTCGCGCTCGGAGCCGAGGCCACGTTCGTCGCCCGCACCCTGGACTCGGACCGCAAGCACCTCACGTCGGTGCTGCGCGCGGCCGCGGAGCACAAAGGCACCGCGCTCGTCGAGATCTACCAGAACTGCAACATCTTCAACGACGGCGCGTTCGAGGTCCTCAAGGACGCCGACACCCGCGATGATTGGACGATCCGCATGGAGCACGGCCAGCCCATGCGCTTCGGTGCTCTCGACCCGAACGGCGTCGGCAGCAAGGCGGTCGTCCGCGGCGAGAACGGCGCGCTGTCCATCGAGGACGACGTCGCGGCCGACGACACGCGCGTGGTGATTCACGATGCGCACGTCGACGACCCCGCCTACGCGTTCACGCTTTCGCGGATCTCATCGGTCGACTCGCGTTACGCCCCGATGGGCGTGTTCCGCTCGGTCGAGCGTCCGGTCTACGACACCCTGATGCGCGAACAGATGGACACCGCCGCGGCGAAGGCTCCGGGTGACGAGGCGGCGCTCGACTCACTACTCGCCGGCGTCGACACCTGGACCGTCGCCTGAGCTCGATCTCGTGCACCTGACCCGGGACGACGGCCTGACGCTCTCGGACGATCCGGCCCGCCTGGACGTCGACCGCATCAGCAGCTGGCTGGCCAGCTCATACTGGGCCGGCGACCGTGACCGGGCGACCGTGGCCCGCTCGCTCGCGGGCTCGCTCGGCTACGGCGTCTACACCGAGGACGGAACGCAGATCGCGCTGGCCCGCGCCGTCACCGACCGCGCCACGTTCGCCTGGCTGTGCGACGTCGTCGTGGACGAGGCCTGGCGCGCGCGGGGCATCGGCCGGTGGCTGGTGGGCGCGGTTGCAGAAGAGCTGCGGGCAATGGGCGTCAAGCGCATCGCGCTCACCACTCGCGACGCGCACAGGGTGTACCAGCAGATCGGGTTCGAGCCGCTGCGGGTTCCGGCGAGCTGGCTGGAGATCGACGTGCGGCCCACCCGGCCCGACCCGGCCGATGTGCGCGCTCCGGCGACATCCAGGTCGCCGTTCCGTAGCCTGTGACGGTGACGCCTTCCACCATCGCGCGCGCGGACCGCCTGCACGTCACCGCGGTTCCGGCCGTCGGCGCCGTCGGGCTGGTGCTCATCGTGATCGGGACGTTCCTACCGTGGCTGCGCTCGGGCCGGGTGCTGCGCAACAGCTACGAGACCGACGGCGCGATCCGGCGGCTGCTCGCTCCTGACGGCCTGGCCCGCGGTGCGCTGTCCGTCTGGCCCGCCGTGAGCCTGGCCTGCGCGGCGGTGGTCGCGCTGTACCTGTTCGGGGCCCGCTCCAGCGCCCTCGCGCTGGCCGTCCTCACCTCGCTCGTGGCCGCCGCGGTGGGCACCGGCGCGCTGACCGCTCCGCGGGTGGGTTCGCTGTCGGTGGAGGCCTCCGGACCGGCCTGCACGGTCGCCGGTACCGCGCTGGTCCTGCTGGCAGCTACCCTTCGCTTCGTGATCTTTGTCCGCGACGACCGGAGAAACCGATGAGCCAGCCGCCCAGCGATGGTCCCAACCCCGGCCAGCCGGGCGAGCAGTGGCCGCAGCAGCCGCCACCGTGGAACCAGCCGCAGCAGGGCCCGCCGTCGCAAGGCCAGTGGAACCAGCCGCAGCAGGGCCAGTGGAACCAGCCCTCGCAGGGCCAGTGGGGGCCACCGCAGCAACCGCAGCAGGGCCAGTGGGGCCCGCCAGAGCAGAGCCAGCCGTACGGGCAGCCCGGCACGCTCACCCAGCCGACCAAGCCGCGCGGTCGCGGCAAGCTGATCGCGGGTGCGGCAGCGGTCATCGTCCTCGCGGGTGGCGGCGTGGCGACGTACGTCGCGTTCTCCGACAGCAGCGGTAAGGGCGGTGCCGGCTCGCCGAAGCAGGCCGTCCAGAAGCTCGTCGGCGATCTCGACAACTCCGACTTCCTCGGCCTGCTGGACGACCTGGCGCCGGGCGAGAAGCGGGCGCTGGCCGATCCGGTCCGCGACGAGATCGCCCAGCTCAAGCGGCTCAACGTGCTGCAGTCCACCGCGGACCCGAACAAGGTCTCCGCCGTCCACGTCGCCGCGACGGGCCTCACCTTCAGTGCCAAGACGATCGCCGTCAACGATCACGTGCAGATCGTGCAGCTGACCGCCGGCAAGGTGACGGTGAACGCCGACGCCACCAAGGTCCCGCTGACCAAGAAGTTCCTCGACGCCGCGTTCCCCAACGGGAGCATCCCGACCGGCTCGGCGACGAACCGGACGATCGATATCAGCCAGGCGATCAGGAAGGACGGCGGGAAGCCGATCCAGATCGCGACCGAGAAGGTCGACGGCAAGTGGTACCCGAGCCTGTTCTACACGATCGCCGACTACGCGCTCGCGAGCGCGCACCAGGGCACGCCGAGCGCCGCTGACCGCATCCCGAACAAGGGCGCGTCGTCGGCCGATGACGCCGTGCGCGAGCTGATCACCGCGCTGTCGCAGCAGAACTACGAGCGGGCGATCGAACTCGCGTCGCCGGACGAGCTCGCCGTGCTGCACGACTACGGCCAGCTCATCGTGCAGGCAGCGGGTTCGGGTAGCCACCCGGCGCCGTTCACGATCAAGGACATCCAGTTCACCCACAAGGACATCTCCGGCGGGCAGCGGCTGATCCTGAAGAGCCTGGACGTCGAGGCCGGCGGCAACCACGTCCGCGTCGCCGTCGCCAACGGCTGCTTCGACGTGACGATCGGCAGCGACTCCAAGCACATGTGCGCGAACGACCTGATCGACCTGGTCACCAGCCAGCTCGGCCGGCTCGGCGGCCAGCCGCAGCTGACATCGGCGCAGCGGCAGGCGTTCACCGACCTGATCGACGGGGTGACCAACGTCGGCATCGACGTCAGCCAGAGCGGCGGCGAGTGGTACGTGGACGCGGTGCGCTCGTACTCCGACGTCGTCGGCTCGATCCTGTCCGGCCTGCAGGGCAACGACGTCTACGCGCTGATCGGGTTCTTCCGCAACCTGCACTGACCCGTCCAGCGACCGTCCATTGGCCGGGGCCGGCGGCCGGCCGGCCCCCGTAGCCTTAGGGTGTGCACGAGGACGCCGAGACCCGAAAGGGTCTGCTGTACGGCGCCGCCGCCTATCTGCTCTGGGGACTGTTCCCGCTGTTCTGGCCGCTGCTCGAGCCGGCCGGGACGATCGAGATCCTGGCCCACCGGATGGTGTGGTCGCTCGTCGTCGTCATGGTGGTGCTGCGCTTCTCCGGCGGCTACGGCGGGCTGCGGGCGGTGCTCGGCAACCGGCGGCAGCGCACCCTGCTCGCGCTGGCCGCGGTGGTCATCACGGTCAACTGGGGAACCTACATCTGGGGCGTGAACAGCGGGCACGTCGTCGAGACGAGCCTGGGCTACTTCATCAACCCGCTGTTCACGATCCTGCTCGGCGTCCTCGTGCTCGGCGAGCGGCTTCGCGTCGCGCAGTGGGTAGCGGTCGGTATCGGCGCGGTCGCGGTCGTGGTGATCACCGTCGACTACGGCCACCTGCCGTGGATCGCGCTGACCCTGGCCACCTCGTTCGCGCTGTACGGCTTCTTCAAGAAGAAGGCGTCCGTCGGGGCCGTCGACTCGCTGGCGGTCGAGACGAGCGTGCTGTTCCTGCCCGCGCTCGCGGCGCTGGTGACCATCGGGTTCCAGGGCAACCTGGCCTTCGGCGAGGTCAGCGTCGGCAACAGCCTGCTGCTCGCGAGCACCGGCATCGTCACCGCCGTCCCCCTGCTGTTCTTCGCCTCGGCCACCCGACGCCTGCCGCTGAGCGTGCTCGGCCTGCTGCAGTACCTCGCCCCGGTGCTGCAGTTCGCAGTGGGGGTCGGCATCCGGCACGAGCCGCTCCCGACGGCCGAGCTCATCGGGTTCGCGCTGGTGTGGGTCGCCCTCATCGTGCTGACCGTCGACGGGGTGTGCGGCCAGCGGCGCGCGTCGGGGCTCGCGGAGGCGGCCGAGGCCGTCGCCATCTGAGCGGTCTGCCACGATCAGGGCATGACGAACCGCCTCGAGGATCTCCGCTCGTCGAACGCCGCGCTGCTCAGCGGCCTGGCCGGCGAGCGGTGGTCGGACGCCGACGTGCACGCTCCGTCGCTGTTGCCGGACTGGAGCCGCGGGCACGTCCTCACCCACCTGGCCCGCAACGCCGACGCCGTCGCCCGCACGGTGTCCGGCGCGCTGCGCGGCGAGCGGGTGCCGCGATACCCGAACGGCCAGGACGGGCGCAACGCGGACATCGAGGCCGGTGCCGGACGCGCCCCGGCCGAACTGCTGGCCGACGTCACCGAGTCGGGCGAGCGGCTCGATCGCGTGTTCGCCGAGGCCGTGGACGCCGACGGTTGGGCGCGGGACTGCGACGACCGGACGGTCGGCGACTACGTCCTCGCCCGCTGGCGCGAGGTCGAGATCCACCGCATCGACCTCGGCGGCTCCTACCGGGCCGACGCCTGGCCGGCGGCGTTCGTCTCGCACCTGCTGCCCGACCTGGCGGCCGGCCTGGCCGAGCGAGCCTCCACGCCGCTGCGGATCGAGGTCGGCTTACCGTCGACGACCGAGCTCGGCGGGACGGTCTGGACATGTGGTGACGGTGACGGCGATCCGGTGGCGGTCGTGGGTCCCGACTGAGCCCTGCTGGCCTGGGCGTTGGGCCGAGCGGCCGCCGCGCGCGGCACGCTCAGCCGGACGCCGGAGCTACGTCGCTGGATCTGACCGAGTGCGCGTCGTGTCGGATACTTGTCGCTCGCGTGCCAGTCGAGGTGTACCAAATCGGGCCAATGCCCGATGTCAGCCGACGATGCGCGACAATGCAGCACCGAGGAAGTTGCTTCCCGGGCGGACCATCGCTTCACTATCTCTGGAGCCTGCACGGGCGCCTCACCGGCGTAGCGGTGTCGGGGGAAGATCGTTACACGCTCGGTGTCGCGGCCCGTGCAGGTCTCGATCCTGGCTTGACTTGGCCCGACCTGCGGTCGCGCCCCGGGCCCGTCAACCGGAGCGGTCGATCACCAGGTCGGTCAGCGTGTGCAAGGCACGTCGGGCCGGCACGTCCGGCAGGCTGACCAGGGCCTCGCGCGCCGTCTCGGCGTAGCCGCGCAGCGCCTCGCGCGCCTCGTCCAGAGCCGACGAGGCGCGCAGTAGGACCAGCGCCTCGTCGAGTTCGGCGTCCTCGCCGATCGGATGGTCGACCAGCTCGCGCAGCCGCTTGCCGGCCCGGTCGTTCGAGCGCAGCGCGTAGAGCACGGGCAGCGTGGCCACTCCCTCGCGCAGGTCGGTGCCCGGCGTCTTGCCCGACTCGGCCGAGTCCGACGCGATGTCCAAGATGTCGTCGCTGAGCTGGAACGCGACGCCGATCTGCTCCCCGTACTCGCGCAGGCTGACGATCGTGCCCTCGTCCACCCCGGCGAAGTGCCCACCGAACTCGGCTGCCGTCGCGATCAGCGAGCCGGTCTTGTCCGCGAGCACGGCCAGGTAGTGCTCGATCGGATCGGCACCGTCCTTCGGCCCGACCGTCTCGCGGATCTGCCCGATGACCAGCCGCTCGAACGTCCGCGCCTGCAGCCGGACCGCGTAGGCGCCCAGGTCGGCCAGCAGGGTGGACGCCCGCGAGAACAGGAAGTCGCCGGTCAGGATCGCGACCGTGTTGTCCCAGCGAGCGTTGGCCGAGGACGCACCGCGCCGCACCGGGGCCTCATCCATGACGTCGTCGTGGTACAGCGTCGCCAGGTGCGTGAGCTCGACGACGACGGCGGCGGGCACCAGTTCGATCCGTCGCGAGTCGCCGAAGTGCGCGGCCAGGGTGCTGACCAGCGGGCGGAACCGCTTGCCCCCCGCGGAGACGAGATGGCTCGCCGCCCCGTTGACGAACTCGTCGTCGGAGTGAACCGCCGCTCGCAGCGCGGACTCGATCGTGAGCAGGTCGGCGCGGACGGATGCTTCCAACTCGGGATCGTCGAACTCGACGCCCAGCGCGGGAGGGGTCACGGGCGTAACGGTACCTACCCGATCAGCGACCCGGCAGCCTTGGTAGCCAGGTCGAGGATCGGCTGCGGGAAGACGCCGAGAACAACGGTGACCACCACGCCGACGGTGAGCGCCACCGTCGTCGACCAGCCGGGAATGGCGATCGTCGGCGCGTTCTCCGGCGGCTCGGCGAAGAACATCATCACCACGATACGCAGGTAGTAGAACGCCGCGACCGCGGAGAACAGCAGCGCCAGCACGACCAGCGGGCCGGCCGTGTGCCACGCCGCCTTGAAAACGAAGAACTTGCCGGTGAAGCCGGCGGTGAGCGGGATGCCCGCCATCGACATGAGCAGCAGCGTCATCACGGTCGCGACGATCGGGCTCTTGCGCGCCAGCCCGGACCACTGCGCCAGATGGGTGGCCTCGCCGTCGGCGTCGCGCACCAGCATCAGCAGGCCGAACGCGGCCATCGTGGTGAAGCCGTAGGTGAGGACGTAGAACAGCACGCTGGCCGAGGCCTCCTTCGAGATCACGACCAGGCCGACCAGGATGAAGCCGGCGTGCGCGATCGAGGAGTACGCGAGGATGCGCTTGATGTCGGTCTGGGTCAGCCCGAGCACGGCGCCGACCACCATCGAGGCGATGGCCACGGCCCAGATGATCGGCCGCCAGTTCCACGACGTGCTGCTGAAGGCGACGTAGAGCACGCGCAGCAGCGCTCCGAACGCGGCCACCTTGGTGCACGACGCCATGAACGCCGAGACCGGGGTGGGCGCGCCCTGGTACACGTCGGGCGTCCAGGCGTGGAACGGGGCGACGCTGGCCTTGAACAGCATGCCGACCAGCAGCAGCGCCAGGCCCACGTAGAGCAGGACGTCGGACTTCGTCGAGGTCCGCGTCGCGGTGAAGATCGCGGTGAGGTCGACCGAGTTCGCGTAGCCGTACAGCAGGGCGAGCCCGTACAGGAAGAACGCCGACGCGAACGCACCGAGCAGGAAGTACTTCATCGCCGCTTCCTGGGAGAGCAGGCGGCGTCGGCGGGCCAGGCCGGCCATCAGGTACAGCGGCAGTGACATGACTTCGAGCGCGACGAACATGACCAGCAGGTTGTTCGAGACGGCGAAGATCATCATGCCCGTGACCGCGAAGAGCAGCAGCGGAAAGACCTCGGTCTGCACGCGGTCGGTGCGCGAGAGCTTGCGGTCGACGTCCGAACCGACGACCACGGCTGCGGACGCGACGATCGGGCTGCCGACGTCGACGCTCCGCTCGGCGATGAGCAGTGCGGCCATCACCGCCAGCGCGAGCACGGTGCCCTGGATGAACAGGCCCGTTCCGTCGATCGCGAGCGAGCCGGCGAACGGGCTGTCGTTTCCGGCGGGTGAGGGTGTGGTGACCCGCGTGCTGTGCAGCAGCGCGACCGAGACCAGCGCGGCCAGCAGTCCGAGGAGCGTCGTGAACACCTGCGCGTTGAACCGCTCGCGGCGGGGCACCGCGGCCTCGACCAGGACGCCGACGAGAGCCGCGCCCAGCACGATGAAGATCGGGATCAGCGCGCGGTAGGCGACCGACGGTGTGGTGATCGACTGCGCCGCGTCGGCCAGCAAAAAGTCTGTCATTTCGGGGCCCCCGCGAAAGTTCGGAGTGCTCTTTGCGTAGAAGTTTCGTGGGGTGAGATCACTTGACTCCTCCGGCGACGGGGCCGAGCTGGGGCGCCGGGTCGGTCTGATGCACGTCGCTCAGCGTCGCCTTCACCGCCGGGTTGATGATGTTCAGCACCGGCTTCGGGTAGATGCCGAGGAAGACGATCAGGACCAGCAGCGGAGCCACCGCCCAGATCTCGCGGGCGTTCAGGTCACGGAACTTGGTGACCTTCTCGCTGACAGCACCCTGGAACGTGCGCTGGTAGAGATACAGGATGTAGATCGCCGCCAGGACGATCCCGGTTGCGGCGAGGATCGCCAACCCCTTGTGCCGGGTGAACGTGCCGACCATGACCAGGAACTCGCTGACGAACGTGCTCAGGCCCGGCAACGCCAGCGCGGACATTCCGGCGAACAGGAACAGGCCGGCCAGGATCGGCGTGACCTTGGCTGCGCCGCCGTAGTCGTCGACGTTGCGGCTCTTGCCCCGTGCGATCAGCAGGCCGACGACGATGAACAGTGCACCGGTCGAGAACCCGTGGTTGACCATGTAGAGCACCGCGCCGGTGCCACCCTGCGTGGTGAAGGCGAAGATCCCGAGCCCGATGAAACCGAAGTGGGCGACGGACGTGTAGGCCACGAGTCGTTTCATGTCCCGCTGGCCGATCGCGAGGAAGGCGGCGTAGAGGATGCCGATGACCGAGAGCACCAGGATGACCGGTGCGAAGTACCTCGACGCGGCGGGGAACAGCGGCAGGCAGTACCGCAGGAACCCGAACGTGCCCACCTTGTCCAGGACGCCGACCAGCAGCGCGGCACCGCCGGCCGGGGCCTCGGCGCCGGCGTCGGGCAGCCAGGTGTGGAACGGCACGAGCGGTGCCTTGATCGCGAACGCGATGAAGAAGCCGAGGAACAGCCACTTCTGCGTCGCGTCGTCCGGCATCGGATGCGCGATCAGGTCGGTGATGGAGAAGGTCGCCCGGCCGCTCGTGACGTACAGCCCGATGACCGCCGCCAGCATCAGCAGGCCGCCGACGAGGGAGTACAGGAAGAACTTCATCGCCGCGTACTGACGGCGCGGACCGCCGAAGCAGCCGATGATGAAGTACATCGGGACGAGCATCGCTTCGAAGAAGACGTAGAACAGGAAGACGTCGGTAGCGGTGAACACACCGATCATGAAGAACTCGAGCAGCAGGATCAGCCCGAAGTAGTTCTTCACACTGCGTCGGCGCGCGGCACCGGTGGCCGCGGTGCCCACGGCGGCGGCCACGGTGGCTTCCTCGGCACCGGCCTTGCTGTCCAGGGAGTTCCAGGACGCCAGGATCACCGCGGGAACGAGCAGCACCGACATCGCCACGAGGACCAGCGCGATGCCGTCGACGCCGAACGCGATGTGCACGCCGAACGCCTTGATCCAGTTCATGCTGAACATGTCCTGGAAGCGCGCGGCCTTCGGCCCGGTGTCGAACGTGCACAGTACGACGATCGCGTAGACGACCACGACCAGCGAGACGGCCAGGCTGAGCTGCTTGGCGAGCTTGGCCTGGGTCTCCTTCAGCGCGAAGACGGCGAGCGATCCGACGAGCGGGATCAGCACCAGGACGAGCAGCGTTGCGTCGTGGGGAGCGCTCA